>NZ_JBWAVA010000153.1:0-203 GCF_056121505.1 Paenibacillus sp. LS-5 | reverse complement strand
TTTTTCGAAGCTTCCGCTTCTCGAAATCGCTGCAAGATAAGATCAGTCCTCACAAAGGACATGCAGCTTAAGATGTATCAGGCTTGATCGCCTGAAAACTGAATCCGAAACGAATCTGCGTTTTAATTCTTGGATAAGCCCTCGACCGATTAGTATTGGTCAGCTCCATGCATTGCTGCACTTCCACCTCCAACCTATCTACC
>NZ_JBWAVA010000152.1:0-205 GCF_056121505.1 Paenibacillus sp. LS-5 | reverse complement strand
GAGGTAGATAGGTTGGAGGTGGAAGTGCAGCAATGCATGGAGCTGACCAATACTAATCGGTCGAGGGCTTATCCAAATAATAAAACGCAGATTCGTTTCGGATTCAGTTTTCAGGCGATCAAGCCTGGTACATCTTAAGCTGCATGTCCTTTGTGAGGACTGATCTTATCTTGCAGCGATTTCGAGAAGCGGAAGCTTCGAAAAA
>NZ_JBWAVA010000151.1:0-220 GCF_056121505.1 Paenibacillus sp. LS-5 | reverse complement strand
CTCATAACTCCGCTCGACTTGCATGTATTAGGCACGCCGCCAGCGTTCGTCCTGAGCCAGGATCAAACTCTCCAAATAGGTTTTTTCGAGCGATTACTTCACCCGGATTACTCCGAGAAAATAACCATCCGAAAAGATATTGAAAAGAGCGATTGCTCATTTTGAAACATCTGACGAGAATTTGCATTCTCTATTTTGGATCTCACTTGCGTGAAATCCC
>NZ_JBWAVA010000150.1:0-228 GCF_056121505.1 Paenibacillus sp. LS-5 | reverse complement strand
CAACAAGAGTTTCATCGATGCGGCGTGGGTGACCATCCGCGTCGGGTTGATCTCGGCGACCGTCGCGACAATCCTGGGAACGCTCGGCGCCCTCGCGCTTACCCGCTATACCCGCTTCCGGGGACGGATGCTGTTTTCAGCGATGATCTATGCGCCGCTGGTCATGCCCGAGGTCATCACCGGCCTGTCGCTGCTCCTGCTGTTCGTGGCCATCGGTTTTGACCGGGG
>NZ_JBWAVA010000149.1:0-228 GCF_056121505.1 Paenibacillus sp. LS-5 | reverse complement strand
CGAGGCGGCCCGGCGCGGGTGACAACCCGTCAACACGCTGTTGGGAAGAAGAAATTAATGAGTTTCAAGAAACCCTGCCGGTCTGCTCGGTGATTTCACGCGCCGGACGATGCCGTTGGCTCGGAGGGAATGAGCAAAACAGGCAGAATCCATTTTGCGCTCCTGCTCACGAAACCACATTCGCGAGCAGGAGGGATGCAGTGAGCTTGCTCCATTCGGTTTTGGCAA
>NZ_JBWAVA010000148.1:0-229 GCF_056121505.1 Paenibacillus sp. LS-5 | reverse complement strand
AACTCCTCAGCTTAGCAACGGCTGTGTGCATTGCGCTGGGAATTCCTCCCTTCATTTGAATGATTCAAAATAAGGGCTACACTGGAAACATGCCCGCAACCGCCCCCGCCACCGAATCGGCGGCACGACTGAACGCCGTTGGCCTGCGCTCAACCGCGCCGCGTCGAGCCGTTCTTGAGGCGCTGCAGCCGGGTGGTCATCTTGACGCGAGCGAACTCTACGACCGCCT
>NZ_JBWAVA010000147.1:0-229 GCF_056121505.1 Paenibacillus sp. LS-5 | reverse complement strand
CGGTGATCAGCCGGCCGGCCTCCGTCATGTAGTCGCGGATGATGTCGAATTTCCACAGGTGCGGACGGCAGGCGCTTCGTGGTTCCGGCGTGATGAGGTCGCTCATCACCGTCCAGAGCGCGGTGAGATTCTCGCCGTCGATCTTCCTGTAGAACGCCTCGCGTTCCGGCGTCTTCACGGCTTCCATGGGCGCGCTCCCGCTAGTCTTGTTGATTGACAGTATACTGAC
>NZ_JBWAVA010000146.1:0-230 GCF_056121505.1 Paenibacillus sp. LS-5 | reverse complement strand
AATGCCTTTAACAAGACAAAAGACGTGACCGGACTGATCGTTCACAGCGACCAGGGATTCCAGTACACGTCTCATGCGTACCACGACATGCTGCCAAAGGTTGGCGCCCGAATCAGCATGTCTCGCCGAGGAAATTGTTATGACAATGCCTCAATGGAGAGCTTCTTCTCGCATCTCAAAACGGAAGGGCTCTACCCTTATGATATCCGAAATATGGATGAGGCACAAAG
>NZ_JBWAVA010000145.1:0-231 GCF_056121505.1 Paenibacillus sp. LS-5 | reverse complement strand
CGGCCAACAGCCTGATCGACGCCTTGCGGGCCAAGCTGCCGACGCTTGCGGGCAAGACTGTGCAGGGACTGACGATCACCAAGGCCGATGATTTTGCCTATCATGACCCCGTCGACAAATCGGTGAGTGAGCATCAAGGCATCCGCATTCTCTTCAACGGCGGATCGCGCATTGTCCTGCGTCTTTCCGGGACAGGCACGTCGGGCGCAACGTTGCGGCTTTATATCGAAC
>NZ_JBWAVA010000144.1:0-231 GCF_056121505.1 Paenibacillus sp. LS-5 | reverse complement strand
ATGTTGAGCATGCTGCGGGTCTTGCGCGGCAGTTCCTCGCGGCCCCACACCGTGCCCCAGCAATATTCGTTGAGCATCTCCTGGAACGGACGGTTGAAATCGTCGACGTTCTTCAGCGCGTTCTCGACATAGGCCTCGCCCAGCACCGCTTTGCGGACTTCCAGGCCCTTGTCGTGCATCTTCTTGTCCATGGCGTTCCTCGTTCTTTCGTTGGGACGGGCGAGGCGGAAA
>NZ_JBWAVA010000143.1:0-231 GCF_056121505.1 Paenibacillus sp. LS-5 | reverse complement strand
GGCGGCCCATCCCTCGCAGATGAACAAGGACTTCGTTGCCGCCTACAAGAAAGCCTTCGGCACCCGTCCGGGCTTCATGGCCGTGAGCGGCTATGACGGCATCCATCTGATCTACGAGGCCCTGAAGAAGACCGGCGGCGACACCAATGGCGACAAGCTGATCGAGGCGATGAAGGGGCAGAAGTGGGAGAGCCCGCGCGGTCCGATCTCGATCGATCCCGAGACCCGCGA
>NZ_JBWAVA010000142.1:0-231 GCF_056121505.1 Paenibacillus sp. LS-5 | reverse complement strand
ATTTCGCGCAGGCTCGTGCGTGCGTAGCCCAATTCGGCCAGGGTTTGCAGTGCGGCCTCGGCGAGTTGATCACGTCGCTCGGAGAATTTGTCGACCTGGCGACGCGACACCTTGTCTGCGTTGGACCGCTTGGCGGAGTCGGACTGCTGGCCCGGTGAGCTAGGTGCAGCCTTTTTCCCTGCCTCACTAGGCTTCTCGACTGTCGTGGTCACGATGGCACGTCCTGTTCCC
>NZ_JBWAVA010000141.1:0-231 GCF_056121505.1 Paenibacillus sp. LS-5 | reverse complement strand
GCAACGGCGTGAAATAGGCCTCACACCGTACCATCTGTCAAGCTGGCATCATCCATGGCGGATTTATAATGTGATTTTTCTATTCAACAAATGTTGGACAGTCTGTCCGGAATTCAACAGTCACGCCTGCTGTTCACTAAAGGCGAAACAGGCAGGGCGGGGCGCTGATTGCGCAGCGCCCCCGTCGCGGGTATCAGCCGTTGACGAGCGCCAGTGCGGCATCCGTGTAGC
>NZ_JBWAVA010000140.1:0-231 GCF_056121505.1 Paenibacillus sp. LS-5 | reverse complement strand
TGGGGATATAGGAATCGAACCTATGAATGACGGAGTCAAAGTCCGTTGCCTTACCGCTTGGCTAATCCCCAATATTATAATTAGCAAAATCACGGAATCGGGTGGATACTCTATACTTCGAGATATAGGATTCTCAATCCCTGATACCTTGCTACCATGATAATGGCGGAACCGACGGGATTCGAACCCGCGATCTCCTGCGTGACAGGCAGGCATGTTAGGCCAACTACA
>NZ_JBWAVA010000139.1:0-232 GCF_056121505.1 Paenibacillus sp. LS-5 | reverse complement strand
AGCTGCGGCGCGAGCAGCAGCATCATCGTCATGCCCAGCGCCATGTAGCTGCTCCACAGGCCGAGCGCGAGCTTCAGGCGCGCGGGTGGCGCGGCCTCGCGCATCAGCGCCGGCGCCGCCACGACGATGCAGACGAACCCCAGCCCCTCGACGATGCGCGACGCGAACAGCACGGCCACGCCCTGGCTGAGCGCCCCCAGCAGCGCGCCGGCACCCAGCGCCAGCAGGCCGA
>NZ_JBWAVA010000138.1:0-232 GCF_056121505.1 Paenibacillus sp. LS-5 | reverse complement strand
GGAAATATGGCTGTTTCGGTCTTGCCGTCGAAGTGTTCGCCATCGATCGTTTCGCCCTTGAGCGGCGTTCCGACGATCACGGGCAGGATTTCCTTGCCCTGGGTGACGGTTGCTTCGCGCGTGGTGCGCACCGCCGCCATGGCCAGCACGTCTACGTTCGCGCCGGAAAAATCGGCGCGACTCACCGCGCGATCCACCAGGCGGCGGACGATGGCCTGCAACCGGTCATGAC
>NZ_JBWAVA010000137.1:0-232 GCF_056121505.1 Paenibacillus sp. LS-5 | reverse complement strand
AAGACCCCATGGAGCTTTACTGCAGCTTGATATTGAATTTGGGTACGATCTGTACAGGATAGGTGGGAGCCGTAGAAACAGGAGCGCAAGCTTCTGTGGAGGCGCCGTTGGGATACCACCCTGATCGTATCTAGGTTCTAACCTGGTACCCTAAGCGGGTACGGGGACCGTGTCAGGCGGGCAGTTTGACTGGGGCGGTCGCCTCCTAAAGAGTAACGGAGGCGTTCAAAGG
>NZ_JBWAVA010000136.1:0-233 GCF_056121505.1 Paenibacillus sp. LS-5 | reverse complement strand
CAACAAGATGACGCTTTCCCAGCTCACCGGCGTCCTCGACAAGGCCGGTGTGACAGACGACCATTTCAAGGAATATATCCGCCTGCAGATGGGCTGGGGCCGCGCGCTCGGCACCCGCAACCGGTCCCAGGGCGGCAGCCGCGTGTCCGAACAGGATGCCGTGCAGCGCATGCTGAAGGATGGCGGCAAGAAGCCGGTCTCGACCGAGTACACATTGCAGCAGGTCATTTTCG
>NZ_JBWAVA010000135.1:0-233 GCF_056121505.1 Paenibacillus sp. LS-5 | reverse complement strand
AGAATGGCGGCAAAAAGCGATGCAAACACAATCAAATGACGAAACGCCATATTTTCAACTTCCGGTTTCCGCTAACGCACTCTTAAGCATAAATGACCGACTTTCCTGTCTTTATGGTTAATGCGGCTGTTCTCTCGTCGCATCTACCGCATGAAGCGGACATGAAAATGGCCGCCATGCGGCGGCCATTCCATTTCTTCGCTTCCTTGCCGGTGCGGTACTCAGGCGGCTTC
>NZ_JBWAVA010000134.1:0-233 GCF_056121505.1 Paenibacillus sp. LS-5 | reverse complement strand
TCGAATGTTCTAGCGAAGCCATCAGACTGGGTCGACGCGGCTCGCGCGCCACCAGCCTGGATCAATTTTCGTCGGGGACTCGACATCAGGAGCGGCACAGGCGTGTTGGAGTAACGGGCTGGCGCGGGCGTGAATTGAAAAAGATGGCAGGAGCCGACACAACGGGGATTGCCAAAGGGGAGCGAGTGGAATGACAAAGCCTATTAGGATTGCGATCAACGGTTTCGGCCGAA
>NZ_JBWAVA010000133.1:0-234 GCF_056121505.1 Paenibacillus sp. LS-5 | reverse complement strand
AGATCTGCCGGCCGAACAGGCTGGCAACGAGATCGACGAGCAGCATGGCGCTCTTGCCGCGATCATCGAGGAACGGATTGAGTTCAACGATGTCAAGCGAGCCGACAACGCCGGAATCATGCAGCATTTCCATTACGAGATGGGCTTCGCGGTAGGTGGCGCCGCCTGGAACCGTCGTGCCCACGCCGGGGGCGAGCGACGGATCGATGAAATCCACGTCAAAACTGACATGCA
>NZ_JBWAVA010000132.1:0-236 GCF_056121505.1 Paenibacillus sp. LS-5 | reverse complement strand
TCCGAGAGGGGTATATGCCGTCATCACCCCATGGAATTTTCCTGTCAACATCCCGGTCGAATACATCGCCCCGGGTATCGCTACAGGCAACGCGATTGTTTGGGTCCCAGCGCCATCAACCTCTCTGGTAGCCGTGGCACTCATGCGCGTCCTGCATGATGCGGGCATTCCACAAGGCCTTGTCAATCTCGTGGTGGGCGAGGGTGCAATCGTCGGGGACGAGATTGTCTCCAACA
>NZ_JBWAVA010000131.1:0-237 GCF_056121505.1 Paenibacillus sp. LS-5 | reverse complement strand
AGAACATCAATGAGATTGCCCACATCCTGACGGGACGGCTGGAGCTGAAGGCCAAGCGGAAGCCGGTGCTTTCCGCGGTTTTGTCCAAGCTGAAGCGCAAGAAATGACGATGAAGGAATAGAGCCATGTTCGGCAAACGCGGCAGTACGGGCGAAGGGCGCCCGGTCCAGGAGTTCCGGGCGCTTGCGCTTGAGACAGCGTTGCCCGTGGGTCATGCTCCGCTTGCTGCGGAAACGG
>NZ_JBWAVA010000130.1:0-237 GCF_056121505.1 Paenibacillus sp. LS-5 | reverse complement strand
GACCTGGCTTCCCGCCAATGGCGGGCTCATCAACGATGCCGCCGCCATCGGCAAGGTCACGCGCGCGGCGGGCATTCCCTATTTCATCGATGCGGCGCAGGCGCTCGGCCAGCTTCCCGTGGATGTCGCCGCCATCGGCTGCGACATGCTGAAGGGATCGGGCCGGAAGTTTCTGCGCGGTCCGCGCGGCGCGGCCATCCTCTATCTGCGCAAAGCCTTTCTTGAAACGCTGGAACC
>NZ_JBWAVA010000129.1:0-239 GCF_056121505.1 Paenibacillus sp. LS-5 | reverse complement strand
TCTGAAAAGGCCGCTGCAAAGCCTGGGGACGCGATCGGATTGATCCGACCATCGCTGCGCTTTCGAACTGTCTGATCGGGTCTCAGCGATGCCGATGACGATCGCACCATTCTATCGCGGGGACCGTGACTGGACGGTGGCCTGCGCTGCGGATGAACCTTAACCGACAACCAAATCTAGGAAGCCGTGACATGACGCCTGAGAAACAAACCGCTGTCGACTGGGTCAATGCGAATAAA
>NZ_JBWAVA010000128.1:0-239 GCF_056121505.1 Paenibacillus sp. LS-5 | reverse complement strand
AAGTTTGAAAGCATGGCTGATGCCGCAGCCGGAGCAGCCTATCTCCTCCGATACACCGCTGGCCCGGTGCTGTTGCTTTTGTTCTCAACCCGTCCATTGATGATGAAGTTCAACCGGTTCGGCAACGAACGGGGAGTTGTGTGGCGATAGGTATCCGGTTGCAGGTCGATCAAACCGGAAGGTGCGTGGTTTCCTTGACTTCTTCCATGACGGCATAGGTATGCGTCTCGCGCACGCCC
>NZ_JBWAVA010000127.1:0-239 GCF_056121505.1 Paenibacillus sp. LS-5 | reverse complement strand
TCCAGATCCCCGCGCCGCTCAGGCAGCAGGAAGAGGTGTTCAGCGAACGCATCTCCCTGCTGTTCAAGCGCCTGCGCGTGGTGCGCATGGTCGATGCGCAGCGCAACACCCTGGTCTACATGACCTATTCGGACCGCGTGATCGAAGGCTCGCCGCAGAACAGCGTCACGGCCGTGCCCGTGCCGCGCAGCACGCCCATCCCGTTGGGCAAGTAGCGTGCACGGCGCGCATCGGCCCCA
>NZ_JBWAVA010000126.1:0-239 GCF_056121505.1 Paenibacillus sp. LS-5 | reverse complement strand
AAATGATGCGTCAGCGGCGGCGCGCCAGAGGATTGCGCGAGTTGCGCCTCGTCGTGGCCGCTGCCCGCTCCCGGTCGGTTCGGCGACGGGTGGCGAAGCAGGTCACCGGTCTCGATCAAGACCGCGAGCGGGACGCCCTGCAGTGGATTGAACAGGTCTCCGAGTTCGACGCAGATGCGACGCGGTGACGTGGTAACCGTCGCGGCGGCCGGCGATCATGGCAAGCCTCGTCCGGCCGT
>NZ_JBWAVA010000125.1:0-239 GCF_056121505.1 Paenibacillus sp. LS-5 | reverse complement strand
TCACCTTGAACATCTCCTTCGCGAAAGCCGTACCGGCCGATCAACAGGCGAGGTCCGTCCGGCGCCTTTTCATCGCCGTACGACGGAACTTGAAACCAGCCCTTCGCGATGCCTTCGGCCAGCACTTGAAACGTGTTCAAGCGCTGCACGTCTCTGGGCAGTGCCACGTTCACGGTGTACCGCTGGATCACGCTGGCTTGAACCTCCGGCCGGAGGAACTCCACGGTGCGGAACAGGAA
>NZ_JBWAVA010000124.1:0-240 GCF_056121505.1 Paenibacillus sp. LS-5 | reverse complement strand
ATGGTATGGCTGAAAATCGTCAGCCCGCGACGGTTCTCAATCATTGGTAGCGCACCTTACTTTCGACATAGCGGAACTGCACCACCGTGAGGATGATGACGAGGAACATCAGCACGACCGACTGCGCGGCGGAGGCGGAGAGATCCAGCCCTGCAAAGCCTTCGCGGTAGATTTTGTAAATCAGCGTGGTGGTCGCCTGCACCGGGCCGCCTGCGGTCGCCGCGTCGATCACCGGGAAGG
>NZ_JBWAVA010000123.1:0-241 GCF_056121505.1 Paenibacillus sp. LS-5 | reverse complement strand
ACTTTGAGCACCAGCAGCATCGAACGTATGGCTCAATGTCGCAACACCAGCAGCCACCGTGATCGGGGAACCGATTGCAGTGCCGTTCGACTTGAACTGCACCGAACCGACAGCATTGTTCGGAGCAACCGTCGCGGTCAGGTCAACCGCCGTACCCGTGATCGCCGTAGCCGGAACCGAGAGTGACGTCGTGGTCTCGACATCGACCGGAGCCGGATCAGAGACCGTCACCGTCTGAGCA
>NZ_JBWAVA010000122.1:0-241 GCF_056121505.1 Paenibacillus sp. LS-5 | reverse complement strand
ACCATGACTTCCGATAATCGCACCGCCCATCCGGCCGCCCAGTATGATGCGGAAGTGGGGCGCGTCATTCCCTTCTACACGACGATTCACGCGGAGATTCTGGCACTGGTGCAGTCGCTGGTGGGAGATCCGGCGGTCTGGCTCGACACCGGTTCCGGCACGGGGGCACTGGTGGCGCAGGCGTTGCCACGGTTTTCCCGCACGCAGTTTTTCCTCGCAGATCCTTCGGAGGCGATGTTGG
>NZ_JBWAVA010000121.1:0-244 GCF_056121505.1 Paenibacillus sp. LS-5 | reverse complement strand
TCCGCCGACGGCCTCTCCCCACGCGAACAATTGGCGCTCATCGCGCGTCGCACCCAGGAACTCGCCGACAAGCACGCGCACGTGTTTCTCGACTCGGTCCGCCCTGCCCTGGCGGGAGAAGGCATTTCAATCGTTAGATGGGCCGACCTCAGCGCCGACGATCACGGCCGACTCTCGGCGCATTTCCACGAGCAGGTATTCCCGGTACTGACCCCGTTGGCAGTCGATCACGCTCACCCGTTCC
>NZ_JBWAVA010000120.1:0-244 GCF_056121505.1 Paenibacillus sp. LS-5 | reverse complement strand
AAGCCGGTGCAGCTCCCACCCGAGCGACCGCAGACGCACGCCCAGGTCGAATTCCTCATAGCCGTGCAGATTGCGGTCGGAGAAATAGCCGGCCTCCGCAATGGCAGCACGGCGGTAAAGGCCACCGCCATTCATGCGGTCAATCGATCCCGTCCGGTTTTCCGGCGACACGCGGCGCACCCGGCGGGTGAATTCGAGATTGTCGACATTCATTTCCACCACATGTCCCGTCACCCCCGCAACC
>NZ_JBWAVA010000119.1:0-244 GCF_056121505.1 Paenibacillus sp. LS-5 | reverse complement strand
CAGTGGAAATGAAGCAATTCTTCAACATTATAAAGATATTTGCGACATAGTTGATGGCGATATTTCGGCAGAAGTTCTTTCTACAACTTACGAAGAAATGATTGCTGAAGGTGAAACTCTTGCGAAAATTCATCCTAATATTGTAGTGAAAATCCCGATGATTAAAGACGGCGTAAAAGCTTTAAAATATTTCTCAAACAAAGGAATCAAAACCAATTGTACTTTGATTTTCTCTGCAGGGCAA
>NZ_JBWAVA010000118.1:0-244 GCF_056121505.1 Paenibacillus sp. LS-5 | reverse complement strand
CAACCGGACGGACATCTGGCGTTTTGCCTTTTCCGCCATCGCCCAAAAGCCCTTTACGGGGTATGGATTCCAGTCGTTCTGGCAGACCGAGGAACTGGTCTACAGTGGCGGCAAGCTCGAGACATGGGCCGTTGCCGCCTATAATGGCCATAACGGCTATCTGGATACACTTTTGACAACCGGGATACCGGGGCTGGTTCTCACGCTTATATGGTTGCTTTTCCTGCCGCTGCGCGACATAGGC
>NZ_JBWAVA010000117.1:0-244 GCF_056121505.1 Paenibacillus sp. LS-5 | reverse complement strand
CCGTGGACACGAACAGAACATGGATTCCATGGCGTTGTTCATAAGCACCTACGGTAAACCAAATAACCAGAAATGGCAGGACACAAAGAATCCAGAAAACCCTGCCCTTACCTGAAAACAAGGAGACCAGCATCGTCCCAATGAGAAGCACGCCAATATCCGGGGAATCGACGATGTACTTTTTCAGGGATAGCATGACTGACGCCATCCATCCGCCATTTTTCTTCACGATATCAAGCACCCC
>NZ_JBWAVA010000116.1:0-245 GCF_056121505.1 Paenibacillus sp. LS-5 | reverse complement strand
CAGTTGCCCCAGCAGCGAAACCACGAGCACCATCAGCAGCAGGGCCGTGACCAGGGTGGCGTTGCTGCGCTGCGAGCGGCTCCAGTGGGCGGGCCAGAGGACGGTAAGCATAGGTGGGCTAGAAACAAAAAGGCGCCCTGCAAGTGGGCGCCGGTCGGGCAGATCTGCCCGGGGCCTCAGTCAGGGCAGCGGATGTCTTCGTGGAAGTATTTCTGCGACAGCTTGGCGTAGCTGCCGTCGGCCAG
>NZ_JBWAVA010000115.1:0-245 GCF_056121505.1 Paenibacillus sp. LS-5 | reverse complement strand
GCTGCAATCTGGCTCCAGCCGCCGGGAGCGGCACCCAGATCGATGATGCGCTGACCCTTTTTCAGGATCTTGTAGCGGTCATCGATCTCGATCAGCTTGTAGGCCGCGCGCGAACGATAGCCGTCGGCCTTCGACCGCTGCACATAGGGATCGTTGATGTGACGTTCGAGCCAGCGGCGCGACGATTCCTTGATCGTGCCCGCCTTCTTCTTGATCTTGGTATGCAGGCCGCGCGTACCCGTACC
>NZ_JBWAVA010000114.1:0-246 GCF_056121505.1 Paenibacillus sp. LS-5 | reverse complement strand
CGTCGGGCAGCTCTCGATGATCGCCGGCGCGATGTTGCTGCCGTCAATGTCGGACAGGCTCTGCGTAGCGAAGATGACGCTGGCGTTCTTTTTGCGCAGCGTTTTGAGCCATTCGCGAAGCTGGCCAGCGAATCCCTCATCGTCCAGCGCAAGCCAGCCTTCGTCGATGATGAGCAGCGTCGCCCGCCCATCCAGCCTGTCGCCGATGCGGTGAAACAGATAGGCAAGCACGGCGGGAGCCGCGCC
>NZ_JBWAVA010000113.1:0-246 GCF_056121505.1 Paenibacillus sp. LS-5 | reverse complement strand
ATTGCCGACGATTTGCCGTCACGCAGCAAGGACAGGGTAAAATCGTCATTGCCGAGTATCGCCAATGTCGCCCTGTCAATAATTGGAATATCGGCCAGCTCCAGGTGCGTATGCAACGCGGTATAGGGTGCCATGGCCGGCTCCACCACCGTCGTGAAACCCATTTGCGCATAGAGGCAGCCGGTCTGGAAAGTCGACCAGCCCGCATTCGACAGTGGCGTATTGGCAGGCCTTGGCATGTGTGCC
>NZ_JBWAVA010000112.1:0-246 GCF_056121505.1 Paenibacillus sp. LS-5 | reverse complement strand
GTCAGCGACAGCCAGGCCAGTCCATGTCGCTTGCCCTGGACGCTGACCGCCAGCAGTACCGCATCCTGCTTGTCGGCCAGCAACTCGGTGTCGGTGATCGTGCCCGGCGTGACCACGCGCACCACCTTGCGCTCCACCGGCCCCTTGCCCGCGCCGACCTCGCCGACCTGCTCGGCAATCGCCACCGCCTCGCCCAGCTTGATCAGCTTGGCGAGGTAGCTTTCGAGCGCATGCACCGGCACGCCA
>NZ_JBWAVA010000111.1:0-247 GCF_056121505.1 Paenibacillus sp. LS-5 | reverse complement strand
GATTCGATCCCGTTGATTCAAAATCTCAGCTTCGCACAGCGTCCATTGCTATAACGGCCCGCTGCCGGAATGTCTCTGCGTCATTCTCATCCAATGGCAGGCCGAAGCGCAACCACTGCGGCGCATAGGCGAATTTGCGCACCAGCACATGCTGCGCGCACAAGGCCTCGAACAGGGCATGGGCGCGCCCGTGCTCGACCAGCGCGAACAGATCGGTACCGGCGATTTCCTTCAGGCCCACCCCGGA
>NZ_JBWAVA010000110.1:0-247 GCF_056121505.1 Paenibacillus sp. LS-5 | reverse complement strand
AAATTCCCAATGCCGCCCTCATCGACGGTATGGAGCGGGCGTTCGGCTTCCGGCCATCCGCCGCCAAGGGGCACAACGCCATCGAAGCGATAGAGGCAATCATCGACGGCAGGTCCAAAGCGCTGGTTTGTCTTGGCGGTAATCTGGCTGTCGCCATGTCTGATCCCGATGCAACATTTGCAGGGATGCGCAAACTTGATCTTGCCGTGCATCTGACGACCAAGGTCAACCGTTCGCATCTTTTGAC
>NZ_JBWAVA010000109.1:0-247 GCF_056121505.1 Paenibacillus sp. LS-5 | reverse complement strand
AAATACCTTTCTATCTCAACGACATTTTCCACCCGTTACCGCGAAAGTCGGACGACTTTAAACGGCACACTGTGAAGGGGCTGTGACAGTACGGATGGAATCCATCGCCCTGTACGGATTGCAGCGGGTATCCAGTCCTGCCAACCGCCCCTAGGTTGTAACGGCATGCCCTAAACGGCCACCAAATATCCCAACGCAAATTTGACGCCGCACTATCGCGGGCGGAGACGGACGAAAGCACCGCAGG
>NZ_JBWAVA010000108.1:0-248 GCF_056121505.1 Paenibacillus sp. LS-5 | reverse complement strand
ATCCGGCGCGATCGCAATCATCCCAGCATCGTCATTTGGGGCCTGCTAAACGAGATCCGGGAGGGCCGCCAATTCCGGTTGGCGGCGGCATCCCTGCCGGCCTTGCGGCAGCTGGACGACACCCGGATGGTCTTTCTCAACAGCGGGCGTTGGGATCTGACGGGAGCGGACGATGGGGTGTTCGCGCGGCTGGACATCTGGCACTCGCCCGCGGGGCGTGAACCTTGGGCCACGCTGAACCCGTCGAG
>NZ_JBWAVA010000107.1:0-248 GCF_056121505.1 Paenibacillus sp. LS-5 | reverse complement strand
ACCAATACTAATCGGTCGAGGGCTTATCCAAGAAATAAAACGCAGATTCGTTTCGGATTCAGTTTTCAGGAATCAAGTCCGAATTCATGAGGTCCACGTGGCCCATGGATGAAAGATTTGTGTTCAGCATTTGGCGATGCTGAGACCTGAATCATGCATTTGCACCGCAAGTGCCCGTTTGGTGGCGATAGCGGAGGGGTTCCACGCGTACCCATCCCGAACACGACCGTTAAGCCCTCCAGCGCCGA
>NZ_JBWAVA010000106.1:0-249 GCF_056121505.1 Paenibacillus sp. LS-5 | reverse complement strand
CCGAACGCCATTCAGCCGGGTTGAACACCCGTGCCGCATAGGGCGAGGTGGCGCCAAGGTCTTCGACATAGGTGGCATTGGGCCAGCGCGATGTCATGTCTTCCATGGTTTCACGCTCGTGCCCCTGATCGGCAAAGGCAAGGCCCGCGAGACCGCGATCCGTCACCATCACCAGGGGCCGCCCGAACGGCGAGATATGGAAGCCGTAACGGATGACGAGGCCCGCACCGCGGGTCTTGTAATCGCCCG
>NZ_JBWAVA010000105.1:0-249 GCF_056121505.1 Paenibacillus sp. LS-5 | reverse complement strand
CGGCGCAGCAGCAGGTCGAGCAATTCGGTTTCACGCGCCGACAGCGTCAACCGCTGGTCGCCGACCCAGGCGACGCGGGTGTCGAGGTCGAAGCGCAACGCCCCGCACGCCAGCGCATTGCCGAGGTAGCCGCCCTGCCGGCGCAACACCGCGAGGATGCGCGCGTGCAACTCGTCCGGGTCGAACGGCTTGACCAGGATATCGTCGGCACCGTCGTTGAGGCCGCGGATGCGCACATCGACGCCGCCG
>NZ_JBWAVA010000104.1:0-249 GCF_056121505.1 Paenibacillus sp. LS-5 | reverse complement strand
AAGGGTACGACCGGCTTGTAGAAGAGATAGGCGGCGGCGGCGGCCGCTGCCCATGACACGACGGACAGCACTTCGCGCGAAAAGCCGCGCACCATGGCCAGAACCGCCGAAACGAGGGTGATGCCCAAAAGAATTCCGTCTAGCAACGTAATAGGCATTTACATGTATCCCCAATCCAATTCCGACCCGCACGCCCTCTCAGAAGGACTGTGTCGCGTCAGTCGTCGCGTTTCGTTTTACCGGGACCGG
>NZ_JBWAVA010000103.1:0-250 GCF_056121505.1 Paenibacillus sp. LS-5 | reverse complement strand
AAAATCGTCGTGCGCCCGGCCTCATGACCAAAAAAACCGTCGTTTTTGTGAAGCGCAGGCCCTTTCATCCTGCTCTGCGCAGGAAACGGGTGGTCGATCAGCTCTCATTGCTGTCTCCTGTGCAGGACTTTCTGCGTGAGTAAGGATGCCGCAATGCCAGAGCTGAGCCCGATTGATTGGACCGCCGCACAAACGGAGATGGAGGCTTCCGGCTGCACCATCCTGCGCAATGTCCTGTCGCAGACCGAAT
>NZ_JBWAVA010000102.1:0-251 GCF_056121505.1 Paenibacillus sp. LS-5 | reverse complement strand
TATGCCTGTATCCGATCGCACCCAACAATTCGCCAATACCGCGCTTTCGCAATTGTTCAATCGCGCGTTTGCACCGCTCGCCAATGCCGTGGCAGCCGGCCGCATTCCCGGGGGTGTGTTCGGCATCGTTGATCGGGATCAGCGCCGGATTATCCGGGCGATTGGCTCAGCTCAACGCATTCCGAATATCAGACCGATGCGGGTCGACACATGGTTCGACCTTGCATCGCTGACCAAGGTCATCTTTACGA
>NZ_JBWAVA010000101.1:0-251 GCF_056121505.1 Paenibacillus sp. LS-5 | reverse complement strand
GCAGCCAACGATTTCCGCGACCGGCATCAGCAAGGCATTCACTGTCAAGCAAATCCGCACGATTGCTTTGCAGGACGTCTCCATCGATATTTTTCAGGGCGAACTGACGCTGATCATCGGGCCTTCCGGATGCGGAAAGAGCACCCTGCTGGCGACGTTGAGCGGCCTGACCATTCCCGATACAGGCGCGATCAGGACACTTGGAACCGATCTCGTCGCCGCAAGCGATGCCGAACGGGATTCCTTTCGCC
>NZ_JBWAVA010000100.1:0-252 GCF_056121505.1 Paenibacillus sp. LS-5 | reverse complement strand
AAAATTTGGTTCCTTCCCAAATAGAGACCGAGCCACCGATACTAGCAATCTGGTGTTTTTCAGAAACTGTTCCTAAAAATTCTTTCGTTCTCTCCCCATTTAAATCAGCAGCCCCAGCTAATTCATTTAAAGCATAACCTGTATTCCACATTTCTGGTAAAACTGCGATATCTGCCCCATTTTTTGCAGCTTCAACTATAGCTTTTTCAATCCGTGCATAGTTTGCATCAGGATATTTAAAAACTACATCAG
>NZ_JBWAVA010000099.1:0-252 GCF_056121505.1 Paenibacillus sp. LS-5 | reverse complement strand
ACGCTTGAGCGCCATGCAAGTGCAGGCTCTAAATCGGGAGCATTTGGTATTCTCAAGAATATCACCGGAATCAAGGCGGCGGGTAACGATGTCATCATCTCATTGGCGGTGTCCGACGCCGATTTCCCTTATCTGATGGCTGACTATCATCTTGTCATTCAGCCCAATGGCGGAAAGGACAATCCCGCTGAGGGCATTTCTGCAGGCCCCTACAAGATTGCGGTCAATCAGCCGGGTGTGCGGCACGGCGGC
>NZ_JBWAVA010000098.1:0-253 GCF_056121505.1 Paenibacillus sp. LS-5 | reverse complement strand
ATGCTGCAATCGGCATTCTATTTATTACCGTAGGCTTTTTTTTAATTGTAAATCCTGCAACACCTGAAATGGAAATCGTAACCCTATTCTATTTCAATGAATATGATGGTTTTACCCTGTTAGATTTCTTTGCCTTACTGATTATTATTTTAGGGATTTATTTCTTTATCCGTGCTTTTGTTAAGAGAGAAAATCGATAAGGCTATCGACCTAATAATCGCTTATCGATTTCATCTAAAACAATAGGATCCAT
>NZ_JBWAVA010000097.1:0-257 GCF_056121505.1 Paenibacillus sp. LS-5 | reverse complement strand
CG
This sequence comes from Paenibacillus sp. LS-5, assembly GCF_056121505.1. Lineage (NCBI taxonomy): Bacteria > Bacillati > Bacillota > Bacilli > Caryophanales > Paenibacillaceae > Paenibacillus > Paenibacillus sp. LS-5. Next base: position 255 of record NZ_JBWAVA010000097.1, on the reverse strand, counting down.
GTCGAGCCTGCCGTTCCCAGCAAGCCGCTGGAGGCCGCCATTGCCGCGCCGGTTGCCGCGGTCGCGCAAACCCTGCCTGCTGTCGCGGACGGTGTCCGCGCAACGCCGTTGGCGCGGCGGATCGCAAGGGAAAGCGGGATCGACCTTGCGTCCGTTGCGGGCTCCGGCCCCAAGGGCCGGATTCAGCGCAGGGACGTCGAAGCCAATGTTGCGCAGGCACGGCCGGCGGCGGCCAATCCGGCTGTCACTGTTCCC
>NZ_JBWAVA010000096.1:0-257 GCF_056121505.1 Paenibacillus sp. LS-5 | reverse complement strand
CCGTTGAGCTCGGGCATCTTGTAATCGACGACGAAGCAGTCGACCGGCGCATGATCCGATGCGTTGAGCAGCGCGATGCCGCTGCGGAACGTGCGGACGTCAAACCCGTCGGCCTCGAGCAGGAAGCGGAGCGAGCCGAGGACGTCGGCATCGTCATCGGCGACGTAGACCTTGGGTTTGGTGTGAACCGACATGGCACGTGCCGCGAGAATGTAATGTTGAACCGAGACACAACATTACAATCGATTCCGTCAAGG
>NZ_JBWAVA010000095.1:0-258 GCF_056121505.1 Paenibacillus sp. LS-5 | reverse complement strand
ATGGTATTGGAATAGAGGTGATCCGTCATGGTAAATTCAAGTCTGCGGTAGAGCCTTTCTTAAGAAATGATATTTCTCCGGAAAATAAAGAACAGCTAAGTACCCTGTTGAATGACCTTTGGAAAAATACATCTTATAAAATGGCAACTTCAAGAAAAATTGATACTGCTCAATTCAGAACGATTGTTGACAGCTTATATGGAATGATTCCTGAGCAGGGGGTAAAATATAAACTGGCAGATAAGCTTATCCAAAAAT
>NZ_JBWAVA010000094.1:0-259 GCF_056121505.1 Paenibacillus sp. LS-5 | reverse complement strand
GAAGGAGGTCCGGGACTGGCTGCACGGCTTCGCGGCCGACGTCATCCGTCCCGCGGCCGCCGAATGGGACGAGCGCGAGGAGACCCCCTGGCCGGTGATCCAGGAGGCCGCCAAGGTCGGCATCTACTCCCTGGACTTCTACGCCCAGCAGTACTTCGACCCCACCGGCCTCGGCATCCCCATGGCGATGGAGGAGCTGTTCTGGGGCGACGCGGGCATCGCCCTGTCGATCGTCGGCACCGGCCTCGCCGCCGTCGGC
>NZ_JBWAVA010000093.1:0-259 GCF_056121505.1 Paenibacillus sp. LS-5 | reverse complement strand
CCGCTTCCGTTAGCAGCGGTGTTCCAGCCTGCGAACGTATAGCCCGTCTTCACCAGCGTTCCCGTGTTCCCCAGCACGGTCACTGTGTTCCCTTGCTGATAGCTGTTGCTGTCGGTCGGAACCGTACCGCCGGTGTTCCCGTTTCCGTTATACGTTACGGTGTAGGTCGGATTGGCTGTCCACTTCGCATAGAGGGTGGCATTCGCCGATCCCATGCTGAAGGTGGCATTCGAAGCGTAGTCGGTGCCGCTTCCGTTAG
>NZ_JBWAVA010000092.1:0-260 GCF_056121505.1 Paenibacillus sp. LS-5 | reverse complement strand
CAAGTCGGAGGCCGTCTTCCACGGCGATTTCACGCTCACGAGCGGCAAGAAGGCCACCTACTACATCGATCTGCGTAAGCTGTCGCTCGATCACCGCGCTGCCCCGCTCATCGGCCAGGTCATGCTCGACCTCATCGCAGATATCGATGGCGTCGTCGCAGTCGGCGGCCTCACGATGGGCGCGGACCCGATTGCTTCGGCGATCATGCACCAGGGTGTCGCTCGCGGCGAGGTGTACGACTCGTTCGTTGTGCGCAAGG
>NZ_JBWAVA010000091.1:0-260 GCF_056121505.1 Paenibacillus sp. LS-5 | reverse complement strand
AACAACGTCTCGCCCGAGGCCGACTACACCTATGTGCTGATCGATTGCCCGCCTTCGCTCAACCTGCTCACGGTGAACGCGATGGCGGCGTCCGACGCGATCCTGGTGCCGCTGCAATGCGAGTTCTTTGCGCTCGAAGGTCTGTCGCAATTGCTGCAGACCGTGGAGCAGGTCCGCTCGACGCTCAATCCGAACCTGTCGATCCACGGCATCGTGCTCACCATGTTCGACTCGCGGAACAATCTGTCGAACCAGGTGGT
>NZ_JBWAVA010000090.1:0-261 GCF_056121505.1 Paenibacillus sp. LS-5 | reverse complement strand
AAGAAGCCCGCAAGGGCATCGGCGCCATGGCCGCCGTCGACCGCGGCTTCAAGCACGCCTACGCCACCATCGTCGATGCGAACGTCACCCACCTGATTTCCACGCTGCTGCTGTTCCTGTTCGGCACCGGCCCGATCCGCGGCTTCGCGGTCACCATGGTCATCGGCACGCTGATTTCGATGTTCACCGCCGTGACCGTCGTGCGCATCGTCATGACGGCCATCGTCCGCCGCCGCAAGATGAAGACCATCCACATCGAGC
>NZ_JBWAVA010000089.1:0-263 GCF_056121505.1 Paenibacillus sp. LS-5 | reverse complement strand
CAGCCTTCCCGCGGACGATCAACAGGCCGCCTTCCATGCCGGAGGTTTCACCGGCAAGCGGTCCGCCGAGATAGTCTCCGGCATTGCCTTTGATCTCGAGCCGTCCATTGATCATGCCCGAACCCGCATGGGTTCCAGCACTCCCGTCCACATACAGCGTGCCTCCGGACAGCCTTCTGCCCGCCTGGTTGCCGACATCCCCCATCACTCGGACTGCACCAGCGCTCAGCCCTGCCCCCAACTTGTCAAACCGCGAACTGCCG
>NZ_JBWAVA010000088.1:0-265 GCF_056121505.1 Paenibacillus sp. LS-5 | reverse complement strand
AGAGGCGCGACCGCCGCTACGGCCATGTCCTCGTCATGGGCGAGGGAACCCGTTATCCCGTCAGGCCATACCGGCGCACCGGCTGACGAGCGCAGGATAGCAATGTCGTGCAGGCCAAGCTCCGCCAGCAACCCGTGTGCGACCCGCCGCGCGGCACCGCTGGCCCGTCGCCTGGCCGGGTGGCGCGATGGTATGGAGCGTGCTTCCCGGGGCAGCAGGAAAGCCTCATCCTCTTCACGGATGCTCCGGCATCCGACCCGGATGC
>NZ_JBWAVA010000087.1:0-265 GCF_056121505.1 Paenibacillus sp. LS-5 | reverse complement strand
CCAAAAGCCTCCCACAGAGTTGGGAGGCGGGCAAAGCGCAATCTGGTTCTAGCATAGGTGGCAGAACCGGAATCCCGTGCCTGTTTCAACCGGAGTTTTAACCGTGCTTTCGTTTCGGCAAGCCGGGCGATGTCCTATGCTGTGGCCAATTATCAAAGAATGGCCCATGAAAAACGTATCCGACCTGAACAACAAATCTGCCGGCCAAGCCGGCAAGAATACTCTGGAAGAGCAGAGCAGGCAGGCTTTACTTGCCAGCGTGGCC
>NZ_JBWAVA010000086.1:0-267 GCF_056121505.1 Paenibacillus sp. LS-5 | reverse complement strand
ATGCTATCTCACAACCCATCTCCCACCGCTAAATTGGTTCAATGATGCAAAACACGATTTCCCGCCGCGGTTTCCTGACTGCATTGACCGCAACAGCGGCCGCCGGCCTCGCCGGTTGCGCCGCAATCCCGGATATGCCGGTTATCAAGGTCGACGATAACGGCCAGCCGCTTGCACCGCAGGCGGATGTCGATTCGGCTTTCGGCTCCTACGAAGCCATGTATGCGGCGCGCGAGGATGACGGCTATCAGCTGCCCGCGATTCCGA
>NZ_JBWAVA010000085.1:0-267 GCF_056121505.1 Paenibacillus sp. LS-5 | reverse complement strand
AGGCGCAATGCGGCAATACCCTCAATTTTTGAAGCCTTGCGCCAGGGTCCGGGCCATGTCGAGGACGCTGGCGGTGACATCAAAGCTCGCCATTTCCTCGACTTTCAGCCAGTGGACCGCCGCCGCATCATCGGCAGCAACAGCCTCGCCCTCAGGATCATGCGCCAGGAAAACCGCGAGGTGATAGGGCCGGGGGGCGGGAAATTCCGGCGTCGAATAATCGAAGACAACCGTGTCGAGATAGGACACTTCTGACGCGCGGAGGCC
>NZ_JBWAVA010000084.1:0-267 GCF_056121505.1 Paenibacillus sp. LS-5 | reverse complement strand
CAGCCCCCTGCCCCGCCCCGCCCCGCCCTGCCCCGCCCCGGCTCGAGCCGGCTCAGGCCAGCGTCGCGAGCAGCTTCTTGGCGTCCTCGACGTTCTTCGGGCTGCCACGCTTGTTCTGCGTGAAGCGCTCCAGCGCCGCCTTCGCGCCGGCTTTGTCGCCCTTGGCCAGCAGGGCCTGGCCCAAGCGGTGGTCGATCGGCAAGCGCTCCGCGCCCTCCAGCGTGCGGGCGCGCTCCAGCGACTTGATGGCCTCCTCGGGCTGCCCCA
>NZ_JBWAVA010000083.1:0-268 GCF_056121505.1 Paenibacillus sp. LS-5 | reverse complement strand
GCCTGCGCGCTCTGTTCGAATATTTCGGCCGGCGCGCGTAACCTTTCAGGCTTTCGCAACGAAGTGCAGTCGGGGCTCAGGCTTGGGCCTGCCAGATCGAACGGAGACGCCGCATGTTCCCGAGACTTTCCAAACTTCTGATGGTCGCACTGGCGATTGCGCTGCCCTCGCTGGCCGAGGCCGCGGAGCCCTACGACGCCAAGGCCTTTCAAGCCGCCCAGGCGGCCAACAAGCCCATCCTGCTCGACGTCACCGCGCCCTGGTGTCC
>NZ_JBWAVA010000082.1:0-268 GCF_056121505.1 Paenibacillus sp. LS-5 | reverse complement strand
TGGTGGAGGCTGAGGGGTTCGAACCCCCGACCCTCTGCTTGTAAGGCAGATGCTCTCCCAGCTGAGCTAAGCCTCCAGGTATGTATGGTAGCGGCAGAGGGGATCGAACCCCCGACCTCACGGGTATGAACCGTACGCTCTAGCCAGCTGAGCTACGCCGCCACAATAACATGGTAATGGATTTAAAATGGCGGAGAGAGAGGGATTCGAACCCTCGCACCGCTTACGCAGTCTAACCCCTTAGCAGAGGGTCCCCTTATAGCCACTT
>NZ_JBWAVA010000081.1:0-269 GCF_056121505.1 Paenibacillus sp. LS-5 | reverse complement strand
TCATAGCTTTTATCAACAAATGTAATCTCCCGTATTTCATTATTCTTCGTAAAATCATTCAAAATCCGTTTGACGTCATCTTTAATGACGGTGCTGTCATTATCTCCTTTATATTCCTGCTCAATATAATAGGATAGATTGTCAATCCGCTGATTTAACGATAATTCATAGGACTTGAGAAGAGAATTCTCCACCTGTTTCACAAAGTACACGCCGATAATCTGCATGGCGATGATAATGAGAAGCACATAGATCAGCGTGATCTTAAA
>NZ_JBWAVA010000080.1:0-270 GCF_056121505.1 Paenibacillus sp. LS-5 | reverse complement strand
ACCGGCGCCGCGTCGCCGGGGTCGACGACCAGGGCCTCACGGCCGTCATCCAACAGCCAGAGGTAGTTGTCGTCGAAAGCGGGCAGAGGCGTGAGCGTCAAATCGAGCGTCAATGTGGCGCCAACCCATGACTGATAAAGCGCCGAGTATAGATTTGGCGGCCTGGCTTCAAACGCCGCCCGGCCGGCATCTGTTGGGTTGGGAGCAGGCTCAGATCGATGCCGCCGTGGCAGACCTGTTCGGCTTCCACGCGCTGCAACTCGGCCTGCC
>NZ_JBWAVA010000079.1:0-270 GCF_056121505.1 Paenibacillus sp. LS-5 | reverse complement strand
CGGTCAGCCATTGGCTTCTCCTTGAATTTCGTTTTCTGACACTATTTTCAGAATCGCACGGCGCGCGGGCTCTCTGCGATCTCGGGGCAACCATAGAACTATTCCAATCATAGTTTCCAATTGAATTTAGAATTATTATTGATAGGATTTGGTTATCATGTTTTCCGTCCGCCAAATGCGCTATTTCGATATCCTTGCCACCACCCTGCATTTCCGCAAGGCGGCAGAACTCGCACGTATTTCGCAGCCGGCACTTTCGGCGCAGATCGC
>NZ_JBWAVA010000078.1:0-272 GCF_056121505.1 Paenibacillus sp. LS-5 | reverse complement strand
CGGCCTGCATCACATGAACCGGCGCCTGCTGGGCAGCTTCGAGACCCTCGCCAACCGACGCGGCCACCGCTGGTTTCGGGTCTACAACGAGACGGCAGTGCTGCTGTTTGCCGCCATCGTCGTGCTGGTGACGGTCAAGCCGTTCTGACCGGGACGGGCCGTGCGCCGCCGTCAAAGCTCCGCCACCTGGCTGCTGCTGGCCCATATCGGGCTGATCATCTACGCCAGCCTGTACCCGTTCTGGCCCTGGCGCTGGCCACCCGGCATGGGTC
>NZ_JBWAVA010000077.1:0-272 GCF_056121505.1 Paenibacillus sp. LS-5 | reverse complement strand
CGGCATGGTGATCGGCGGCATGATCGCGCTGAGCACGGTGAATGCATCGCGCGAGCCGGGACCTCTGGCGGTGGCGCTGGTTGAGCGGGCAAGCCTCCTCAGCGGCGCGTTCCGCAACATCGTTTTCTCGCAGATACGCATTTCGGCGCTGAACACGTTTCTGACGGCGATCTATCTCGTCGTCATCCTGCCGATCCTTGGGGTGCACCTGCCGCTGGTCAAGACCATGATCGTGGTGACCTTTGTCGCCGGTCTGCTGCCTGTCATCGGCA
>NZ_JBWAVA010000076.1:0-273 GCF_056121505.1 Paenibacillus sp. LS-5 | reverse complement strand
ACGCGGGCGCCGCCCGCGAGCAGGGCATGGGTGAGGCCGCCGGGACCGGGTCCGACCTCCACGACGGTCGCGCCCTCCAGCGGCCCGGAGGCCCTGGCGATGCGGCTCGTCAGGTTAAGGTCGAGCAGGAAGTTCTGGCCGAGCGCCTTCTTCGCCATCAGCCCGTGGCGGGCGATCACCTCGCGCAGTGGGGGAAGGTCGTCGATGGCGCTCAAGAGGTCGCCTTGCGCGCTGCGAGCCGCCCGGCGAGGGCAATCGCCTGGATCATGCTGG
>NZ_JBWAVA010000075.1:0-274 GCF_056121505.1 Paenibacillus sp. LS-5 | reverse complement strand
CGATTCGCCCCGCACGAACCACCGGAACCTGGCCGCTGATCTGTTGCATCCAGTGAACGGCGGCTGCACTCAATGTGTCCACCGACTCGTCCTCGCCCTCGACATCAACCGGCCAGGCTGTATACAGATCGTCGACCACGTCCAATCGCGAGACTGCCATCGCGGCCAGGAGGTTACTCATCCCGGGACTTGCGCCCATGCCGACTACCGCACAGATTCCGGCTCCCCTCGCGGCACAGTCCAATTCCAGCATGTCGACGGCCGGCTCCCAGTC
>NZ_JBWAVA010000074.1:0-274 GCF_056121505.1 Paenibacillus sp. LS-5 | reverse complement strand
CGCATGGCCCTTCGACAGGTAGTCGAAAAGCTGCTGGACGCTCCAGCCGCCGATGCCGGTGCGCTTGTCCGAGCTGATATTGTAGGCCTTCCAGCCCTGCAGTTCGGCCCCGGCGAATTTCCGGCCATTGTCGACGGCGTAAAACAGGTTGCGCGGGGTGTGGCACTCGCCGCAATGGGCCATGGCTTCGACCAGATAGGCGCCGCGGTTCCATTCAGCTGTCTGCGCCGGGTCCGGTTGCAAGGGGCCGCTGGGCACGAAAAGCAGGTTCCAG
>NZ_JBWAVA010000073.1:0-275 GCF_056121505.1 Paenibacillus sp. LS-5 | reverse complement strand
ATTCGATGCAGCCCGCACACGACTACGCACCCGCACCTGAGAGTGAGAGGCCGGCGGACGTCTACGCCGCCTATCTGGTCCACCTGCAGCGGCGCGGCCGCGGCAACACCGCCTACACCCAGGCCGCTCGCTCGTTCCTGAGGCGCTGGCCGCAGGTCGGGCGGTGGGCAGACCTGCCACTCGACACACGATTGGCGGCGAACTGCTCGACCCGCGTTCATCACATTCCTGATGGTCAGCCGACGGCTGCAGCCGGGCTACGACTACCTCGTCCA
>NZ_JBWAVA010000072.1:0-275 GCF_056121505.1 Paenibacillus sp. LS-5 | reverse complement strand
GATCAGCGTGAAGGTGCGCAGATTTGCCTTGAAGGTCTTTGCCAGCGCGTCGGATGCTTTTTTGCGCACCGCTCCATCGGCGTCCTGCAACATGTTGAGCGTCGGTTCGAGTGCAAGGTCTTCCCCATCGACATCAAAGCGCAGTGCCGTCATGGTTTCGTCGAACAGGCGGTTCCAGGCGCCGCGTCCGGTGATCGACTTCTCGTGAAACAGCTGTTCGATCTTGTCGTCGAGCTGGTAGGGCTTGTCCTTGCGCAGATCGACCAGCCAGGGCC
>NZ_JBWAVA010000071.1:0-275 GCF_056121505.1 Paenibacillus sp. LS-5 | reverse complement strand
CCGATAACCACATTGGTCGGCACTTTGAGAAGATAGATCATGGCCGGAACCATGATGAAGCCGCCGCCCACACCCATGATCGAGGACAGGAAGCCGATGGCTGCGCCAAGCGCCAGGATCGGGATGATGCTCACATAGATCTTCGAGGCACGAAACCGCATCTTGAAGGGCAGGCGGTGCACCCAATTGTGCTGTCCCGGTTTCTTGAGGCTGGCAAGCTGTCCGGCCCTTGTCCGGCGCATGGACCTGACGCTTTCCAATAGCATGAGCCCGCC
>NZ_JBWAVA010000070.1:0-276 GCF_056121505.1 Paenibacillus sp. LS-5 | reverse complement strand
AAGGGCATCATGATCGGCGCGCGGCAATTCGAGCAGCATCACGCGGCCGGTTACCGGGAAGTAGTGAACACGGCGCGGCAGCGAGCCGCGCAGGTGATACGCTGCGATGGGAAGGTGTTCCGCCGCCAGATAGTCTTCGACGAAGTCGGCGTTGCGATGCCCGATCTTCGCCATGCCATTCAGCACATTGGCGCCGCCGAACACCTTGATCTCCAGGCGGCGTCGGGCGCCGCCCCGGGCGAGAATGTCGTTGATCAGCCGCTCCATCGCGACATT
>NZ_JBWAVA010000069.1:0-276 GCF_056121505.1 Paenibacillus sp. LS-5 | reverse complement strand
AGCGCCATGCTCGGTTACCGGCTCGTCCTGCGCATCCGAGACCTGCCATCGAAGCGGCTGTACGTGTTCAATCCCGATGCGACACCCAAAGAGTTGCGCAAGTTGGTAGGCGGCAAAATCCGCGAGGAACTGGTCGTTGCGAACTGGCCTGATCTTTTCCGCTGCGCCGCCACTATGGCCGCCGGCAAGATCAGACCCAGCCAGCTCCTGCGCAAGCTCGCTTCCTACCCGCGCCAAAACGATCTCGCGGTCGCGCTGCGCGAGGTCGGCCGTATC
>NZ_JBWAVA010000068.1:0-276 GCF_056121505.1 Paenibacillus sp. LS-5 | reverse complement strand
ACCAGAATCATGCCGCGTCCGTTGATATACTCGGCCGCGATCTCCTCCCGGCTCTGCTTGTAACGGTCATAGAGCACCACGTCAGCGCCATAGGACCGTGTATTGGCAATTTTCAGCTGCGGTGCATCGGATGGCATGATGATGACAGCCTTGATGCCGAAAAGCTGGGCGGAACTCGCCACGCCCTGCGCATGGTTGCCGGAGGAAAAGGCGACGATGCCGCGCTTGCGCTCGTCCGCCGTCATCTGGCTGATGCGGTTGTAGGCGCCGCGGAAC
>NZ_JBWAVA010000067.1:0-276 GCF_056121505.1 Paenibacillus sp. LS-5 | reverse complement strand
TGCCGCCAGCAAGCTGGCCGACACGCCCACCCGGCTGTCCTGGCTGGACAAGGACGTGGCCGCCTTCCAGGCCAGCGACGATGCCTTCATCCGCATCGCCGTGGCGCTGTATGACGACGAGCAGAAGCGCGAGTCCCGCGACAAGGAACTCGCCGGCAAGCTGCAGAAGGCCTATGCCGGCACGCAGCAGGCCCTGATCGACTTCCACGCCAGCCGCGGCGAGGCCGTCTACCCCGACGCCAACAGCACGCTGCGCATCAGCTTCGGCAAGGTCCA
>NZ_JBWAVA010000066.1:0-277 GCF_056121505.1 Paenibacillus sp. LS-5 | reverse complement strand
GCCTCGCCGGCGCCATAGACGCCCCGCAGGGTCAGGCGGCGGCCGAAGGCGCTGCTCATCAGCTTGAGGCCCGACAGCAGGGGCGCGGCCTGCTCCAGGTCGACCACGCCGAGCTGGCGCAGGGTCTCGCCGCTGACCACGGTCAGGCTGATCGGGGTGTCCTGGGCCAGGGTCGGGCGCTTGAGGGCGGTCACCACCACCCCGTCGATGTCCGAGGGCTCCAGCGCCCTGGCGGCGGCGGCCGCTGTCGCCGGCCCGGCGGCGGCGATCTCCAGGC
>NZ_JBWAVA010000065.1:0-277 GCF_056121505.1 Paenibacillus sp. LS-5 | reverse complement strand
AGCCGCGGATATAGACCGGGACTGAAATCTGGTACATCGAAAGCGGCATGGGGGTTCCTTCCGGGAGCGTTCCTGTTGGAGCGATTGCTGCTTCCCAATCTGGAACGGCAACCGCGTCAGGCAAATATATGCGGCTCGCCGAGGACTTCAATGCGCACATGATCCCCGGCTGCAGGAAGATTGACGGCAGAACATTTGATCTGCACCGGCGCGGCCGGCTTGCCGTCCTGCGCGCCATGGCTGCCCATGATCGCAAGCATCACGGTGCACACAGCGC
>NZ_JBWAVA010000064.1:0-277 GCF_056121505.1 Paenibacillus sp. LS-5 | reverse complement strand
ATGTGTCGTCTCGCGTTATTGCACGAACTGGTTGGTGAACAGGTCGGCCAGGTTCGACTTTTCGCGAATGATCTTCTCCTGCATATAGAAGTCCTGCAGCTTCGTCACACGCGCCGGATCGAACGCACCGAGACGTTGCTGGCCCGGATAGACGTTGCGGGCGTAATACGTCAGGATCTTCTCGATCTCGGCTTCCTTGCCCTTGTAGCCGGGCACGGTCGCGCAGTATTCCTTGGCCGCGGCCGCCGGGTCGCGCATGATCTCGGCCACCGACTTG
>NZ_JBWAVA010000063.1:0-277 GCF_056121505.1 Paenibacillus sp. LS-5 | reverse complement strand
GGCGGAACCGACGGGATTCGAACCCGCGATCTCCTGCGTGACAGGCAGGCATGTTAGGCCAACTACACCACGGTTCCGCATTTTATAGAAAATGGTGCCGGCGAGAGGACTTGAACCCCCAACCTACTGATTACAAGTCAGTTGCTCTACCAGTTGAGCTACACCGGCACGGTGTAAAACCTGAATCCAAAAAGATAAAAATGGTGGAGGCTGAGGGGTTCGAACCCCCGACCCTCTGCTTGTAAGGCAGATGCTCTCCCAGCTGAGCTAAGCCTCC
>NZ_JBWAVA010000062.1:0-278 GCF_056121505.1 Paenibacillus sp. LS-5 | reverse complement strand
GCAGGCCAACGGCGGAATGGCCGTTCAGTCGTTCGTTGCCGAGGAGCCCCAACCGCGGCCAGCATTTGGTCGGGAAGTCATTCTCGGGCCAGCCCCACTCATCCAACTAGCCGCATCAATCGAATCCGCACCCATCGTCAAGGCTGGCCGTCCGCGCGAGCGGGACCGTTACCGCCCCACCACGCGTCCGCTCACTTACTGAAGCCGACGCAACATACGCAGCAGCCCTTGCGCTGGTGCGTACCCTACAGGGCAAAATGTCCGTCCTGGACGGTGAA
>NZ_JBWAVA010000061.1:0-279 GCF_056121505.1 Paenibacillus sp. LS-5 | reverse complement strand
CGGGCCGCCAGTTCGGCCGGGGTCGCCGGCCCCAACTCCGCCAGCGCCCGATAGAGGCCGAGCCTGTCGCCGACCACGACCAGGGCGGCGGAAATGGCCGCGCCCATGTCGCCGACCATCTTTCCCATGAAGGCTTCGAGTTTTTGGGGATCTGCGCTCATCGTCGTCTCCCGTCGCCGGCGAGGACGAACGGTTCGCCTCGCGGCGTCTTGCGACGCCGGTCGCGAGCGGCGGCCTGGGCCGCCCGGCGCAGCTCGCCGAGGGTGGTCATCTCGCCCC
>NZ_JBWAVA010000060.1:0-279 GCF_056121505.1 Paenibacillus sp. LS-5 | reverse complement strand
TGAAGTTAAAGGATTATATATGGCCGGTGATCGGGTTGGCCGCTGTTGCTGTCTCCGCATGGCTCCTCTACCGGGAGTTGCGGAGCATATCCCTTGAGGATGTGATCCACAGTCTCTATGCGATTCCGACCCACCGCTGGATTCTGGCCGCCCTTGCCTCCCTGCTCGCCTATGCCGCCCTTGCAGGCTATGACCGGATTGCGCTCCTGCATCTGCGCCGCAAGATTTCCTGGCTGTTCATCACCCTATGCTCCTTCACCACCTACGCGCTCTCGCACA
>NZ_JBWAVA010000059.1:0-285 GCF_056121505.1 Paenibacillus sp. LS-5 | reverse complement strand
TGGCTCCCCGAACAGGACTCGAACCTGTGACAACTCGATTAACAGTCGAGTGCTCTACCAACTGAGCTATCAGGGAAAATGGTGGGCCTTAGTGGACTCGAACCACCGACCTCACCCTTATCAGGGGTGCGCTCTAACCAGCTGAGCTAAAGGCCCTTTTATCGCATGTAATTGTTATGGGCAAAAAAAATACCACAGAGTGTGGTTGTCCGCTTGGCGGCGTCCTACTCTCCCAGGACCCTTCGGTCCAAGTACCATCGGCGCTGGAGGGCTTAACGGTCGTGT
>NZ_JBWAVA010000058.1:0-342 GCF_056121505.1 Paenibacillus sp. LS-5 | reverse complement strand
GGCATCATCCCGCCCTTGAACCACGCGCAATGGCTGGAAGAATTCGAGAAATACAAGCTCATTCCCCAGTATGAGCAGCTCAACAAGGGCATGAGCCTTGGCGAATTCCAGCGCATTTTCTGGTGGGAGTGGTCGCACCGGTTCCTGGCGCGGGGCGTCGGTTTCCTCGTCGCCATCCCGCTTGCCTTCTTCTGGCTGACCGGACGGCTTGAACGGCTGCTGAAGCCGCGCATGATCGGCATTCTGGCGCTTGGCGGCTTGCAGGGCGCCGTGGGCTGGTGGATGGTTGCATCGGGTCTCAGCGGCCGCGTCGATGTCAGCCAGTACCGGCTGGCGACACAC
>NZ_JBWAVA010000057.1:0-349 GCF_056121505.1 Paenibacillus sp. LS-5 | reverse complement strand
ATGGTGGAGGCTGAGGGGTTCGAACCCCCGACCCTCTGCTTGTAAGGCAGATGCTCTCCCAGCTGAGCTAAGCCTCCCTATGTATGGTTGTCCTCAAGGGAAAATAAAAATTGGTGACCCGTATGGGATTCGAACCCATGTTACCTCCGTGAAAGGGAGGTGTCTTAACCCCTTGACCAACGGGCCTAAAAATTTGTGGAGCTCTCAACCGGATTCGAACCGGTGACCTCTTCCTTACCATGGAAGCACTCTACCTACTGAGCTATGAGAGCATGGCTCCCCGAACAGGACTCGAACCTGTGACAACTCGATTAACAGTCGAGTGCTCTACCAACTGAGCTATCAGGGA
>NZ_JBWAVA010000056.1:0-422 GCF_056121505.1 Paenibacillus sp. LS-5 | reverse complement strand
AACGATTCTCCATAGAAAGGAGGTGATCCAGCCGCACCTTCCGATACGGCTACCTTGTTACGACTTCACCCCAATCATCTACCCCACCTTCGGCGGCTGGCTCCCTTGCGGGTTACCCCACCGACTTCGGGTGTTGTAAACTCTCGTGGTGTGACGGGCGGTGTGTACAAGACCCGGGAACGTATTCACCGCGGCATGCTGATCCGCGATTACTAGCAATTCCGACTTCATGCAGGCGAGTTGCAGCCTGCAATCCGAACTGAGACCGGCTTTGCTGGGATTGGCTCCACCTCGCGGCTTCGCTTCCCGTTGTACCGGCCATTGTAGTACGTGTGTAGCCCAGGTCATAAGGGGCATGATGATTTGACGTCATCCCCACCTTCCTCCGGTTTGTCACCGGCAGTCACTCTAGAGTGCCCAGC
>NZ_JBWAVA010000055.1:0-429 GCF_056121505.1 Paenibacillus sp. LS-5 | reverse complement strand
TGATTGGGGTGAAGTCGTAACAAGGTAGCCGTATCGGAAGGTGCGGCTGGATCACCTCCTTTCTATGGAGAATCGTTTCCTGCAATGGAAACATTCAAATCGGAAGCTTAGCTTCCATTAGAACCCTTGGGTTCGAACACTCACTCGTTGCTCAGTTTTGAGAGTTGAAGCTCTCAAAAGTCTGTAACTTCTATCGACACAGCCGTGTTCGACCAGAACTTACAGCAACTTGATCCTTGAAAACTGGATACCGAAACGAAAATGCGTTTTAGAACATTCCTTTAAGCTGAACTTGTGTAAACAAGTTTATATTATAGCGATGCTGGCGATTTTCCCTCTGGGAAAACGCAATGGTTAAGCTAATAAGAGCACACGGAGGATGCCTAGGCGCCAGGAGCCGACGAAGGACGTGGCGAACAACGAAACTGC
>NZ_JBWAVA010000054.1:0-457 GCF_056121505.1 Paenibacillus sp. LS-5 | reverse complement strand
CCGCTGCAGTTCGGCGTAATTCAGGGCGCGCGCATGATCGCCCGCTGCCAGGCCATCCCTCAGCACCTCCATCCCAATGCGTTCGGGATGCTTGACCCAGGCGTCGTGATAGGTCGCGGAACTTTTGACGGCAGGATTGAGCGCCGGCCATTTGGCCAGTGTCGCATGGCGCCCGCGAAAGCGGTGACGCGGCATCAGAGCCCGCTTGCGGGTCAGGAAGTCATAAATGCTCAAGCCCGCCTTGACCGCAACCGCGCCGCGCCGGCTTGGCCTGCGGCTCAACCCCAGAAACCGCACGATGCCGTTGGCAAGACCGGAGAAAATATCGAAGACCGGGACGGTGGTGGGCAGCGGCGCAACGAGATGCGGCGCGTTTTTCAACAGGCGGTCGCGTTCGGCCAGCGATTCCCGCACCAGGCTGAATTCACCGTTTTCAAGATAGCGCAGTCCGCCATGC
>NZ_JBWAVA010000053.1:0-460 GCF_056121505.1 Paenibacillus sp. LS-5 | reverse complement strand
ATGGTTCTACAGTCTGGACTACATCTCCGGGAGTGCAGATGCAGGCGTCTTCTTACAGTGGCTACAAGATGGCTACGGTCCAGCTTGGGAGTGCAACCGGCTTAACTGCAGCCTTCAATAACGGTACCGGCACCTGGGACAGCAATGGCGGTAGCAACTATCACTTCGGAGCAGGGACATGGAGTCTGGTGAACGGCAGTATCACATCAGGTGTGCCGCAAGCAGATAGTGTGACCTTCAAGGTCACGGTTCCAAGTACGACTCCAGCAAGCGGACTGGTGTATTTAACGGGCAGTTTCAATAGCTGGAATGCGGCGGACCCTGCGTACCAGCTGACCAAAGGAAGTGATGGCCTATATTCCATCACCTTAAGTCTACCGGCGGGAACGGCAGTTCAATACAAGGTAACACGCGGGAGCTGGGCTTCAGTGGAGACTAGCACAAGCGGGGCGGATATTGC
>NZ_JBWAVA010000052.1:0-511 GCF_056121505.1 Paenibacillus sp. LS-5 | reverse complement strand
GGGGTAGTGTCAATGACTCCGGACAATTGGGCGATGGAACCACGGTCGCCCATAGTACACCAGCGTTGGTGAAGGAGAATGTTTCGCCACAAGTAACTTTAACCTATCCGCTGGGTAGTAAGGGAGCGCCGGATATAACCAATGTTAGCAATCCATCCATCCGGTGGACGCAGAATGATGCAGCATTAACCAACTATGCAGAATATCAGATACAAGTGCTGGATGAAAGTGGAGTTGTAGTTGGAGACTCGGGTGAGATTAAGCAGGTGGGTACAGCAAATGTAAACTCCTGGTCATTAAGCGAATCGTTGCCATCTGGTACAGCATTTCAAGTAAAAGTGAGAGTAAATGATGAACATCTATGGTCGGACTGGTCGTTGGTGGGTTGGCTGAAAATCAAAGATAGTGCTCAACTTCAGCAATCAAAATTGTCAACCGGACAAGCGCACACCCTTCAAGTCAAAGAAGACGGAAGTGTGTGGGGATGGGGAGCCAATAATCTTGGACAATT
>NZ_JBWAVA010000051.1:0-514 GCF_056121505.1 Paenibacillus sp. LS-5 | reverse complement strand
AGTATGTGGACGTAGACCCGAAACCGTGTGATCTACCCCTGTCCAGGGTGAAGGTGCGGTAACACGCACTGGAGGCCCGAACCCACGCATGTTGAAAAATGCGGGGATGAGGTGGGGGTAGCGGAGAAATTCCAATCGAACTCGGAGATAGCTGGTTCTCCCCGAAATAGCTTTAGGGCTAGCCTCGGTGAATGGAGTGGTGGAGGTAGAGCACTGATTGGGTGCGGGGCCCGCAAGGGTTACCAAGCTCAGTCAAACTCCGAATGCCATTAACTTCTTGCCGGGAGTCAGACAGTGAGTGCTAAGATCCATTGTCAAAAGGGAAACAGCCCAGACCATCAGCTAAGGTCCCCAAGTGTGTGTTAAGTGGGAAAGGATGTGGAGTTGCACAGACAACCAGGATGTTGGCTTAGAAGCAGCCACCATTGAAAGAGTGCGTAATAGCTCACTGGTCGAGTGACTCTGCGCCGAAAATGTAACGGGGCTAAACACACCACCGAAGCTATGGCTAGAT
>NZ_JBWAVA010000050.1:0-523 GCF_056121505.1 Paenibacillus sp. LS-5 | reverse complement strand
AGAGGCAGACCAGGGGAACTGAAACATCTAAGTACCCTGAGGAAGAGAAAACAATAGTGATTCCGTCAGTAGCGGCGAGCGAACGCGGAACAGCCTAAACCAAGAGGCTTGCCTCTTGGGGTTGTGGGACGTCTCACATGGAGTTACAAAGGAATATGGTAGGTGAAGAGGTCTGGAAAGGCCCGCGATAGAGGTAAAAGCCCTGTAACCTAAACTGTGTTCTCTCCGAGACGGATCCCGAGTAGTGCGGGGCACGTGAAACCCCGTATGAATCCAGCAGGACCATCTGCTAAGGCTAAATACTACCTGGCGACCGATAGTGAAACAGTACCGTGAGGGAAAGGTGAAAAGCACCCCGGAAGGGGAGTGAAATAGAACCTGAAACCGTGTGCTTACAAAAAGTCAGAGTCCTCTATATGGATGATGGCGTGCCTTTTGTAGAATGAACCGGCGAGTTACGTTTAACATGCAAGGTTAAGGTGAGAAGCCGGAGCCGCAGCGAAAGCGAGTCTGAATAGGGCGA
>NZ_JBWAVA010000049.1:0-558 GCF_056121505.1 Paenibacillus sp. LS-5 | reverse complement strand
TCTAACGAATGTTGTTGCCATTGCAGCCCACAGAAGTAGTAGCTATGCACTCAAGAGGGACGGAACGGTATGGTCATGGGGCTATAACTCTTTCGGACAATTGGGGGATAACACAACGATCAACCGAACTATGCCGGTACAAGTACTAGGGGTAAGCGGAGTGAGTGCGCTAGCAGCAGGAGATAGTGTGTATGCTCTAAAGACGGATGGAACGGTATGGGGTTGGGGAGATAGTAGCAGTAACAAGATTCCGGGTTCCACCGGAACAACAACCCCTAAAGCTATCTTGATGACGGGGCTGACGGATATCACGAGTATTGCAACGGCGGAGGGACCCAATTATGGATTGGCGTTAAAAAAAGATGGAAGCGTAGGTGTCTGGGGAGGATTTAACAAAACCTTCACGGCTGTTAGCGGACTAAGTGGAATAAAGGCAATTGCTGGAGGAACCAGTAACGCTGCTGTTTCGGGTGATGGGAGTGTGTGGAGTTGGATAAGTGGCAGCGGCACCCCCCCCACTAAAGTATCTGGCATAAGTGACGTGAGCGCGGTAGTGGT
>NZ_JBWAVA010000048.1:0-578 GCF_056121505.1 Paenibacillus sp. LS-5 | reverse complement strand
TTGGGAAATCTCATCTTGAGGGGGGCTTCACGCTTAGATGCTTTCAGCGCTTATCCCGTCCGTACGTAGCTACTCAGCCATGCTCCTGGCGGAACAACTGATGCACCAGCGGTACGTCCATCCCGGTCCTCTCGTACTAAGGACAGCTCCTCTCAAATTTCCTGCGCCCACGACAGATAGGGACCGAACTGTCTCACGACGTTCTGAACCCAGCTCGCGTACCGCTTTAATGGGCGAACAGCCCAACCCTTGGGACCTACTTCAGCCCCAGGATGCGATGAGCCGACATCGAGGTGCCAAACCTCCCCGTCGATGTGGACTCTTGGGGGAGATAAGCCTGTTATCCCCAGGGTAGCTTTTATCCGTTGAGCGATGGCCCTTCCATGCGGTACCACCGGATCACTAAGTCCGACTTTCGTCCCTGCTCGACTTGTAGGTCTCGCAGTCAAGCTCCCTTATGCCTTTGCACTCTTCGAATGATTTCCAACCATTCTGAGGGAACCTTTGAACGCCTCCGTTACTCTTTAGGAGGCGACCGCCCCAGTCAAACTGCCCGCCTGACACGGTCCCCGTACCCG
>NZ_JBWAVA010000047.1:0-603 GCF_056121505.1 Paenibacillus sp. LS-5 | reverse complement strand
GCTCTCGTCACCACTCCGCCTGGAAACAGTGTAACTATCTATTACAAGCAGGGCTACACGACACCATACATCCATTACCGTCCTGTTGGCGGCACATGGACGACTTCACCAGGTGTGGCTATGCCGGCAGCTGAAGTGGCGGGCTATAACAAAATTACGATCAACATCGGTTCCGCTACTCAGTTGGAGGCTTGCTTCAATAATGTAAGCGGCACCTGGGACAGCAACGGCGGCAGCAACTATCTGTTCGCCACCGGTACCTGGACTTACACACCAACCGGCAACATTCAGTCGGGCGGACCGGTGACGCCGACAGCGACGCCAACGCCAACACCGACTGTGACACCAACACCAACGCCAACACCAACACCAACACCAACACCAACGCCAACACCAACTGCAACATCAACGCCTACAGCAACACCGACACCAACGGTAACTCCAACAGCGACTCCAATTGGCAATTCAGTGACCGTTTATTACAAGAATACCACTTACACGAACTCCTATATTCATTATAATCTGGATGGTTCTACAGTCTGGACTACATCTCCGGGAGTGCAGATGCAGGCGTCTTCTTACAGTGGCTACAAGATGGCTACG
>NZ_JBWAVA010000046.1:0-751 GCF_056121505.1 Paenibacillus sp. LS-5 | reverse complement strand
TGGGTGTAACTGAAGTGAAATGGACAGCTACGGATGAGAACGGCAACGTAACGACTGGTGTACAAAAGATTACAGTGCTGGATACGACGAAGCCTGCTCTGAAGCTGCCAGCCGACAAGACCGTCGAAGCTACTGCGCTGAAGACGCCGGTGGATATCGGACTAGCAACAGGTACAGACATTTACAAAGTAACTGTGATATCGGATGCTCCTGCGGATTATGCGCTGGGTGTAACTGAAGTGAAATGGACAGCTACGGATGAGAACGGCAACGTAACGACTGGTGTACAAAAGATTACAGTGGTGGATACGACAAAGCCTGCTCTGAAGCTGCCAGCTGACAAGACGGTCGAAGCTACAGCGCTGAAGACGCCAGTGGAGATTGGACTAGCGACAGGTACAGACATTTACAAAGTAACTGTGATCTCGGATGCTCCTGCGGATTATGCGCTGGGTGTAACTGAAGTGAAATGGACAGCTACAGATGAGAACGGCAACGTAACGACTGGTGTGCAAAAGATTACAGTGGTGGATACGACGAAGCCTGCTCTGAAGCTGCCAGCCGACAAGACGGTCGAAGCTACAGCGCTGAAGACGCCAGTGGAGATCGGTCTAGCGACAGGCACAGACATTTACAAAGTAACTGTGAGTTCGAATGCCCCTGCGGATTATGCACTGGGTGTAACTGAAGTGAAATGGACAGCTACAGATGAGAACGGCAACGTAACGACTGGTGTACAAAAGATTACAGT
>NZ_JBWAVA010000045.1:0-818 GCF_056121505.1 Paenibacillus sp. LS-5 | reverse complement strand
AATCTAAGGGGTGCATTTTTATGGTGAAAAAAGGACAAAAGTTCACAACGTATTCATATGAGATAAAGCTTGAAGCTATACGCCTACACGTTAAAGAGGGATGGACCTATCGCAGAATCATGGAGAAGTTTAACATTCCTGACCGACACCGGTTGAAAGTATGGATGCGGAAATATCGGGAACTTGGCGAGCTTGGACTGATGGATGGGCGAGGAATTCCTAAGGAATATGTGAATCAGGATAATCAGATCCAAAGGCTAAAGCGGGAGAACGAGATGCTAAAAAAGTGCTTGGAAATCTGGATGCAGGAGATGAAATACAGCGGTATATAACGATTGAGAGAGTAGCAAATGAATATCCAGTTACTCAGCTTTGCAAAGTTTTTGGAGTCTCCAGAAGCGGATATTACGCTTTTCTAAAGCGCAAAGCATTCGATCGGGACCGAGAAGATAAGGAACTCGTGAAGAAGGTCTATGAGCACTACAATGGTGTCTACGGCTACCGGCAGCTTCAACTGTTCTTACTACAGGACCATGGGGTCTGGATGAATCATAAGAAGGTACTTCGGCTTATGCAGGTGCTAGGGATCCGCTCACGAATTCGGCGAAAACATCGCTGTAACTACGCTTCTTCGACCGAAGGGCGAGTCGCTAAAAACCTACTGAAACGGGATTTCAAGGCAGATGCTCCAAACCAAAAATGGGTTACAGATGTTACACAATACCGGGTGGGAGAGTCGTGGATCTACCTCTCCGCGGTGAAAGACTTGTTTAATAATGAGATTGTAGCCTACCACATGAGCCGGAAAAATGACAATC
>NZ_JBWAVA010000044.1:0-946 GCF_056121505.1 Paenibacillus sp. LS-5 | reverse complement strand
ATCTGGGGTAGGGGAGCGTTGTATGTGGGTTGAAGGTGTACCGTAAGGAGCGCTGGACAGCATACAAGTGAGAATGCCGGTATGAGTAACGAAAAGATCAGTGAGAATCTGATCCGCCGAAAGCCCAAGGTTTCCTGAGGAAGGCTCGTCCGCTCAGGGTAAGTCGGGACCTAAGGCGAGGCCGACAGGCGTAGTCGAAGGACAACAGTTTGAAATTACTGTACCACCGTAATCCGCTATGAGCGATGGGGTGACGCAGGAGGGTAGTGACGCGGACTGATGGATGTCCGTCTAAGCAGTGAGGCTGGTGTGTAGGCAAATCCGCACACCGTAAGGCTGGGCTGTGATGGGGAGCGAAAATTATAGTAGCGAAGGTCATGATCTCACACTGCCAAGAAAAGCCTCTAGTCAGGAGAAGGTGCCCGTACCGCAAACCGACACAGGTAGGCGAGAAGAGAATTCTAAGGCGCGCGGAAGAACTCTCGTTAAGGAACTCGGCAAAATGACCCCGTAACTTCGGGAGAAGGGGTGCCTCGGTAGGGTGAATAGCCCGAGGGGGCCGCAGTGAAAAGGCCCAAGCGACTGTTTAGCAAAAACACAGGTCTGTGCGAAGCCGCAAGGCGAAGTATACGGGCTGACGCCTGCCCGGTGCTGGAAGGTTAAGGGGAGCGGTTAGGAGCAATCCGAAGCTGTGAACCGAAGCCCCAGTAAACGGCGGCCGTAACTATAACGGTCCTAAGGTAGCGAAATTCCTTGTCAGGTAAATTCTGACCCGCACGAATGGCGTAACGACTTGGGCGCTGTCTCAACGAGAGATCCGGTGAAATTTTAATACCTGTGAAGATGCAGGTTACCCGCGACAAGACGGAAAGACCCCATGGAGCTTTACTGCAGCTTGATATTGAATTTGGGTACGATCTGTACAGGATAGGTGGGAGCCGTAGAA
>NZ_JBWAVA010000042.1:0-961 GCF_056121505.1 Paenibacillus sp. LS-5 | reverse complement strand
CGGACTGACCCCATAAAGTGAGACAAATCAAAACACCTTCAAGAGAATGAAACTCTGTCGTAAGATAGGGAGATATCCTTGGAGGTGTTTTTGCGTTGGCAACTAGAGTGAGTTACCCGGTAGAAATAAAGATGGAAGCCATTGAAATGAGATTGGCAGGAGTACCCGTGAAGGATGTTATGAGACAGTTGGGCATACGAAATAAGACGCAACTAAAGGTGTGGATGAAATGGTATCGAGAAGGCGAAGTTCATCGCATGGAGCAACCTGTAGGTAAGCAATACAGCTTTGGAAAAGGTCCGGAAACCACTACGGAGCTGGAGAGACTAAAGGCGGAAAATCGATTCCTGAAGCAACAATTAGACCTGCTAAAAAAGTACAAAGAGTTGGAGAGGAGGTGGAGCCAGAGGCCGCCGTTGCCTGGATCGAATCCATTCGAAGCGAAGTGACGGTGTCTGAGGCTTGTGCGTGGCTCGGAATCGCAAGAGCTACCTACTACCGTTGGAGGGCTGTTGGAAGTCAACGTACAGACCAGAAGGTGGAAAAAATAAGGCACCTTTGCACTCAACACAAATTCCGGTATGGCTACCGGAAAATCACAGCACTCCTTCGGGCAGAAGGGCCCGTAAACCATAAACGGGTTCAGCGAATTATGCAAAGTGAGGGGCTACAGTGCCGTGTGAGGATGAAGAAGCGAAAGACTACGGGGCAACCCGCACAACCCGCTGAACATCTGTTAAAGCGGCAATTTCATGCTGAGGCTCCCTTGAAAAAATTGGTTACAGACATTACTTATTTGCCGTTTGGTGGCAAGATGCTGTACCTCTCAAGCATCTTAGATCTGTACAACGGAGAGATTGTCGCTTACAGTATAGCGGACAAGCAGGATACATCCTTGGTGTTGGATACACTGGACCAACTTCCAGAGTTGACAAACATGTTGCTCCACAGCGACCAGGGC
>NZ_JBWAVA010000041.1:0-971 GCF_056121505.1 Paenibacillus sp. LS-5 | reverse complement strand
CGCCGCTACTGACGGAATCACTATTGTTTTCTCTTCCTCAGGGTACTTAGATGTTTCAGTTCCCCTGGTCTGCCTCTACATACCCTATGTATTCAGGTATGAGTAACTGCGAATTACCACAGCTGGGTTTCCCCATTCGGACACCCCCGGATCAAAGCTTGCTTACAGCTCCCCGAGGCAGTTTCGTTGTTCGCCACGTCCTTCGTCGGCTCCTGGCGCCTAGGCATCCTCCGTGTGCTCTTATTAGCTTAACCGCAATTTTCTCCGCAGGAGAAATATTGAACATTACTGTTCTTTACTTTCCTATCGAATCGATTGTATCAACTAATAACTATTTCAACTTGCTTACACAAGTTTCAGCTAAAAGATGTTCTAAAACGCATTTTCGTTTCGGTATCCAGTTTTCAAGGATCAAGGTCTTGCATATACTATTGCATGTAAAACATTATTGGTGGAGCCAAGCGGGATCGAACCGCTGACCTCCTGCTTGCAAGGCAGGCGCTCTCCCAGCTGAGCTATGGCCCCATAAAGAGATATGATGTTATATGGTGGGCCTTGGTGGACTCGAACCACCGACCTCACCCTTATCAGAGGTGCGCTCTAACCAACTGAGCTAAAAGCCCATATAACATATATAACATTTTGGATTCAACCAATCTCTTGGTTGACCGCTTGGCAGCGTCCTACTCTCCCAGGACCCTTCGGTCCAAGTACCATCGGCGCTGGAGGACTTAACGGTCGTGTTCGGGATGGGTACGTGTGGAACCCCTCCGCTATCGCCACCAAACGCATACGAAAGAGACTTGCTCTTTCAAAACTGAACACGAGTGAGTGTTCGAACCCAAGGGTTCTAATGGAAGCTAAGCTTCCGATTTGAATGTTTCCATTGCAGGAAACGATTCTCCATAGAAAGGAGGTGATCCAGCCGCACCTTCCGATACGGCTACCTTGTTACGACTTCACCCCAATCA
>NZ_JBWAVA010000040.1:0-1107 GCF_056121505.1 Paenibacillus sp. LS-5 | reverse complement strand
GAGTCTGTAAAATATATTGTGTAAACTCTCAAACCCATTAAAATGGAAGTAAGAGAAAGGTTGGGGAGAGCACATGGGACTTTGGTCAAAACAGCAACTTCGGGAATTCATTAAAGAGAATAATCTGGTAACGGCGCAAGATGCACAAAATGCGTTAAAGGATTTATTTGCAGAGACGATTCAGGAGATGCTAGAAGCCGAAATGGACACCCACTTGGGCTATGGAAAGCATGAAGTGAAGGCGAAACTCACGCCAAACAGTCGGAACGGAAAGAGTCGTAAAACGGTAGTTAGTGAGTACGGTGAACAGGAAATCGCCATCCCTCGGGACCGTTTAGGTGAGTTTGAGCCCCTGGTAGTCAAGAAACATCAATCGAACGTAACTGGCATCGAAGAGCAAATCATCGCCCTATATGCCAAAGGGATCAGCACCAGAGAAATTCAGGATCACCTGGGACAAATGTATGGCATTGAGGTTTCCCCTACGCTCATTTCCAATGTCACGAACAAGATTGTACCTCTCATTAAAGAGTGGCAAAATCGGCCGCTACAAGGCGTCTATGCGGTCGTCTATCTGGATGCAATCCACTTCAAGGTTAAGCAAGACGGGGCCATTATCAACAAAGCCGCCTACATGGTGATTGGCATTGATCTGGACGGAAACAAAGATGTGCTGGGTATGTGGATCGGTGAGAACGAATCCTCCAAGTTCTGGCTGAGCGTGCTGAATGAGCTTAAGAATCGTGGTGTTCAAGACATCCTCATTATTTGCGTGGATAACCTGTCCGGGTTCTCTCAAGCGATTGCAGCCTGCTATCCCCAAACCGAAATCCAGAAGTGCATTATTCACCAAATCCGTAGCTCTACCCGGTACGTTTCGTATAAGGATATTAAGAAGGTAACTGCCGATTTAAAGCCCATTTACAAAGCAGCTACCGAGGAAGGAGCCCTTCTTGAACTCGACCGTTTCGAAGAAGTTTGGGGAGCGAAGTATCCTCTAATTATCCGTTCTTGGCGGACGAATTGGGAGGAGCTCGCTACCTTTTTCAAGTACCCGCCTGAGATCCGAAAACTCATCTACACCACCAATATGATTGAGAGTTACCA
>NZ_JBWAVA010000039.1:0-1546 GCF_056121505.1 Paenibacillus sp. LS-5 | reverse complement strand
CTTTTCGTATTATTAGGTCAACCGGAAAACTTCTGGTTGGCCTATTTCTGTAGGTGTTTTAAGATGGCGGTAGCCGGGAGAACGAGCGTCTTTTTGGGGAGTTTACCCCGTCACAAAAACTGTTCTCCTACTACCTCCAATGACCATGTTTGAGCTGGTAGGGGCATTGACCCCGAATAACAAGCGAAGCTATGGGTTTGGAACCATCGTAGGAGTGCCGGCGAATATCATTCTGGAGGTTGTTATGGAACCAGTAGTGGGAGTGGATGTAGCCAAAGGTTTCAGTGTTGTACAAGCCTTTCTCAAGCGGAATCAGCCGTACGGGAAAGCGGTAGGTATTACTCATGAGAAGGACGGATTGGAGAAGTTGGGGGAAATGCTGGCAGAGCTGCAGACACAGACTGCGCGTTCTCCAGTCGTCGTTCTGGAAGCGACCGGTCACTATCATCGCGGACTGGTGGCCTACCTGAGACACAACGGATGGACGTATTTTATCGTTAATCCGTTGCAGGCCAAACGAGCGAAAGGTACCCACTTGCGAAAGGTAAAGACGGATGCCGCAGATGCCTGGCACTTAGCCGAGATGTATTACCGGGGAGATGTGACTCCGCACCGGATATGGGAAGATAGCTATACAGAGCTTCAGCATGTGACGAGGCAGCATGAGTTTGTAACAGGGATGTTTGTACAAGCAAAATTAAACATGAGAGCCTTGCTGGATCAAGTGTTTCCGGAATATGAGAAGGTGTTTGGTAATCTATTCTCGGAGACATCGCTACATGTGCTGGCCCGTTGTTTGGAGGATCAGACCGAGGACCTTCAAGAGGTCATACAGAAAAGCACAGGAAAATCCCACTCTCGGAAGTGGACGGAAGGCAAAATGGAATGTCTCAAAGAAGTGTTATCTCGTTGGGAGGAACACCCCCGAAGTCGGACTCAAACCTTGGTTCTGCGCAGTATGGTGGAATTGGTTCTGGCCTTTACCGAGCAATTGAGCGGACTAGAAAAGCAGATGGATGAGCTGGCAGCGGGCTTCCCAGAAGTGGAACTGGTAAAGAGTATACCGGGAATCGGAGATAAGCTCGCAGCCGCCATTGTCGCAGAAATTGGGAATGCCCAGCAGTTCAAAGAAGCCAAACAGCTTGTGGCTTTTGCAGGCTTAGATCCTGGGATATTCAGCTCAGGTACATTCACGGCGACGAGTTCCCGAATAACCAAGCGAGGCTCCAAACGACTTCGACGTGCGTTATATTTAGCCGTACAGTGCGGAATTCGAGGAAGGACTAATCCGAAACTCCGAGAGTATTACGACAAAAAAAGAAAAGAGGGCAAGCCCTACAAGGTGGTCGTGATTGCTTGCGCCAACAAGCTTCTCCATCACGTATACGCCATCCTCCGTAAGCAGCAGCCCTTTCAAACCTAAAACCCAATATTATCCAGAACCTTCACGCCAATGAGGGTTCTTTGTCTTGCTTAAAAATAGTATATCAAGATGGACGTTAATCTCCAATACAAAATCCTTGACAAGTATTAGCTGGTTTTTGTG
>NZ_JBWAVA010000038.1:0-2961 GCF_056121505.1 Paenibacillus sp. LS-5 | reverse complement strand
TAATGGATGTATGGTGTCGTGTAGCCCTGCTTGTAATAGATAGTTACACTGTTTCCAGGCGGAGTGGTGACGAGAGCGGCTGCGCTGAGTGCCGACAGGTTACCTGCGGCATCAAAAGCTTTTACCGTATAGCTGTAACTGGTTTCAGAAGCCAGCCCACTGTCCGTATACGAGTTGGTTGCAGAAGATCCGATCTTGACTCCGTTGCGGTAAATCTCATAACCAGCCACACGGATGTTATCGGTGGATGCATTCCATGTAAGGGCAGCAGAAGAGGCATGGGTTACAGAAGCTTGGAGGTTAACCGGTGTGCTTGGTGCTTCCTTATCGGGAATTACTGGCTGATCCGTAATGAATGGATGCGTGCCTTCAATAGTGCCCTGCATGCTTTCCGTATATTTGCCGTTGGCCAGTGTATACTTGCCTGCTCCAACATATACCTGCTGGATATCACTGCGTGTAACATTTCCTTTGGCGTCTTTGGCTTCAATATAATAATCCACCAACTGGTCCCGGTAATCTGAGATGTAGCTGTAATAGAGATTTCCGATATCTGTTGCCGGAACCTTCTCCATGATGACTTTACTGCTTGGCTGCCAATCGACACCATTGATATCAGGGCTCAAATCACGGACATTCATCGGGTACTCCACCCATTGCCCAACCTTGGCGGGATCTATACCGGACACACCGGAGGATGCCAAAGCTGTTGGGTCATAGACCTTAAAGGTATTGTCTGAAGCATCAGCGGTCTTGTCACGGTGAGCACGGATTTTGACTTTGATGTCACTGATACCGTTCGTATCAAAAGCGTAGGTATAAATGGAGAACACGTTGTTAAAATGCTGCAGAGTCCAACCCTCTGCTTTACTGACATTAGCGCTGCCCGGATTGTACGGGTAACGCTGCGGCCACCAGACGGAAGGGCCTGTTTTGTCTTTGGCCAGCTTTTGCGATACATAAGGCTTGGAAAAGTACAACGATTGATTGAAGGACAAAGCCGGTTTCACGCTGTCATCAACATTCTCGTCGTAATAGCCAAAGCCTGAATCCATTGCCGGAAGCAGGAAATACCAAGCCAATTCAGCCGGGTTCGCACCACCGGAATAATCATTGGCACTGTTTCCTTTTACAGGAAAGGAGAGCATCCAGGGGTTCAGCTGATTCCCGTCATACGTAATTTCCCGATCCAGCGCCGTGGTCGGTTTCCAGTAATTCGGATGATCGTCTAACCAGATCTGCTCAGCTGTTTTGGCATAATTCAAAGAAGCTTGGAGTAAGGCAAAATTACGTTCAAGATAGTGATAGCCCTTCTCGAAGGATACAGTCATCCCCTCCTCTACACCAGAAAGGTTCTTCTTAGGGGCTAGTGAAGTTCCGTTAACCTGGTTAAACGTGGCGAACTGTCCCTTCCAAATGCCAAAGGGAAGATGCCAGTGATACCAAGTCGGATCGGAAGAGGAATCACGGGTATCGATCCAGGATCCATCCTGCACGTGAACCACATCGGAGGTGGCTGGTGTATTACTGCGCAGGTATTCATCGATACCCATACCTTTTACGCCGCTGTCGGCATAGGTAACATTTCCGGCATTGCGCCAGGTTTCTTCGGAGCCTGCCCGGCCCGAAGAATTATCCCCATCATGGGCTACGACGAAAATCTGCTTCTGCGCAACCAGATTCTCATACGGCTTAAGCGCGTCAGCTTTGACTTGGCCCAAGTATCCTTCCTCCCAGGACTCTGCCTGTGCTACAGGAACGCCCACTACTCTGGACTCCGCTCCACTTGCAGGATCGACATAACGTACCCAATGCGCCGTAGAGGCAAAAGGATACTTATTGTATACCACTTGCTGTTCATTGAACATGTTCTGGCTCACCCAGCCTCCCGGGGTGCTGACATTCTGAAGATCTGCCCGGTTGGGCGGTGACACCATCGTGTCTGTTCCAGGACTGTTCAGCAGCGGATAATCCTTAAGGGTGCGCGAGAAATGGTTATTGCCAATCACAGACCACTGGATACCCAACTTCTGCAGCACCGGTATTATCCGCTCGGAAAAGCCAAGCTCCGTTGGAAAAAAACCCTTCGAGGACTTGTAGCTGCTTCCTAGGAAATAAGGCTGGGCCAGCGTGGCTCCATGATAGATCATATCCTTCAGCAAATATTCATTCCCGGCCAGTGGCCCCATCGAGTGATGCCCGGAGAAATGGATCAGATCCAGTGTATTGTTTCCATTGGTTGTTTTGAGCTGATCGTACGCATTCTTCCAGGGAGTACCCCATGCCGCATTACTGTATCCGCTTACATTTCCTTGTTGAATAATGCTGTTCACGTTGTTCACTACAGAACCGGACATCGTGACATGCATCTGTGCCTGTGGATAATTGCTATGCAGCGTATTCGCCACACTCCATGGCCAAGTTAGATAAGCACCGGTCTTGGCATGATGGGAGTAGTAGGATACTAGATCATCGTGCGGCATCGGTGAACCATTGGGCAAATAAAATTTATAACCGGCAGGCGGATTCTGCTTCAGATGGATTACTTCACCGTCATATGTATAACGGATTGGACTT
Organism: Paenibacillus sp. LS-5; assembly: GCF_056121505.1. NCBI lineage: Bacteria > Bacillati > Bacillota > Bacilli > Caryophanales > Paenibacillaceae > Paenibacillus > Paenibacillus sp. LS-5. The sequence goes on along the minus strand of NZ_JBWAVA010000038.1, from coordinate 384 downwards.
CCTACAGGGGCAGAATTATAGGAATTCAGATCATAGTAAGCCCAGAAATTAGGCATATGGTTATGATATACATTCGAAGCAGCAATTTCAGCCGATACATTAGTGGCCACAGACTGGCCAAACAGCAGGAGACCCAGCAACAGTGCTCCAATCTTACGCCTTGACCCAAAGTACTTCATAACCTTTTCCAGCTCCTCTCCATATTAAAGAATCGGGAGCATTGTTTGCTCAATGCTCCCGTCACATGAACTACAGATCCTTCCAGCGCTGCACGGTAAGATTGACGGTCTGTGCTCCGCCTGCAGGCGTGAGCGTCCGGTTCGCAATATCCGCCCCGCTTGTGCTAGTCTCCACTGAAGCCCAGCTCCCGCGTGTTACCTTGTA
>NZ_JBWAVA010000037.1:0-3647 GCF_056121505.1 Paenibacillus sp. LS-5 | reverse complement strand
CGATGGTACTTGGACCGAAGGGTCCTGGGAGAGTAGGACGCCGCCAAGCACTGAAAGCCATTGTTGAGTAATCGACAATGGCTTTTTTGTTTTTTTAATATATGTGAAATTTGTTGATAAACCCAGGTTTGTGGATATTACAAGACCTAAGAAGAATTTCGGAGAAACTTATCCACATGTGGACAAGAAGATTATTAATTAATTGGAATCGAAGTACTCCCCATTTTGTGTGGATAGTGTAGAATAATTGTGGATATGATGGTTCAACTAATAAAATGTTAATGTTCTTGCATTGTAAAGGAGATAAAACAGTGGATAAATCAACAACATCCCTGTGGACAGAGCAATTTGCTGTACAGGCAAACGATACGGATTACCGTTCACAGGCAAAACTCTCTTTTCTTTTAGAAATATTGCAACGCACCGCTGATGCTGCTGTAAATGCGCTGGGTTTCAGCCTGGCTCATATGCAGGATGCTGGAATGGGTTGGATGCTGATTACGTTAGATCTTGAGATTCGCCGGATGCCACGGATAAATGATCAATTAACAGTTCGAACGTGGAGTAAAGGAACCAAAGGAGCATTATGGCAGCGTGATTACCGGGTATATGATCAGGATCATATAGAGGTAGCTGTGGCGCGTTCCATATGGGCGTTGGTGGATATCGAAAAAAGGAGAATTTTACGGCCAACTGCTATACCAGTGCCCGTGATTCATTATGATGGGGATTCGGTAGGGAGTATGCCAGAGAAAGTAACCATTTCAGAAACTCTAAGTCTTCATGAAGCTTATGCATACAAAGTACGGTTTAGTGGTCTGGACAGTAATTTACATTTGAACAACGCCAGGTATGGTGAGATCTGTAGTGATGCCCTGTCTATAGCCGAATGGGGATCCAAAGAGCTGAAGCGTTTCCGGGTAACTTATGTACAGGAAGCGAGGTTAGGCGATGAACTTCAGGTACAGCGCTCTGTTGTAACTGATGATGGTATATATATACAGGGTATAGCAGGTGATAAAGTGTTTTTTACCGCTTGTCTGGGATTCTAAAGAATTGGGAAGGCCGTGGTCTGCATGCAGATACGGCCTTTATTAAATGATAGCAGCTCAGTTGGTATAATACTTATTCGAGTAAAGGATTCCTCCTTTCAGTTAACAATGATTTATTTCAATGATTTATTAATAACAGGAGTTGTCTATTAAGTCGTCTGACGTTATTTGCGGACTTTGGGAAAATGGTATAATAGGGTTTTGACAGGGAAGGGAGAGAATTATGAAAGTATTGGTACTTGCGGAGAAGCCGTCAGTTGCCCGTGAGATTGCACGGGTGATGGGCTGTGGTAATAAACAGAAGAGTTATATTGAAGGACCGAAATATGTGGTTACTTGGGCTTTGGGGCATTTGGTGGGCTTAGCGGAGCCGGAGGATTATAACAATAAATATGCCAACTGGGCATTGGAGGATTTGCCGATTCTGCCGGAGAAGGCGAAGCTTAAGGTGTTACGGGAGACAAACCAGCAGTATAAGGCAGTGCAGCAGCTGATGAAAAGACAGGACATTGAGGAACTGATTGTGGCTACAGATGCTGCACGTGAAGGCGAGCTGCTGGCGCGCTGGATCATGAATATGGCAGGCTGGAGGAAGCCGTTCCGGCGGCTTTGGATCTCTTCGCAGACGGATAAGGCCATTAAGGAAGGGTTCGCTTCACTCCGTCCGGGCCGGGATTTTGACCGGCTATATGAATCAGCCCGCTGCCGTGCCGAGGCTGATTGGATGATCGGGCTGAATGTGACGCGGGCACTGACCTGCAAGTTCGGCGCGCCGCTCTCTGCCGGGCGGGTACAGACACCGACACTGGGGATGATTATGGACCGGGAAAATGAGATAACCGGATTCCGTTCTAAAGAGTATGACCAGTTGACGGCTGATTTTGGAAGCTTCCAGGCAGGCTGGAGGGCCCAGGGCGGGGATGGACGTATTTTTGACCGGGACAAAACGGGAGTGCTAAAAGAGAAGATTATGGGGCGCAGCGGACGGATTACCAAGGTGCAAAAGAGTGAGAAAAGTGAACCGCACCCGTTGGCCTATGATCTCACAGAGCTGCAGCGCGACGCGAACCGTAAGTTCGGCTTCTCAGCTAAACAAACCTCCAGTGTACTGCAGAAGTTATATGAACAGCACAAGCTGGTGACCTATCCGCGAACAGACAGCCGTTATTTAACATCCGATATGACGGGTACGCTCAAAGAGAGGCTGGATAGCATAGCTGTTGGTCCTTATGCAACATTAGCAAGACCTTTGCTGCGCAAGCCGTTGCCTATCACTAAACGGATTGTGGATGACAGCAAGGTGAGCGATCACCATGCGATTATTCCTACAGAGCAGACTGTTCTTCTAAATCAGCTGAGTGTGGAGGAGCGCAAGCTCTATGATCTCATTGTTCGTCGTTTCATCAGTCTGTTCTATCCAGCGGCACGTTATGATGCTGTAACTGTAACCGTAAATGTGGAAGGCGAGAGCTTCAGTGTTAAAGGAACAACGGTAAAAGATGCAGGCTGGCGTGAAGTCTACGGCGGAGATATGAGCAGTGATGACGAAGAAGAGAATGCCGCAGACGAACCGGCGCCGAGTAATGTAAAGCTGCCGGAGCTGCGGGAGGGAGAGGCCGTTACTGTGCAGCGCTGTGTGATCCGGCCAGGCCGGACGCAGCCGCCGAAACGCTATAATGAAGCTTCGCTTCTGACACAGATGGAGAAGCACGGACTGGGAACGCCGGCTACCCGCGCCGATATTATCGAAAAGCTGGTCAGCTCCGATACGATTGAACGGCAGGGCAATCTGCTTCACCCAACAGGAAAGGGCAAGCAGCTAATCGGCCTGGTGGCAGAACAATTGCGCACTCCAGAGCTGACGGCACGCTGGGAGGCGGAACTGGAAAAGATCGCCCGCGGACAGGGGCGTCCGGAGCCTTTTTTGCAAGGGATCCGCAGTATGGCTCAGGAATTGGTGTCTGGTGTGAAGAACAGCGGTGCGGAGTATAAGCCGCATAACGTCTCCAGCAGCCACTGCCCGAATTGTGGAACTAGAATGCTGGAGAAGAAAACCAAGCGGGGCAAGCTGTTGGTCTGTCCGGCAGATGACTGCGGATATACCCGGGCAGGAGAGAAGCAACTGTCTAACCGCCGCTGCCCGCAATGCCACAAGAAGATGGAGCTTAAAGAGGGCAAAGCCGGCCTCTATGTCCAGTGTCTCGGATGCGGAATAACGGAGACCATGGACAAGGATCACAAGCATATCAACAAGCGTGAGCAGCAGAAGCTGGTCCAGCAGTACAGCAAACCGGAAAGTGTGGGGTCCAACCTTGGTGATCTTCTCAAAGCAGCGATGGAAGCCAAGGAAAAGGGTAAATAAAGAGATAAGCAGATAAGGACAAGCAGATAAGGATAAGTAGATTAGGATAATAGATAAGGATAATAGATAAGGGATATGGGATCGGACTGTTGTCAGTGTAGCGTCAGCTGGTTAAGGACTATTCCATATATATAAAATAGGCTGCCGGATATGGCAGTCTTTTCGTATTATTAGGTCAACCGGAAAACTTCTGGTTGGCCTATTTCTGTAGGTGTTTTAAGATGGCGGTAGCC
>NZ_JBWAVA010000036.1:0-5105 GCF_056121505.1 Paenibacillus sp. LS-5 | reverse complement strand
CCGCTTGCGGCCCGGGCGCTTGCGGCTGCGCGCCCGGGTCTTGGCGCGGCGGAGCTTGCCGCGCCGGAGCTTGCTGCGCCGGAGCCGTGCGGCGCGGCTCACGGAGCTCCGCCGACGTTGCCGGGGCTCCGGCAGCGGCGGCGGGGCGGGCTCTCCGCTGCCTGAAGCATCAGCAGCGGGGAGCTCCAGTGCGCCGGCAGGTTCTGGCGGCGCGGCGCAGTAGCGGAGATTCCACCTCTCCGCAAGGCCCAGCAGCCGGGTGCGGTAGGCCGCCGGTCCGTAGACGGCGTCGACGCGCTCCCGGGCCTGGCTGCCGATAGCGGCAGCCAGACCAGGCTCCGCCAGAAGGCTGTTCACACGCTGCGCCAGGACATCAATGTCTTCTACCGGCGCTAGCAGTCCTTCACATCCGGCCGCACAGAGAATTTCATACAAGCCGCCGGAGGCATAGGCTACCACCGGTTTGCCAAAAGCCATTCCTTCCAGGGCCGTCATCCCGAATCCCTCGCGGATCAGGCTGGGAACGACCAGGATATCCATAGCACAATAGACATCGGCAAGATTCTTTTCGTAACCAATAAATCTGAAGCGGGAGGTGAGGCCTTCCAGCTTGACCTTGCGTACACAACGCTCATAGTAGCTTTTATCCCCGGGTGTGCCGACGACGATGAATTTGGCTTCAGGATGCCGCTCCGATACCTGAACAGCCATTTTCACAAAATGCTCCAATCCTTTTTCCACATTAATAAAGGAAGAAATATAGCCGAGCAGCGGCTCCGCTGGTGCAACCCGCAAATCACGGCGGCGCTCGCCCCGCAGCTTGCTCCAGGCTTCAATCATCATCTCTGACTCGTTCCAGGAGGGAGGAAGCTGGGTCACCTTTTCCTCGCGGATATCCTCCGGAAAACAGGCCGCGACCGTATGAGAGATGGCAAGAATCTCATCACTGTTCTTGTGGATCAACCCCGTGCTGATGGGAGTAAACTCATTGTCGGTAATCGTCTCGGAGATCTTCCACACCACTGGGATACCCAGTGATTTGGCCGCCATCGCCGGCAAAGCATGAACACAGGTGCTGGAAATAATAAAAGCCGGACGCAGCGCAGAAAGCCAGTCTAACAGCTCGCCGTATTCACGGCTTTCCTGAAATTTGCGGATATCCGCCTCCAAGCCGGCATACGGTGTGTATATCCCGTAGACCAACGGAATCGGCAGCAGCTGCACGCTCAGTCCGTTCTTGCGTGCCTGCCGTGTCAGCTTGCCTTCCTGGGGCGCCACAAGGATGCAGTTGAAATACGGTAACAGCTCCCGGCTGAAGAACAGCAGCAGCTTCTCCGCACCGGTAATGCTGCGTGTATTGGATACATGGGAAAAAAGCACGATAGTCGCTTTGTCGGCCATGGTGTCTCGGCGCTCCAGGCATGCCTGCGGAGCAGCCATTCACCTCCTAAAAGTTTTACGGAGCATTACATACAGTCCATACCTTCGCAGTAAAACCCGCTTCGGAAGCATCCGCTTAGTTTTACGGAGCATTACTTACAGTCCATACCTTCGCAGTAAAACCCGCTTCGGAAGCATCCGCTTAGTCTTACGGCTCCCTTCAGAGCATCCGCTTAATTTCATGGCTCCTTCAGAAGCATCCGCTCCACAGTAAGCTGGAGACCCGCCGCGCCTGCAGCATTGTACAACGGCAAATGCCAAAGCCTGGTACTCCAGTAGTATATTGAAGAGGAACAAATGCCGGCACGACACCTGTCCCCCGGATATACGCACATTTCCTTCCATTCACCCGTAAGCCTAGCCGTAGATCACGGTCAGCAGCTGATTCAGGCGTTTGGTGTAGGTATGATCTTTAAGCGTCCGTTCAAAAGCGCGCAGAGCCATGGCACGGCGCTCCTCTTCATGACTCAGGTAGAAGCGGATTTTATCCATCATTTCCTGCGGGCTTGTGAACGTGTCGATCTCTTCCCCCACTTTATAAAAAGAGCTCATATCATCTCTGGCATCACTCAGCTGAAGGGTTCCGCTGGCTGCAATTTCAAAGGTGCGCGGGTTAGGTGAAGCGGCAGTGATCGATAGCGTATTGTTATTCGCCGCCTCGTCGATATGGGAACGGTGAAGATTAATGACGATTTTGGAGCCGCTGTAAGTGACAGCCGTCTCTTGCGGCGTCATCCATTTGCCAATCTCAATGCGCTCCCCATACTGGGGGGCCTCCGGCAGACGATCCCACCAAATCCCGTTGATAACGGTGTTGTAGCTCATCAGCTCAGGCATAATTTCACGGAAGAAATGAACTCTGTTCCAATAAGCCGAGCCAATGAAGCTGATATCCCGGCTGACCGGTGACCGGCCCGTTGTCGGACGGTAATGCTCCCGGTGGGCGGCAAAGGGCAGATAATGCACCTCCGCGCACCCCAGACCGCGGTAAAATTCCACACAATTCAATTCCAGGGTGAACACATAATCGTAGTGCGCTACGATTTTAACGGTGAAATCCGTATAATACGGATCATCTGTGAGCCAGATAGCTGTCTTGATGCCCCGGCCGCGCAGGATGGCAACCTGATCGAGCGGCAGATCCATGCCATCCAGAACAAGCACAAGATCTGGGCGTTCCACATCCGCCAGCTCCACCAGATTCTGCCGCACATCGGTAATCGTGACCTTGGCCGTCAATCTTTGCAGGGCATAGAGTACCGCATCGTCAAGCGGTGAATACGGATAACCTTTTCCCGAAGCCACATACATGACATGGATGTTGCGGACAGGAAGCGGCTCCTCCGGCCGTCCATCCAGTATGGCGAGTCTCCCCCGCAGATAACCTTCATCGAATCCAAGCTTGAAGCCGGTCAGCCGGCCGCGCAGCTTCTCTTCTTCCGCTGGCGTCCGCGGCAGCGGCGGGGCTGGCATGATAAAATTATTGTTCATGGTTTTCGCTCCTTATATTGGATTGCCGGGCTTATGAAGTAAGAACATTCAGCAGATAGGGCAGACGCGCAAGGAAAGTATGATGGCGGAGTGTAGTCTGCAGCCCCTGCAGTGCGAACTGACGGCGCTCCTTCTCGTGCTTCAAGTAGTATTCGATTTTGTGCTTCAGCTCGTCGGCCCCCGCAAAGGTTTCCAGATCCTTACCCGGACGGTAATGGCTGCCCAGATCCTCACGGACATCGGTTAGCTGCATCGTCCCGCAGGCATTGATCTCATAGGTCCGGGGATTAATCGAACGGGAGGGAAGCTGGAAGGAGTTCCGGTTATCCTGCCCGCCCTCCCATGGACGGTGAATGTTAATGACCAGCTTCGCGCCACTGTAATAATTAGCGGTCTCCTCCGGAGGGATGAAACCATCTTTAATAAAAGGTGACAACTCCTCATACGTGTTCAGCCGGTCCCAGAACCCCCCGGCAATCAGGACTTTCTTGCCACGGAGAAAAGGAGTCAGCTCGTCGAACAGCTCTGTCCGGTTGCGGAAAGCATTGCCGATGAACACAATATCGTACTGATACTGCGGCCCAGTGCGGCGGGGATAGAACATCTGCGGATTCACGCAGAGCGGCAGGTAATGCACAGAGCCTACTCCCAGGTCATGGTAGAATTCCACACATCCCAGTTCATGTGTAAAGACATGGTCATAATGTTGGCAAATGACTGATGTATCCTCCGTAAAATAGGGATCATCTACGAACCAGATAGCTGTAGGAATACCCAGTTTACGTATCTCCGCGATCTGTTCCAGATGATTCTCGGGGAACACATGCAGACCATTCATGACCAGCACGGCTCCAGGCGACTCGCGGGCGGCTATCTCCAGCATCGTGTCCGGAGAGCTGATGATCAGTTCGCTAACGAGCTGTCCCAATGCTTCCGTTACTCCCGTATCAATCGCTTGAAATCCCTGGGGAACATACATCAGCTTGAACGGCCGGCATACCCCTGCCTCTGGAGAATTCAGGCGTTTCACGGCTTCACAGAGACCGAGACGGTAGCCTTCCTGATAACCGTCGCGGTAATCCCGCGGAGGCACTTTTCTCTTATTTGATTTCACGGCTTTCACCCTGCCCCGTCATATTCTCAAGACAATATAACTATATGCGGAGTCAGCATCCGCCTCATGGACATCTGTCTGTATCCTGCCGAAATTGGCATATGTCCCCTGTCTTTCGCCCGGGATGCCCGAACCTTTGCAGATAGATTCCACTCAGGCTACAATTATGGAAGCAAGTGAGAGACAAATGATGAGATTAGGAGAGTGGGACAATGGTTGTGTCAGATAACAACATGCTCTATATCCGTCATGCGGAGCTGCTGCGTGATCGGGTCCCTTCCTTTCAGGCCTACCCGTTTGATCTGCCGGTGATCCGCAGCTTCAGCAAGTTAGCTTTTCAGAAACAGGTTACTTTTCTTGTCGGAGAGAATGGTACGGGCAAATCTACACTGCTGGAGGGTATTGCTGCAGCCTGGGGGTTCAATCCGGAAGGCGGAACGCTGAATTTCTCCTTCAATACCCGCTCCTCGCATTCCAGCCTGTATGAGTACCTGCGAATTGCCAAAGGGGTGAGACGCCCGAGGGACGGCTTCTTTCTGCGTGCGGAGAGCTACTACAATGTAGCCTCTTATATTGACCGGCTGGATGAAGAGCCGGGAGGAGGCATGATTAAAAATTCCTATGGAGGCAAGTCACTACATGAGCAGTCACATGGAGAATCCTTTTTTGCTGCCTTCGTCCACCGCTTCGGGGGACAAGGCCTCTATATTCTTGACGAGCCGGAAGCCGCCCTCTCCCCGCTGCGGCAAATGTCGCTGCTGGTACGCATGCACGAGCTTGTGGAGCAGCATTCACAGTTCATCATTGCTACCCACTCTCCCATTCTAATGTCCTATCCCGGCTCTGAAATCTATCTGCTGGAAGGCGAGGGTATCCGTCAGGTTGCACTGGAGGACACAGAGCACTATACCGTGACCAAAGCATTCATGAACGACCGTGAGAGCATGCTGCGGGAACTGCTGGAAGGCGATTGAAGTATGGAAGCACAAAAACCAGCTAATACTTGTCAAGGATTTTGTATTGGAGATTAACGTCCATCTTGATATACTATTTTTAAGCA
>NZ_JBWAVA010000035.1:0-10481 GCF_056121505.1 Paenibacillus sp. LS-5 | reverse complement strand
TTGCGTTAAAATCGCGACTTCCCCCTCGGGGGAAACTATGCTTCAAAGAGTTTACACAAAATTATTGACAGACCCTTGGCTTTGGATCATTTGACTTTTGTTATCTTAATTAAGAACATATCAAGCGTCTATACTCAACAGGGAACGATAAAACAAGTTAATACTTAAAAGGGCAGGATAATCCCATTACAAAAGGTATGAAGTCCTTATCTTAGGTATTCTATTTTTTGAATGAGGTATGGATGGATAGGCAAAGCATATTAATGCAATTACTCGCTTCCACTCACTTCATTTTTCGTTTTAGCTTTAGTTCTTGTTCTTTTCACAGGATTAGTTGGTTTCTCAGATTCAGATACAGGTTCGGGATTTTTTAATTTCTCTGAATTATATCTGGCTATGAATTTATGTCCTTCTTTAGAAGTTTGAATCTTCTCATATCTGACTCCTGCAACTTTTACTTTTTCTAAAAGCCCATAAGATATAAGTTTAGGTGCAACTTTATAATAAAGTGCAATGATATTATCTGAAGACCCTGTACCATTTATAATACCAGTAGTGAAAGTGTCGGATAAAGTAACAAGCACATTAAGCAAGCTTATCTCTTTTTCACTTTTTGATACCTCTTTTGGTAAAGTAATTAAAGTTGCTTTGAGAGTATCTTTCAATTCTTCATAGTCCCATCCACCTATCATTACTTTCTGTTTCTGCTGTTCCTGCAATTTATCCAGTTCAGCCTTCAGCTTTGCATTTTCCTTTAATAAAGCCACATTCTCTCTTAATGACTCTTCTGCGTTCCCAACCTGATCAGCTTTAACCCATCCAATTAGGTTATCATCTGTTTCAAATTCCTTTAATGACCCCATCGTGATTAGCTTAATGTCTTTTATATCTTCATAAAACTCTGAAATATTCCCCAATACTTCAGTCTTAAAGACTTGATACTCTTTATAATGTTCATATTCCTTATTATTAGGATCTTCTTTTGCCTTCTCAAGCAATTTACTTTCTGTTATCACAATCGCAAATCTACGCTTCCCCAATTCACCAGCATAGTCATATTCCCAATGTGTATAACTCTTGCCTGTCTCTTCATCAATACTTCCATATCTTCCACCCAGGATCAGCATATAAGCGTCTGATTCCTGTATCCACCGCTGTATAGTTGCCTTCTGTGACTTGTCACCTGACTTAAATAACTCCATACCAGCAGGGATATGTCCAGCATTAAGAACGGCTGAGACAGCCGCTTGTCGTTCCTCAATCATATCTGTATATGTAGATGAAATAAAAACCTGTAGCTTCTTCTTCATATGTATTCTCCTTATGTATTATTTGCTATCTAATTATACAATATGTTACAGGTTTCAACATACAAATAAATCAATGAATCTAAAAAAATCCATCATCACAATCATTGACAGCCTTCTAATTTAATCAATTCAACTATTCCCTTTAGCTCAATCCAATTGTTACCTTTCGTCTTCACATAAAGTTTTCCATTGATTAATTTGCCTGTCCTGTTTGTAACATTGGACCATTGGTCCGAAGTTCAATATGCAGATACAAAGAAAAAGCCCTAGAGAACGTCTCAGGGCTAGTATACATGTACATATTTTTTATTCAGCGTTGTCATTCTCTAAAAATAGCTGGATACTTTCTATAAATACTCTCTGTCTCTTCTGATATATCATTTCTTAGCTTTTATGGACTTGAGCGTCTTAAATGAATACATTCATTAAGGCTTCTACTCATAGATCATTTCTTGAATCAACAAAGTGCTAACTGCTACATTTTTTATTAATAAGTCGCAACTATCTTCGGTTGGTTTAATAATATAATCACCTTTTCTAGTGATTGTCAGCAATCTACCTACTACCTCTTGTCCATTGATGAGATTAGCAGTTAACAAAAACTTTTTGTTAAAAAAGGTTTGTATCCATAATTCCGATATTCTCCTAGACATAGAGGATAGGAGATATAGACCGAATGAAAAAAGGATAATCAAAAAGCCACAACCAACAATTGACTCCAAATTAAAAATAGAAACATTTATAGAAACGTACAACATTCCACCAAATAATATTTCAATAGAAATTCCATAAACTATTATCGTGATGGCTTTAATAAAATCATTCACACTTTTATTTTTACTAACAATAAGAAATATTGGAGACATCACTGCTATAGGGATAAGAATATAATAATTCTTATTATCCACAGTTCCTAACGATAACAAGTAAATGAACGCAAGAATTAATAATAAACTCAGAATAAAAAACAGATTGACTCCAATAATCTGTTCCTTTTAACCTGATTATGTATTTTCTCAATATTGCTAATATTCTGTTCTGTAATCAATGATAAAAACATAGTTGTACTTGCTATAGTTTTACTGTCCAGAATACCTCATCCTTTGTATTTAAAATTATTCTAACAACTAAACACTATTTTCTTCTTGTAAACGTTGAACATAAATCTTTTGTGTTAACATTTCTTTCTTTCCCATTGTTCTAAATACATTAGTTTCTTTAGGTGAAGGTGTATCGCCTAACAAAAACAAATCGCTACTCGTAGGATAGTATACATACCATTTATCTGAAGATTCATTCTCTTGGATATAAAAGTAATCTCCACTATCCTTTTTCTTCTTTTTTTCGAACTGTGAAAGCGAAAATTTCATTCCACCCATTATCACAATACTATAAGCAAAGAAAATCATTACAAACACCAAGAATATAGCAAACAACTCTGTATTGTTGCTATATTTGATCCCCCTATTAATTACAAGTGGAGCAAATAAAGAGGGGATAAAAAGGGTAGCTGACAATACAAATACAGATAATAACACCAGAAATGTTAAAGCATGAATTTTCTTATTACTAGTTATCCTCTCTATAAGACTTTTTTCAGAAATGCTAGTGTTTATCAAAATCATACTAGAAATAATCAAAACATATGACAAGACGTTCGGTAACACAATCATAATTTTTTTGGAGATTTCAAAATGATTATTGGAGTAAAATCCATAAAAGCAATAAAATAGAAATCCAATAACTGCCATGTAGATTGTTGACTGTATTATAAATCTGAATAACTTGACCAGCATTCTCTTCTCTTTTGTTAGTAATGTTCTTTCAAAATTAGATGAAGTAAGAGTAGTAATAGGTTGTATTTTCCTCAGTACCGGAATTAACGCCGCTATTAAGGCTATTAGGCCACCCCAACTCATTGTCTTTAAAGATAACCCAGCTATCTGATCCCACACTTATATCCCCACACTCCTCGTCATCGTCTATCAAATAACCTTTTCAGCGCTTCTAATGACTCTTCCCTATAATAGGTAGCTAATACACCACAATTCAATGCGGTAGATGCTCCAAGTATTGTAGTGGCTATACTACTACCAAAGAAAATCAGATTTAGGATTAACATTATGATGGAACCAATGGCAATTGAAAATGAGAGCATAAAAGGGTTATTCAAATTAACAACTCCTTGCTCATAAATTATGAAAATACACTATTCATCTTATTGCCAAGTGAATAATAAGCATCTACAGCCTTTTCATATTTCTTTACAAGTTCATTATGTTCATTGAGTTTATATCTATTATTTCCCTGGCTTTTCAACAACAGATTGTGAGTTATTCCTTTTAGTAACTGTACTGCATACATAAGCTTATCAACGTAATCAATAAAGATACCACACTTATTAGTATCTTCACTTCCAGATTGTCTTATGTCATTAACTTGTGTTTTATATCTTGACAAATCATTATGGATATTTTGAAGTTTCTGCTCTAACTCTTGAAAATTAATTGCTTTAAACAAGAATGGAATAGGAACTGTTTTCCTAAGCGTCTTCTTGAATATCTCATCATGTATAGTCGTGTAATCGGTAAGCGAATCATTCAGATTCCTAGCTATGGCAATTAGGCTGCTCGTATTCTCCTCCCTCGCTTCCGTTAACCTTTAACTTGTCAATTAAATAATCAAAAAACAATATACATCTCAACGAATTTATCTCATATCCAAATTTAGTATCACCACCATGCAATATTGCATGTCTACTCAAAGGTGAGTTGATAGCTTCTCCGTGATCAAACTTCTCGTGAACAAGTTTTATGTAGAATGATTTAACTGCATCATCAAATGAAAATTGACTAGATTCATTTAAAATTGATTCAGCAAGACGTTTAACTTCTGCTTGTGTTATATATCCTGACTTATTACTTCTTTCAATAATTACCCCTTCAATCTGTGGTAGTAGTAAAGCGATTGAACTATAATATCTTCCATTGATATGATTATTAATAACCTCTTCTAATATCGAGCTTCTATTGTCTAACCATTCTATTGTTTTCCATTGCTTAAGATATCCCTCAAGCATTGCTTGATTAAAATAAGACAGTAATTTATTTTCTATGAATTCTTTAGCTCTCTCTGGGCCGTATTTATCATAAAACTCTGGAAATTCGCTTATATCTGAGAACTCCATATCATAGTGTGGCGGGAAATTGAATTCCAACATAATCATTTTATAGCGCTCAGTATTGTCAGTTAGTCTTTTTACTGATTCAGATATAGTTATAGCAAATTGTCCAAGTTTTTGTGAAAATACTGTCCATCTTTCAATAGGGGCTTCTAACTTCTTGCTCAAATTTGCCGATGCCTCTGCAATTTGTTGAATACTATTTGCATATGCATGTGATTGCTGTTCTTGCCAATGCTGAGCAATTTTCTTATATTTCTCTCTAAAATCTTTAAGTGGATCATAATTATCATTATCCATAACAATTAGCTCCCTTGTTTTCATAATTAGCAAACCAAATCATAAGTTATTGTCGGTATATGTAGTATAGGATTATTTTATCACGAAAAATATTACGTTAGTACCATTATTTAGGTTTCACATCACGTTAAACATGATAATGTTAGTTACCGTCAGTTCGACGGGTACTCCTATTCTCGCTGGACAAAACTGTCCACTGAGCTACTTATACATGCATCAATTCTAAGGCTAATTTGCTTATAGTTTTCTTATGGATTTCAAGTTGTGTGATTGTTATAGGGTAGTTGTTAGGTTAGTTGTTAGGGTACGAATTGAATGAGGGGAATGCATAAATTGGTTATAATGAATGAGGGGATATAAAAAGGCACATGTATCTGTTTGGGCAGATATACATGTACCTTTAGAATGCTTCCAAGTCGCTCTCAGGTTCTTCCTAATATAATTTATTACTATTCCGTTTGTGTTACCCAACGCCAAACAAATATCCTATGTAGATCAGCAAACAGTTATACCATACGTAAAAACAAATAACTTGATACTGAAAATCGATCAGTGACTCATATGTAACAAGAGAGATACTAATATAATTAATTATAATAATTAACCTTGTTTCAGCGATTTGTCTTCATCTTTAGACCTTATCTTTAATCCTTTGACTTTATCCTTTATCCGTTGAAGCGTAGCGATTCCATTTCAAACAAGAGGCGTTAGCCAATTGTAAATACTGAATCTAAACATCTAAATATATAAAGATCTACTAACTACTAACTACGGTCAAGTTTGAGCGTCCCAAATTTGACTAGGTTACGTCCCATTCTTTACCTCGATGATTTTCACAATTTATCGATGTTTTCAAACTCAATGAAATAGTGATTATTGAACCGTTTATGTATCAATTTATCGTTATCATCGTATTCATGTTTGTTCCCCATTTGTGTTGCGTCACAGAAATCAACTTCTTCTTTTTAAGTTCACTATGTAACTCAATAATTGTTGGCTTACTCATATGTAATTCATTTTTCATTCTGGTATCAATTCCAGCGTAGCAAAAGAGTTTTGATGTATTTTTTACGTTTATGTAGGACTTGAGATAATACAAGAATCTGACTTCTTTTGGGTTTAACTTTCCATCTTTCAACGCATACAATAATTTTATAGGCATAGACGAAAAGTACTCCCCATCCCTTCTATTCTCACTATCAAAACTTTCCTTATTGATTGTCATTGACTTACCTTCTTACGCAAATTTTCCATTTTCCCTCTATGAGTAATGTATACCATATCTTCCATGTATTTATCTCTTCCAAGATTATTGATTAATATCAATAGCACTCCCAAAATAATGGTGGCTAGAATATATTGATACTTTGTAATATATCCAGAAATTTGAAATATGAGCAATAATAAGGCTGGAGGCAAATTAATAAAAATTATCTCGAATATTATACGTAGCATGCGATGTATCAGAAACCTCACCCCGCCTAATGAAACTTGCATTTCATCATCTTTCATCTTGCATCATATCTGCTTGAATATCTAGCATTGTAAGTTCATACTGCTTTCTTGTAAGTTCGGTTCTAGCTCTATCATAAACTACTCCTATGTCGGGAATATGCATCTCAAAAAAATCAATACAATAATCAAACGCCATCTGTAACTTTTGAATAGTTTGTTTTATTTGATCATCAGTCATAAATAAGGGAGATTTCTAGATCTTCCGGAATATCAATATCGCAAAGAAACTTGATTCGATTAATTGCCTCAAAATTGTTACAGTTCTAAGATTCGGTTTTGCGTCAAACACTGTCAGCAAACTGCCATTCTTTTCCATCTTCTCTTTAGCACTCATATAACTTTCTAAATCAGTAAAGATTAAATATTCATTCTTTTTTCCTAAAACATACTTCAGTAAAATTTCAATGCCGTGATTAAGAGAAAGAACGGCATCTTTTAAATTGTGGTCTAAACCGATATTATCGTGCAAATCTAATAGCTTTTCAAAGGTAATATATGCGCTTTTCAATGAATCTACACCATTTCCAACTAGATTCATCTTCAATATTTTGAACACTCCTTTAGATAATGATACATGCCTTTCATTAAAATATACCTTTTTCAATCATAATTCTTCCTACCTCGAACAAAACCGCAAATTCAACCATTTTAACTTTTGCGATCCTTGAGTTGTCCTTTTTTCTATAGTAATAAATTCCGTCTGTATATATGTAGTCATAAATAGGTTTTGTATCAAATACATAATTTGGTTCGAGCGACCCTACGCCTTGAATTATACCAGATGCAATTGAATGATTCCCGCCAGTTGTGATAAAAACAATACGTTGTGGCAACCATAGTTCTACATTATGGTTCGTATCATCTTTTTTCCATTCTCCCTTACTTCGCCCCTTACCAATTTTAACTAGAGACTCTATTAATTTCCCATAGCTCCATGGCCAAGGTAAAACTAAATCTTCTTTAAGACTAACAGCATAAGATTCAGTAGGATGTTGTTTGAGGTAGTCAAAAATATAATTACGATTTTCAATTTCTTCCTTAAGAAACACTTCCCCAGGAGTAATATTCGGAAGTCTAGAGTGTGATGGATCATACAGCTTATTAGTGAGATATTTTGTCTGCGTTCGAAGGCCAATCAATTTTATTAGATCAAAAATTGGATGCCTTAATGGGATTTGCTCCAACCCCTCATGAATAGAAAAAGTATCGTATACTGCCATCATCATATTATCAAACAAAAGCTTTTTATCTTTTTCGCTTTCCTTAATGGATCTATTGTAAACACTTAGTTTTTCTTCAGAACGATTAGCGAAAATCTTTTTTATCTTATTGAACAATTATCTCACTCTCCGTTTTACACATAACCGCTTTTTCAATTTCATGAAATAGCCATTAATTAAAAATCAGATTCTTCATCAACCTTTACAACGTAATAATGAATTAAGTCTTCTTTTTCTTCTTTATATTTTATTGTAGCCTCATTGATACTTAGTTTGTCTTTTCTTATAATATCATCCAAGCTCCTTGTGTATTCTCCTTCAAACTCCTCATATTCTTTACAAGCCAAAAAATATGCGTAATCAATAGCTTCATCATAACTCTCAAACTCCGAGGTCTCTATGAGTTTTGCTCCACCAAAACCTGCGCTTAGACCTGCATATATTCTATAATTTTCCATTTAGTTCATCCTCAGTTCTTGAAATATTAATTACGGTCAAACAGTCATTTTATCTGTATCAATAATTATCAAACCATGCATTAGCAGCAACCTCAGCATCGACAAAACTAGAAAATATCTTTTTATCGCCTCTTGAATCATAAAGAATTCCATTTTTATCTGTTGCCTCAAACCAGTAAGAATCTTCCGATTCAGAGGGCAGATGAATTTGTACCTGTATTTCCTTATTCGTTTCTGCTTCATGAAATGCTACTTCTCCATTTAGCCAAGCCGCTTCTTTAAATATCAACATAATTTTCGTCTCCTTATAAATTAGTTATTTTAAATTGTTTTTAATACTTTGTAGTCTCAATATCTGAATAATCTCATTTTTTGAAAGAGGCAAACTAAGTGCATGTTTCTCAAGCTCTTCAACTATATCTTCAATAAATCTAACTTCAATATTTTCTTGAGTGAACTTCTTAATCCATTTTGAACGATTTACTGGTTTCCCTAAAAGACTATATGTAGTGATAAAAATCTTCTTAATAAGATAGCCATGTGTATTACCCACAATGGAATCAATTTTTGCATTTCTTTCTGCAGCATTAAGTTGGTTAACAAAATGAAGAAATCCGTTTTGTTTATTCTCTCCACCACTGATTTTTGTAGATCCAGTTCTAATTTTCACTTCGCAGTCCAGAACTTCCTTTAACCTAACATTCACAGCAAGGATGTCGATATCTGAATGAAATTGTCCGTAATCAATTCCATCAATAATAAAGTAATTTTTTGAAGCAAGCCACGCATAGACAATCTTCTCATTTACATCCATATTATATCTCCTCCAATTCTTTCAATATTATGTATTTCGCCGTTCTAATCAATTAAACCTTTGAAGACATGTTACTCTTCAAACTCCTCTAGCTAGCATCATCAATAAACCAGTTTAAGGACCTCTGAACAATCTGATTATTTAGTGTCTTAACAGGATAGATACCTTCATTTTCAATCGTCTTGCCTAATGAGTTTATCATCTGTGTATGCCTTATAAAAATCTCATAATTCTTCATGAGTTGGCATAAGCGCTGCAAACAAATTCCCATATAGAGTATAATAAAAGTGAGATATGTTTGATATCCTCTACCCTCTTATTTTTTAAAAATAGGAGGTTTATCACATGCCAGTATATAAAGACGAAACAAAAAAGAAAAACAAGTATTGGTTTGAGTTTGAAGCCAGAAAAAAACTAATGGTAAAAGGAATGTGATAAGAAAAAAGGGATTCTTTTCTGAAAGAGCAGCTCGTGCAGCCATGGTCAAGGCTGAAAGTGAGTTTAACGAGGGAGATTATATAGATCCTTCAAAGCTAAAATTTTCGGTGTACTTATTAGATCATTGGTTGCCAATTAAAAGTTTAGCCAAATCCACGAGAGCTATGTACCGGAGTTATATCAATAATCACATTGTAGATAGTTCTGTTAGCAACACGCCTTTGGCAAACCTAACAATAACTGCTGTCCAAGATTTCATGCTTGTGTTGAAAGAAAAGAAATTAGGAAATGGTAAAAACTTGTCGCAAAACACCCTTAAGAAAATTTACTCCATCATCAATACTTCCTTAAATGATGCAGTAACGATGAAAAAACTTAAAGAAAATCCAGCTAAAAAAATACTTAACAAACCGAAAACCCAAAAAACAAGAGCTAAAGTTTGGAATCAAACTGAGATAAGAAAGTTTGTCGGAGAGTCTGAAGGCAAAAGTCGTTATAGTTTAGTGTTTAGGTTTACCCTAATGACTGGATTAAGACAGGGAGAAGTTCTTGCCTTACGATGGCAAGATGTTGATTTTGATCGAAGTCTAATACGAATCACTCAGACTCTTACGCATGATGGCAAAGAAATAAAAAACGGAGCCAAGTCTGATAGCAGTGTAAGGACTGTGCGTTTAGATGAGAAGACGCTAATTTCCTTGCAAAAACATTATCATCTGCAACAGTTAGAAAGAAGAGAATTTGAAGCAAGAGCGTCTGAAATGAAGCAACTTGGGAAAAGTTATTTCAATGGACGACAATACAGAGATTACGATTTAGTTTTCTGTACATTGCTTGGAACCCCCTGTTCTCCTAGAAATCTATCTAGAGCATATAATGATTTGTTGAAAGTGATTGATGTACCCAAGGTTACATTTCACGAATTGCGACATACACAAGCCACTTTCCTTCTGACAAAGAACATCCATCCGAAGGTGGTATCTGAGAGATTGGGTCATTCTTCGATAAAAATCACACTGGATACCTACTCTCATATGTTGCCAGAAATGCAAGAGTCGGCAGTAAAAAGTCTTGATGATCTGCTGTAATTGGGGGGCATTTTGGGGGGCAAAACACATTAATTCTATTTAAACTACTTGATATTCAATAAACTTAATAACAATTTTCAGAGTCTGTAAAATATATTGTGTAAACTCTCAAACCCATTAAAATGGAAGTAAGAGAAAGGTTGGGGAGAGCACATGG
>NZ_JBWAVA010000034.1:0-10746 GCF_056121505.1 Paenibacillus sp. LS-5 | reverse complement strand
CGGCTACCGCCATCTTAAAACACCTACAGAAATAGGCCAACCAGAAGTTTTCCGGTTGACCTAATAATACGAAAAGATATACTCCAACATCCCAAGATGAAAATTTCAGAAATTTTCAGTAAGTGGTTGACGAACAAATAGATAAATAGTAAAATATTTCGCATGCGAAGTATTATTGGGTTAAAGGATTTCATGGAGGCGATGAATTTTGGAGGATAAAGAGCAGCAATTGGATGAGATTGTTTCTTCATTCCGCTGCATTATTCATAATTTTCAACAGCTCATGTGGAAGGATGCAGAAGAGCTGGGCATCACATCCACTCAGTTAATGGTCTTGCGCAAATTGACAACTCACCCTGATGTTGGAATCACAGAGCTTGCGGATTTGCTGCATTTGGGAAACAGCGCCGCGAGCGGTGTGGTGGACCGGATGGTGAAGGCAGGACTGATAACCAGACAACGCTCAGAGAGCGACAAACGTATCTTTAAGCTGGCAATCACCGATAAAGGGCAGGGAATCAGGGAGCAAAGCAAAAAGTCGCTTAGAAGCCACTTGGAGCCATTGTCACACATCCCAGCCGAAGATGCCAAAGAGCTGCTGCGACTGCATGGTGAAATTATTAAAATTTTAGGACAAGGGAGAGAAAATAAGAAGCTATGAGTACAATAACTGCTAACGCTGGCGCACCGTCGAAGACGATACGCAGAGGCCCGATCATTGCGGCCCTTCTAATCGGCGCATTCGTGGCACTGCTGAATCAGACACTGATGAATGTGGCGCTGCCTAAAATGATGGAGGATCTCAACATTGCCGCCAATACAGCGCAATGGCTGACTACAGGATTTATGCTGGTGAACGGGGTGCTAATTCCGATCAGTGCCTATCTGGTGGAGAAGTTTACCACCCGTCAACTATTTACTACGGCAATGATCCTTTTTTCTATAGGAACGCTGGTCTGTGCCGTAGGGTCCGGGTTTGAGATGATTATGGTCGGCAGAGTGATTCAGGCTGTCGGCGCTGGTATTCTAATGCCGCTGATGAACATCGTATTCCTGCGGATCTTCCCGATTGAAGAACGCGGTAAAGCGATGGGGCTGATGGCGGTCGCTATGATTTTTGCCCCGGCTGTAGGACCTACGCTGTCCGGCTGGGTAGTCCAGAACTATTCCTGGCGGGTGCTGTTCTACATTGTGCTTCCGCTGGCTATTTTCTCCACGCTGCTGGGGATGAAGACGATGCAGAATGTCGGAAAGCTGACTTCGCCCAGACTGGACAAATTGGGTGTGGTCCTGTCTACACTAGGTTTTGGCGGATTGCTGTATGGCTTCAGTGATGCCGGTACAGATGGCTGGAACAGCGCGACAGTATATGCATGCCTGATTCTTGGCGTGGTATCTTTGGCTTTGTTTGTATGGCGTGAGCTCACTACCGACAAGCCGCTGCTCGAATTCCGTATTTTCCGGTACAACATGTACTCATTGACCACAGTTATTAACATTATTGTTACGATGGCACTGTATTCCGGTATGATCCTGCTGCCGATCTATCTGCAGACGATTCGTGGCTTTACACCTATGGAGTCGGGGCTGATGCTTCTTCCGGGTGCGATTCTGATGGGCGTAATGTCTCCGATCACAGGAATTATTTTTGATAAAATCGGTGCCAGATGGCTGTCCGTTATCGGTCTGATTATTACTACGGTCACCACTTGGGAATTCAGCCAGATTACTCATACAACTACCTACACTCACCTGATTCTGACGTATACGGCCCGGATGTTCGGGATGTCCATGCTGATGATGCCGATCGTAACCGCTGGTCTGAACCAGCTGCCGCAACGTCTGGCTTCACACGGAACCGCAATGTCGAATACGCTGCGGACGGTAGGCGGAGCACTGGGGATGGCGCTCTTTGTCAGCCTGATGACCAACCGTACGAAGAGCAACATTACGGACGCAGTGATGAGCGGGGCTGTATCCCAGACCGACAAAGCCGCAATGCTCAAACTTACACAGGATGCCACGATCAACGGGATTACCCATGCGTTTACTGTAGCGACCTGGGTGACCGTGGTGGCCCTGGTGCTTGCCCTGTTCATTAAGAAAACCTCTCCGCAGCCTGACTTCCTCAAAACAGAAGAAGCAGAACCTGTGCAGACACCGAAGGTAAAGTCACAGCAGGCATAAGATGATTCCTAACTGAATTTCGTACTCATATCTATGAACAAAAGGACTATCCGGCGCGGATAGTCCTTTTGTTTATACTATTGTCCATTGTTTATAGGGGCATCTGGACCTCTGCTCCTGCACTCCAGCGTTTCAAGCGCGGCAGGCTGTCTGCCAGAATACTTCGTGCTTCCGCTTCATCCATACCCTCCTCTACCATGTATCCGGCGCACACATCGGCCATCTCCTCCATAGTAGTCTCCGGTTGCTTGAATTCTCCATTCTCGTAGCAGTATACACAGTACTCTTCCGTCTTGTTGCCTTCATGGTCTGTGCCCTTCAGCTCTGCCTCAGGCATAGGCATTCCGCAGCTTTGGCAGATGGGGGTTCCGCTCTCATGGGATGCTGTCATGTCCACTATTCACACGCTCCTTGGATTTGGATCAGGCTTCCTCAGCCCGTATTCCTCCACAGTATAAAATATCTAACCTGACAGCATCCCTTCAGGTTTATAAGCTGCTGGTATATTTGGCGGCAATTTCTGCTGCCAGCCCAGCCAGTCTGCGGCGGACCGGTTCCGGCTCCAGTACTTCTACAACTGTTCCGAAGCTGAGCAGGAATCCGTACAGCCAGTTGTTCTCTGCATAGGACACCTTAACCGTATATCCGCCTTTTCCATCCGGTTTAAGCTCCTCCGTATCGAAGTAGTCTTCCGCCAGATGTCTGCCCTCTGCCGAGAAATGCAAGACAATGGCTTGTGTATTCAATGGTTCTTTCCAGCCGTCTGTCCAGGGCAGATCCTTGAGCGGGATATCCAGACGCTCGTAGCTTCGTGTTTCCTTGACCAATGCCTTCATTCGCAACAGCTTGAATAATCTGAAGTCCTGGCGTTCCGTGCAGAATCCGTATAGATACCACCCGGCGCCTTTATGTACAAGTGTATAAGGCTCCACAGACCGGTGACTGACTTCTCCGTCCGCATTGACATAATCAAAAGCTACGGCAGTACTCTCCTCCAGCGCTTCTTTTAGAAGAGTCAGGCGCTCTTCCAATAGACCCTGCATTCCCCAGGGAGAAAAGTCGACAATCAGCTGGTTGGTTTTGTTACGGAAAGCATGCGACTTGGAGGGAGGAATCACACTGCTGATTTTTTCCATTAGCAGGTTGTGACCGCCGCCGCTGTAAGAGGATACACTTTGCAGAGCCGTGAAAATATCAGCCAGCTCGCGTTCAGTGAGCACATTGCGGTCGAGCCGGTATCCTTCCATAAGGCCAATGCCGCCATTGGCACCCTGGTAGGTGACGACGGGGATGCCGGCGCCGTTAATACTGTCGATATCACGGTAGATGGTCCGTACAGACACCTCGAACATATCAGCCAAGTCCTTGGCCTGGACTAGGGGCCGGTTCATCAGCAGAATGACGATGGAGAGCAAACGGTCTATTTTCACACAAGCTTCCTTCTTTCCGGGAATATTCGTACTTCCATTATCCTTGTATTCTTGCGTGGAATCAAAATAAATAAAACTTGTAATCCCATATAAATTAGAATAATATCTAATTAGATAAATGTTTAATAATGAATGTGAGGGTATGCGTTGTGAATATGAATCTATTGAAGGATGGCTCATCGGCAGTACTGAAAAGGAACAAGGGAGGGTATTCCAGGCTGTTTGCCGCTGGTCTTGTCAATGGCATCGGTGACCGGTTCAGTAGTATCGCCATGCTGGCGCTGATTCTGAAGGTGACCGGATCGGGAATGGCGGTAGGGATTGCACTGGGGATAAGAGTGATTCCCTTTCTGTTCATGGCCCCGCTTGCCGGGATCCTTGTGGGGAGGATGCCGCGCCGAACCCTTATGATGGCCGTCGATATATTGCGGATACCGGTTGCACTGTCCTTTTTGCTGGTAGATGGGGAGCACAGGCTTTGGTTGCTGTATGCAGGGAGCTTTATTATGGCGGCTGGAGAGGCTGTTTATAGTCCGGTGCGCAAATCTTCGATTCCGCTGCTGGTAAGTCCTGATGCTTTGCTAAAGATCAATAGTCTGGAGCAGCTGATGACAGGGTGTGTACTCATACTCGGAGCCTTTACAGGTGGAGTTGTGTCACTGTGGTGGGGTCCGCAAATGGGTTTTGTCCTCAATGCAGCTTCTTTTCTGCTGGCAGCACTTCTGATCCGGGGTATAAAGTTTCCGGAGACTGCGGTCAGCGAGGCAGAACAGATGGCAGCTACCGGTGCAGCAGAGAAGGTTGTATCGCAGGGTTTCCGGAGACAAGCGGGCCGCTGGCAGACGCTTAAGCTTCTGATTGGCGGCAGCCGGGTGCTGCAGATTATTATGGCCTACGAGCTGCTGGTACCCATAATCAATGGGTGGGACAATGTACTGATCAGCGTGTATGCTGTGCAGGTATTCCATATGGGGGATGTGGGGGTCGGAGCTTTTTATGGCGCATTGGGCATCGGGCTCAGCCTTAGTTTTTTTGCCGGACGGCTGCTGAAGCAGAGGCTGTTATCCATAGCGCTTACCGGACTGCTGCTGGAGGGGATTCTGCTGATGAGTATCAGCGGGAGCGGCCATTTTGGAGTGGCCTTTGTCCTGTATATTCTGCTGTCGCTGTGCGGAGGGATTGGTAATGCCTGTCTAGACACACTGGTAATGAGGGAGACGCCTCCGGCACAGCAGCCGGTTGTTTTTGGTATATTGGCAGCGATAAGCGGCTCCCTGATTGGAGTGTCTATGTTCGGCGCAGGCTGGCTGCTGGATATCGTGGGGCCAAGAACACTGGGATTCTCAGGGGGGGGCGGTTTTGCAGGGGTGGCCTTGCTGCTTGGAGGTTTTTCTGTGCTGCGGCGGCGCAGGGAGAAGAGGTGAAGTCGGCTGTTTCTGTCATGGCTAGTGGACACAACTTTATTTGGAGGGTTCTTTGACCTTGACGTTCACTTTTGAATCCAGGTTCATGCCTCTTTTACGCCGGAGAAGACGGGCGCTGATGCTATGCCGGCAACGGTAGAGGATAATCAGTGCTGCAAGGCCGGCAATACCGCAGACAATCCAGACCGCATTCTGTTCGATGAGGTGAAAGATGCCCATCCACTGCGGACCGAACAATTTTCCGATTCCCAGAAAAAGCACTACCCATAGCAGGGCACCGCTGTATGCATAAAGAGCAAACTTTCGGAAGGGCAGGGCGGTTATGCCGGAAAAGTATCCGGTAAAGTGCCGGACACCGGGGATGAAGTAGCCGATGGAAACCAGTATGCTGCCATAGCGGTCGAACCAGTGCTGCGTCTTCTCCAGCTTGGTCTCTGAGAAGAGAAACCACTTTCCATAACGGCGGATAAAAGGAAGCCCGGCCTTAAGTCCGATGAAATAGGTCACAGTCATGCCAATAGTCGTTCCGGCAAAAGCTACAGCAATCAGCACAAAGAAGTCAAGTCTGCCGGTATAGGACAGGAATCCCGCAAAAGCCATAGTAGTCTCCCCGGGAAAAGGCAGAGCTACAAACTCCAGCAGAAGCCCGAAGAATAATACACTGTATCCGTAACTGGCGAACAATTCCTGTATCCATTTCAACATTTCCATAAGGTCGTCACTCTCCAAGGGCATCATGCCTAAGTCTATTTCGGAGCGTGTCTTCATACAATCTACCAAACGGCGCGAAAAGCGCAATAGAATGCTGGAGGTAGAGAAGATGAAAGACAGCCGGAAAAATCATATCCGCCCGATGATTCTCAGCGGGCTGCTTGCTATGGCGGTTCTAATATTTGCAGTAGGGGGCTGGGCTGTACTCTATAAGAATAATCTTCCGGCTTCCGTGACGCAAGATTTGACCTCGGTGGCGCCGGTTGCCGGCCAGCTTCAGCCGCAGCCAAGCTCCTCTTGGACTGCGGCGGAGATTTCACTAAATAGCAGACCCTCACAGACCGTTGGGAAATCTGCAGCGCTTAATACGGTAAAAGCACCGGTGAAAGCTGTTGTTAAGCCAGAATCTGCTGTGTCGATGGTTTCTGCATCTGCGCCGGACAAGCGCAAGAAGGTCTACTTAACATTTGACGACGGCCCCAGCAATATCACTTCGAAGGTGCTGGAGATCCTGCGCCAGCAGGGGGTCAAGGCGACTTTTTTCGTGCTTGGGGAGCAGGCCAAACAGCGGCCGGAGCTGATCAATGCTATATGGGAACAGGGCCATACGATCGGCAATCATACCTATAATCACAATTACCATGATTTATATAGCGGGTTTACGGAGTTTTGGTCTCAAATCAAGCAGACCGAGGAGATAGTCCGCAAGATCACAGGGGTGCGCCCGCAGCTTATACGTGCGCCAGGGGGCACGTTTGGGCATTTTGACGGGACCTATTTCTACCTGCTGAAGCAAGCGGGCTATGCTGTCATGGACTGGACGGTGGATAGCGGGGATTCCAAGCGCAAAGGGGTGCCTGCAGCGGATATTTTGAAGGAATCGGTTGCAGATATGACCGCTTCCCGGGTGATTCTGCTGTTGCATGACGGGGGAGGCCATGAGCAGAGTGCGAAGGCTCTGCCGGGAATTATTGAGCGATATAAGGCTGCCGGATATGCTTTTGGTGTATTGGATGGACAGATGCAGCCCGTCCAGTTCAGAGTATCCCGCGCCATAGCCAAAGCGGGTCACACAGGGCCCTCCAAAGACTGGATTGCTGCCAATATAGTGCCTAACCGTGAACTGTTCGTACCAGGCAAAGCGCTGGCACTGGAAGTGGGGATGCTTGAAACCAAATTGCAGCCTGGAGAATACAGCATCCGTGAAGGACAGTATCGGGTCCCGCTGCGTGCAGCAGTGGAGCGGCTGGGTGGACAGGTCAGCTGGGATTCATCCAGCCGCAGCGGCAAGATTATCTGGAATGGACGGACCATCATAGCGGATGCTGAGCGCAAACAACTGACCCTAACGGATGCGGATGGAATACAGCACGTTAGTAGTGCTGATGTACAGATGATCGGTGCTTCACTCTGGGTTTCGCTCCGGGGATTGCTGGAGGCTGCCGGTCATAAGCCGCTGACAGCATCAGTGACAGTGGAAGAACGTAGGGTAAAAGCACTTTGAAATGGAGCCGTCCGGGAGGTCTAGGCACTCTTTTTCGTGGGAACAATAGACCGTATCAGGCTTCGCACCGTCATCTCAGTTAACCGGGATGGCAGCGGGGCTAGTCTATGACCAAAGGAAGGGTAGTCCATTGTCCTCTTCATCCTTAATGGAACAGAACACACTTGAACGGAAAGATCAAAATAGCAGTAATCCAACCAGGATCCAGACTGCCCGTCATGGCTGCTGCAATGCCTGGGGAGAGTGGCTAAGAATGGTTGCTGTGGCGGGTGTCACCCTATCCCTGTATCTCTGGAGGGGAGGCGAGACGCTGTTGTTTCTCTTGACGGCCTGCGGATTGCTTATGACAGGCGGGCTGCTGCTGAAGATCTTTGGCCCGCGACAGGTGACGGTTACGCGAAGTCTGTCCCGTGTCAGTCTGGCAGCCGGGGATACGCTGACCGTAGAAGTGCGGGTCAGCTTCAGATCAAGCATTCCGCTGCCGTGGATGGTTGTAGCCGACCAGTGGAGCAGCGGTCAACACCAGGAACTGCTTTTTCTGGGATTCCGGCGCTCCCTGACTTACAGCTATCTGCTGGAGGAAGTGCAGAGGGGTGTACACCAGCTTCAGGGATGCAGTATAAGCTGGGGAGATATGCTCGGCTTATTCACTGGCGGCGCTCAGGCAGGGGGCGGCTACAGCTTTAAGGTCCGTCCGAGGCCTTTGTATGTAGGCGGAGCAACGCTCCATAGCAGCGCAAACGCGGGGGACGTAGCGCTCAGCAGCCGTACCCGGAATTACAGCACGGAAGCAGGGGATATCCGCGAGTATGCACCAGGCGATCCGCTTAGCCGCATTCACTGGAAGAATAGTGCCCGTAAGGGGACGCTGCAGAGCCGTGTGCCCGAGAAGGAAGAGGGGCGCATGTCTTGCATCGTTCTTGCCAATACTCCCGGAGAATATCAGATTCCATACGGGGCTTTGGCGCCCCGGGGACAACGCGGCACCGCACCTGATGCCTTTGAGCTGGCTGTTTCAGCCGGCATGGGTCTTTTACTCGCTGCTGAGCAGTCCGGTTCCTATGTGCAGCTCTTCAGCGGGGGATGGCCTGAGGGCATGGCAAGACATGAAGGACTCGGACAAATTCCGTCCAGAGTGCAGGACATGCTCACCGGGATTGCCCCGGATGGCAGCCGTTCTCTAAGCACTCTGCTGGAGGATGCTTCGAGGGGCTGGATTCCCGGGATGACTGTTGCAGTCATTACCGGCCGGCTGGAGGAAGAATCCGCCCGTACCCTTGCCCGTTTTCTGGTACAAGGTGTGAAGGTTGAACTCTATTATGTATGGGATCAACCCGCTCCGGAGCAGTCAGGGGGTACAGCGAAGAATCCATGGAGCCCTGCAGCAACGATTGGCGCCAGCCTAACCAGACTCGGAGCCTGTATATACTGCCTCAGCGACAGTCGCCCGTCAAATGGATACAAGGGGGTGGGCCATCATGGGTTCCAGGAGAAGTCAACGCTTTGGTAGCGTCCAATCAGCTGCTAAGGGGGTGTCTGCAGGGAATTTAGCCATGTGGAAGATACGCCGGGAGAAAAGGAACAGTACGATTACTGCCCCGGCCGTCCGGGACCATTCGGAGAACAGTCAGGCTGATTACAGGGACAGCAGTCCTCTGCATTATCGGCTACTGTTCTCTTTGGCCATTATGGGCTTGTTCATGGAATGGCTGCTTCCGCTACTCCGGTCTGCTGTGGAGCCTGATGCGCAGCGGCTGCTGCACACGCTCATGTTCTCCGCGGCAGTATTGCTGCTGTGGGGAAGTCTTCGGCTTGCTAACTTACTGCTGTACGCAGTCCAATTCATCATAATGCTCTTGACCTGGTTCTATATATGTGGCGCCAATGAAGGAGAACGCTGGCTGAGCCGATATGCTGCCGGGTTTCCGGATGATATGACTTTACTTTTTTCAGGACATCTCTCTGCTCTTAGCGGAAATAGCCGGCTGTTGATTCTGGTGCTGGGCTGGGGACTGCTGGTCTGCTCCGTACAACAGCTGGCCTTATATAGAGGCAGCACGCTGCTTTTTACTCTAGTAACCCTGGCTTACCTTCTAGCGCTCGATATGGCCTTTACCGTGAGAACAACCGGCAATATTATTGTTGCCCTGTGGCTGATTCTATGGATCCAGGCCTTGAACAGCCTGCTGCGGTTACGAGAGCGTACCGGGAGTGCTTCTCTTCCTTATACGCGCTGGGGAGTGCTGGCCCTGGGAGCTGCGTTAATGTTAACATCGGCAGCCTGGACAGGTGGGCAGCTGTACGGAGCGCGTCCAGGGGGACCCGTCACGTTCCAGCCGGTCATGACCCTGCTGCAGAACTGGGCATCAGGACAGATGAAGGAGTCCTCCCGAATACATCAGAACCAATCAGGATACACAGGTTACAGTTCAGGAGAAGCAGAGCTTGGGGCTCCGCTATCATCCAGTACTGAAGCTGTTCTTAGTGTGTTTGCCGCTCAGCCTTCCTACTGGCGCGGCGAGAGTATAGCCTACTATGACGGACGCCGCTGGATCAGGGACGGAGCAGGATTTCTGCCAATTAGTCTGACCGGGCTGCCTGTATTCAAGCAGGAGCAGTCCGGAAATGCCAGCAAGAGCCGCAGACTTGTGCAGCGCGTTGAATTCGCGGTTCCTTCTGCTGGCGGACTGCCGCTGTTCAGTGCTGGAATGGTGGAGGATATCCCGAATGTAATCCTGGAAGACGGGAGCCAGCTGGGTTATGTGCTAACAAATCCGGAGAAAACCAGCTTTCGGCTCCCGGAGGCGGGCGGAACCGTCCGGATTGCAGAATATACCGTAGACTCTGTATTTCCTGAGAGTGATCCGGCTGTGCTCGCGGCTTCATCCGGAACGGATCCTCTGTCTGTCCGCAATGAGTATCTTCAGCTTCCCGAGCTGCTGCCTGTACGTGTCAGCAAGCTGGCCGCACAGCTCACAGCTTCAACAGGTAACCGCTACGGTGCTGTCACTGCTGTGCGGGATTACCTGCAAAGCGGCTTCACCTATACGCTGAAGACCCGGGTGCCACCCCCCGGATCTGACTTCGTGGATGATTTCCTCTTCGTCACGAAGCAGGGCTACTGCGTACATTTCGCCACAGCGATGACCATATTGCTTCGGAGCTCGGGCATTCCGGCCCGCTACGTCCAGGGCTACGGGCCGGGCACGCTGGCGCGGGAATCCGTGCCGCCGCGCTATGACGTCACCCAGGGCGATGCTCACGCCTGGGTAGAGGTCTACTTCCCCGGCACGGGCTGGGTCCCGTTCGACCCCACCCCCGTTGCCGCTCCCGCCGTTGCCGGAGGCCTTGCGGCGGCGAACCCCCCGGCGGCTGCATCCGCACCGCCGGGAAACCCCGCGTCCGCTGCGCGCGGCGCGGACGTCCTGCCCGCCCTGCCGCAGGCGGGCGGGAACCCACCAGCGCCGGCAGCAGCGGCGCTGGTGGGGCT
>NZ_JBWAVA010000033.1:0-15198 GCF_056121505.1 Paenibacillus sp. LS-5 | reverse complement strand
CGCGGCGGCAGGGTAAGCCGCGAGCGGCAGCTGCGCGCAGCCGCGCTGGCCTGGCGAGGGCTGGCGGCGCGGTACGGCCCGCCGCCGCCCGGGGTGACGGCGAGGGAGTACGCCGCCTCCCTGGCCATTGAGGATGCGCGGCTGCGCGCCGCGCTCCGGCAGTTCATACGCCAGTGGGAAGCTCTGGCGTACAGCCGTCCCGCTGCGTCAGCACAGCCGCAGTGGCAGCCGTCCGCCATGCCGCCCCGTGCAGCAGCGCAGAATCCGTCCTTCCTGCCGCTCTGTGAAGCGGCGCTTGTCCCGTCCGCCCAGCCGCCCAGCCCAGCGACTGCCCGTACGTTCCAGCGCCAACGCAGAACTGGGACTGTAGCCGCCAGCAACAAAGCCCCCGCCGAAGGCGCCAGCTTTGTCGGCAGCTGTCTGGCAATAATCCTCCGCCTGACTTAATGACAATTTGGCGTAACCTTCAGATTGTGAACAACTGCCATATTGTTGATATTTGCTTGCTGCACAAGGGCTGAACCATTGAATAAACGTGCCTTCCTTTCCTTGACGGTAAGAATTAACCATGAGTATAATGAATCCAATAATCAAGGGAGGCACGTAATGAACAAGCCAAATGAAATTATCGTCGTTCTCGATTTCGGGGGACAATACAATCAACTTATCGCGCGCAGAATCCGGGACCTGGGAGTATACAGCGAGCTTCTGCCGTATAATACGCCAATTGAGAAGATCCAAGCACTATCGCCGAAGGGGATTGTCTTCTCCGGTGGACCAAGCAGTGTGTATGCCGAGGATGCACCTCACGTAGATCCGGCTATTTATGACTTGGGCCTTCCGATTTTCGGTATCTGCTATGGTATGCAGCTTATGGCTCACCAGCAAGGCGGAAAGGTAGAACGTGCGGACAAGCGGGAATATGGCAAGGCCAACGTTGACTTTGAGATGGATGCGGTACTTGCCACGGGCCTTGAGAGCGGTCAGACGGTATGGATGAGCCACGGCGATCATGTGGTGGAACTGCCGACCGGATTCAAGCTGGATGCCGGCACGGAGAGTGCACCGATTGCGGCAATGAGTCATGCAGACCGCAAATTCTTCGCTGTTCAATTCCATCCTGAGGTGCGCCACTCCGTGAACGGGAATGAGATGATCTCGAACTTCCTGTACGAAGTTTGCGGATGTGAAGGCAAATGGACGATGGAATCATTTATTGAGGATGCCATCAAGGATATCCAGGATAAAGTCGGCGACAAAAAAGTACTCTGTGCCCTCAGCGGCGGTGTAGACTCTTCGGTTGTTGCGATGCTGATTCACCGGGCAATCGGCGACCAGTTGACCTGTATGTTTATCGACCATGGCCTTCTGCGCAAAGGTGAAGCAGAGAGCGTAATGGAAACCTTTGTCGGCAAATTCGACATCCATGTGGTGAAGATCGATGCACGCGACCGTTTCCTGGGCAAGCTGGCCGGTGTCTCCGATCCCGAACAGAAACGCAAAATCATCGGCAACGAATTCATCTACTGCTTCGACGAAGAATCGGCCAAGCTGGGCGACTTCTCTTTCCTTGCCCAAGGTACGCTGTACACCGATATTGTAGAGAGTGGAACGGCAACGGCGCAGACCATCAAATCGCATCACAATGTCGGCGGACTGCCGGAAGATATGAAATTCAGCCTGATCGAGCCATTGAACACCTTGTTCAAGGATGAAGTGCGCAAGCTGGGCGAAGAGCTCGGGATGCCGCATGCCATTGTCTGGCGCCAGCCTTTCCCGGGACCGGGACTTGCGATCCGTGTGCTTGGCGAAGTTACCGAGGAGAAGCTGACCATCGTGCGAGATTCTGATTACATCCTGCGCGAGGAGATTGCCAAGGCCGGACTCGACCGCGAAATCTGGCAGTATTTCACCGCATTGCCTAACATGAAGAGTGTGGGCGTTATGGGTGACGAACGTACTTATTCCTACACCGTAGGCATCCGCGCCGTGACCTCTATCGACGGCATGACCGCCGACTGGGCACGTATCCCTTGGGAGGTGCTGGAGAAAATCTCCGTTCGCATCGTCAACGAAGTGGACAACGTCAACCGCATCGTGTATGACATTACCTCGAAACCGCCAGCAACGATTGAGTGGGAGTAGATTTATATTGCTGCACCGCACAGGAACCTTCAAATCCACGTTTACCGTGGGATTGAAGGTTTTTTGTGGTCGTAAGGCTGCTGGAGTTGTTTGGTCATATGCATTTTTTGTGTAATTAGTTAGATAATACTTTTGAAGCGTGTATTAGAGGAGGCAAAGCAATGAAAGCCATTGTCATCGATCGTTATGGAGGCAAGGAAGAACTTCAAGAAAGAGAAGTACAGAACCCTAATCCGCAAGCACATCAGGTCGTAGTCAAAGTGGCCGCTACTTCGATCAATCCAATTGACTGGAAGCTGCGTGAAGGCTACTTGAAACAAATGATGGATTGGGAGTTTCCGATTATTTTGGGGTGGGATGTCGCCGGGACGATCTCAGAAATCGGCAGCGGGGTAACGGATTGGAAAGTGGGGGATGAAGTGTTTGCACGCCCTGAAACCACCCGCTTGGGTACGTATGCTGAATATACTTTGGTGGATGATCACCTGCTGGCACGCAAGCCTGACAACATTTCATGGGAAGAAGCTGCATCGGTTCCGCTTGCAGGCCTGACCGCTTGGCAGGCACTTTTTATCCATGGCGGACTTAGTGCGGGGGAGAAGGTATTAATTCACGCAGGCGCAGGTGGCGTGGGTATGTTCGCGATCCAGTTTGCCAAACAAGCCGGAGCCTACGTGATTACAACAGCCAGCGAGCGTAATCATGAACTGCTTGCTTCTCTCGGAGCGGACCAGATAATTGATTACCGCACAACCCAGTTTGAAGATGTTTTATCCGATGTGGATGTTGTGTTTGATACAATGGGCGGGGACGTTCAGAAGAACAGCTTCAAAGTACTCAAAAAGCATACCGGGCGGATCATATCGATTGTCAGCAATTTTGATGAAGAGCTGGTAAGGGAGTTTGACGTAACTGCTAAAAATATATGGCTGGAACCTAATGGCCAGCAGCTTCAGGAAATCGCCGGTCTCTTGGAGCAGGGGAAAGTAAAGTCAGTAGTCGGTGCTACATTTCCTTTTTCGCAAAAAGGGTTGTATGACGCCCATGCATTAAGTGAAACTCACCATGCAGTTGGTAAAATAGCTATCTCGTTCCCCTGATGCTTGCCGGTTTATCTCAATCCGTTAAAATATAAGAGCATCCCTACCCAGGGTGCTCTTTTTATCATGACTACAAGGAGCGTGGGGCAGTATGGAGGATCGGGAAACGTTATTTACACACATTGCATCAGCCTCTCTGAGCAAGAGAGTGAGCACCTTAAGCAGCAAGCTGGCCCGTAAAATGTCACCTAAAAGCGCAGCAGACATGGAGGCGCTGTCGGATCTGGCCCTGCTGCTGTATATCAACGGCGATACCGGTTCGGCCCGGCAGGCATGTGAATTGACGGATGGACTGGTATTCGATAATAACTATAATATCTGGACCTTTATACATATCATCCGGGCTTTAAAGGCAAGGATTCTAAGGGAGACAGGGGAGAAGGAGCAGGCTGAGACCCTCATCGCACAGATTGAAGCGGATCATCTGACACCGGGCAAGCTGATGGACCGTGAAGCGAAGCTGGAGCTTAGGCAGCGTATCAAAAACCGTACAACCTATCAAGAACTTACCAACCAGGACAAAATTGAGCAAGCCTCGTCACCGGCCAGTGCGGCAGCTTACCGGTTCGTGGCTCTGAAGGGCATGATACAATGCCGCGAAATGGAGGGATACCCTCTCATTGACAAGGACAAGCTAGAAGAAGGGATTAAGAATTACACCGCTGAGCTGCTACAACTGCCTAATTACAGCTACGTATAGTGTACATCCTGATAAATGTCTGAATTACGAACAATAACAAATAATCTGAGTTGAATGTTCGTATTTACCATTGACAAGTGATGTCATGTACGCCTAAAATAATAAAGCGTTAAAGCAGCATAAATATTCGTATAATTCCGGGGATAGGCCTGGAAGTCTCTACGAGGTCACCGTAATGACCTGGCTACGATTAAGAAGAGCAAGGCTCCACAATCCTTCGGGTTTTGTGGTGCGAAGCTGCTCTTTTTTCGGGCCGGTGTCTCCCAAGATGCCGGCTTTTCTGTTGCTTTCGGACAACATACACCTTAGGGGGAGAACAATTTGAACCGTTTTTTCAAGTTGAAAGAAAACGGCACCACAGTACGCACAGAGATTATGGCCGGTCTGACCACTTTTATGGCAATGGCGTATATTTTGTCGGTTAATCCAGGCACACTTACCGCCTTTGGCCGTATTGACATGGGCTGGTATTCCGTATTCCTGGCAACCGCTCTTGCAGCGGGGATCTTCACCATCGCCATGGGACTGTTCATTAATTTTCCGGTAGCGCTGGCACCTGGTATGGGCCTTAATGCATATTTTGCATCCGTAGTTTTATCCTCGGCAACCACTGACCATGAGTTTACCTGGCAAATGGGTCTGACCGCTGTATTTATCTCCGGTATTATCTTTATCCTGCTTACGATCACTCAGATCCGGCAGATCCTGCTTACTGCTATTCCTGACAGCTTGAAGCATGCTATTACTGTCGGTATCGGTATGTTCATTACCATTATTGGTCTGAAGAACAGCGGACTGATGACAATCGGCGTAGAAGCCGGCAAAGACATCGCCGCGAATAAGTTCACTGATGTACTTTCCTTTGAGACAGTTATCCATATGGGCAGCCTGGAGAACACCAATGTTCAACTGGTGATCATCGGTCTGCTGCTGATCTCCATCCTGATGGTGCTTCGGGTACGCGGTGCCATCCTGTTCGGGATTCTGGGAACTACGGTTGCGGCTATCCTCATGGGCGCAGTTGATTTTAGTTCTCTGTCGAATCCGCAGACTCCATGGGTACCTGATTTCTCACAGCTGAACTTCTGGGAATTTGACTGGAAGGGCATCATGCACACGGGTATCGTATCCGCGATTGCAACATTTACATTCGTTGAATTGTTTGACACCTTTGGTACGCTTGTCGGTACGGCTGAACGTGCCGGAATTATGAAAGACCCTGAAGAAGGCAAGAAGCGTGTCGGAAAAGCTATGTTCGTTGATGCAGTAGCTGTTGCCGGCGGTGCAATGCTCGGTACTTCCACCACTACTGCTTATGTTGAGAGTGCTGCCGGTGTTGCTGAAGGCGGACGTACAGGTCTGACTGCTGTCACTACCGGTGTCTGCTTCCTGCTTGCGCTGTTCCTGGCTCCAATCGCTGCTCTGATTCCAGGCTCTGCCACTGCTGCTGCGCTGATTATTGTCGGTGTGCTGATGGCACAATCGATCCGCGAGATTGATTTTCAGGACATGGTCCTGGCGATTCCAGCCTTCCTGACCTTTGTCATTATGCCTTTCACTTACAATATTGCGAACGGGATTTCGTTCGGGATTGTGACATACGTAATCCTGGCCTGTGTAGCTAACCTTAGCGGCAAAAAGAAATACGACATCCACTGGATGATGTGGGTGCTCGCTGTTCTGATCGTCCTGCGCTATCTTCTGATCGGCAGCCAGGGCTAAGTATATTAAGCAATCTAGATATACCTGAACGTACAGGTTTTTATTTGAGCGGTCTCTTCTATTTAGGAAGGGGCCGTTTTCTTATTCTGGGGAGCCTATAGGCGACTTCGGGAAAACGGCTGCTGCGGTCTTTTCTTGGGCGGGCATTTCGATTATATTGTTGAAGGGGTGATCCTATTGTCCGGCTTTTTCCAAAAAACATATCGAACCTGCAAAGACAACCCGTGGCCGCTCGTACTGTTTGTACTGGGTGCCATTGTAAGAACAGCATATCTCGGCTCCATTCCTTCAGGACTTAATCAGGATGAGGCATCCATTGGATATGATGCTTATGCGATCCTTCATTACGGGATTGACCGCAACGGCGTTCATCTCCCCATTCACCTCATCGCTTGGGGCAGTGGGCAGAATGCACTGTATGCTTATTTATCGATGCCCTTCATCTGGCTGTTTGGATTGACTCCGCTATCTGTTAGGGCGCTTAGTCTAGTGATGGGCCTGCTTGGCGTGGTTTTTTTCTATTTAATTATGAAAAGGCTGTTTCCATCCAGGGCAGCGGGTATATTCGCCATGTTTATTATCGCCATTAATCCCTGGCATATCATGATGTCCAGATGGGCGCTTGAATCCAATTTGTTCCCCACATTGATTCTGATCGCCTTCTATTTTCTGCTTAGATCCTTTCAGAATCCTAGATGGTCTTATGGCTTCTCGGTTATCCTGGCAATCTCACTGTATGCGTATGGTACAGCCTACTTTTTTGTGCCTCTATTTGCTATCAGTACAGCATTTCTTCTATTGTATAGTAGGGCCTTGAAATTCCGGACGTTTGGCTGGAACGCGCTATTATTTGTGCTCCTTGCTGTGCCTATACTATTATTTATAATTATTAATCATTATGGCTACTCACAGATTGCGGCGGGGCTCTTCACGATCCCCAAATTAACGATGCCCCGGGTAGAGCAGATTTCTTCTGTATTCGGCGGGGAGCTTTTCAAGACAGCATCTGGCAACTTCAGTTCATTTGTCCAGCTCATGCTTAGCGGGAGTGACGGACTTCCATGGAATTCTATATCACCATACGGCTATGCTTATCCGATTGCGCTACCCTTTGCTCTGCTCGGGCTTATCATCATGATGTATGAGTTCTATCAGCGCGGACGCGAAGGGCTTGTACATATCGCCGTGCTGCTCTGGCTTGGCATCGCCATACTAATGGCTTTGATTACAGATGTGAATATCAACCGGATCAATATTATTTTTTACCCGCTAATTTTGCTGGTTGCCGCAGGTGGATTCTGGCTGTATCAGCAACTTAAGCTTGCCGGTATCCTATCGGTGCTGGCATTTGCTGTGATGTTCGGCTTTTTTACAAATGCTTATTTTCGTGAGTTCCCCAAGGACATTGGCCCAGCCTTTTATGACTCATTGGGGGAGGCTATCCAGTATGCTTCAGGAGCAACCAGCGGTAACATCTATGTTACGGATAAGGTCAATATGCCCTATATCTATGTCCTCTTTTATGAACAAATCAATCCGCATGACTTCATGGATTCTGTCCGATACATCAATCCCGGAGATGCATTTCAAAGGGTTGCTTCATTTGGCCGGTACAAATTCGGCACTCCGGATAATCAATCTGGACCGAAGGCATATGTCTACGGAAATAATGAACCTTTACCTGCTGTAAATGGAGGCTATACGATTACTCGCTTCAAGAATTACAGTGTGCTTATTTATAACCCTGCGGAAGGTATGAATGCTGTTGATGTAGAAGGAGTGCAAGCCGAAACTTTTTAACGGGGACAGGTGCTTCACGTGTGTAGACTGAACTGGTGCAGGAGATGAATATCATTCTATTGTGATTCCTGACGCTTCCCTTTAGAAGGGTGAGCAGGCGGAAATTTTACATAACCGGCGGGAACGGCTGGATTAACAATGACGAGGTGAGGTTGGAACGATGATCAAGAGTACACGCGCGGCCGTAATGATGCTTTTAATGCTGTTATTGTTCATTCTCCCTGCAACAAGCAGTAGTGCGGCGGGCAATTTATTGCAGAATCCGGGCTTTGAGGATGGGGAAGAGGGAGCTCCTTCGGGCTGGACCAAAGATATGTGGATCGCAGGAGACGGCTCCGGGCTGCTCTCTGTGCAGTCTGAGGATGTCCATTCCGGGAGCAAGGCAGCGGTTATTGAGAATCTGGAGCCCAATCACCTCAAATGGGTGCAGACGATTGCCGTTTCGCCGAACAGCTACTATAAGATTTCCGGCTATATCAAAGTCGTAAGCACGGCAGGTGAAGGCCTGGGTGCAAATATTTTGCCTGTTGGCATAGGGAGCGGTTATCCCGATACCAAGGATACGGCTGGGGATTGGCAGTACCTTGAATTCTACGGTCAAACTGGCCCCGAGCAAAAAGAGCTGGGCATTGGTGCAGCCCTCGGAGGCTATGCCAGCCTGATTCAAGGCAAAGCCTATTTTGATGACCTGTCGGTTGAACAGGTGGATGCCGCTCCTGGCGGAGCCAGTGTCATCTCGCTGGATAGTGGAGCCGCAGCGGCCCAGAACGGAAGCGGCAAGGCTGCAGAGACACCACACAAAGTATCGCCTGCCAAGCTGCTTCTGCTGTCAGCGCTATTCAGTATCTTTTTCGCTTTCTTTTATAATAGGGCATTCCGCAGTGACCGGCTTCTAAAACAGCCGGATGTGATCTATACCCGATGGCTTTATGTAGTCTTCGGTGCAGCTTTAATCCTGCGGATTTGGATCGGCTTGACCGCGCAAGGGTATCAGAATGACATGAATACCTTCATCGCCTGGGGCCAACGCCTTTTGGACCTGGGGCCCGGGAAATTCTATGAAGAGGGATATTTTGCCGATTACCCTCCGGGATATTTGTATGTTTTATACGTGCTGAGTTTAATTCGCGGACTGTTCGGGTTTGCGCACGGCTCTGGAGGAGAGACACTGCTGTTTAAGCTGCCAGCGATTATTTCCGATCTGGTACTGGGCTGGCTGATCTACCGCGCAGGGCGCAAGAAGCTCGGCTCCGGCATGGCGATCGGCCTGATGCTGCTGTTCCTGTTCAATCCGGCTGTCTTGATGGATTCGGCCGCTTGGGGGCAAGCGGACTCGTTCTTTTTAGTGTTCCTGCTGCTTAGTATTCTGGGTGCTTCCGAACAAGGCTTTGTGCGTTCAGCTATCTTTTTTGCCCTAGCTACGCTTATTAAGCCACAGGCGCTAATTTTCACTCCTGTGCTGCTGTTTGCCTTTTATCATCACCGTGCGTGGAAGCAGCTGGCAGTCGGCGCTCTTTACAGTCTTGGTATCTTTGCCGTACTGGCGGCGCCATTCTTCTGGAACAACGGCGGATTAGGAGGACTTATAGATCTTTACAAAGGGACTTTGTCCTCCTACCCGTATTCCACGGTGAATGCTTTTAATCTATATGCGCTAACCGACCCGATGTGGGCTTCGATTGATACGATGTGGCTGGGAATTGCTTACCGTACCTGGGGGTTTATTTTCATCCTGGTGGCGGTTGCTCTTGCAGCCTATTACTCATTCAAAAAAGACCGCAACGATCTCTCGAAGTCCTTCTTCATTGGCATGGTCCTGATCGTGGTCGTATTTGTGTTCGGTACAAAAATGCATGAACGTTACATGTACCCGGCTTTGATCCTGTGCCTGTTCGCCTATATGGGAAGCCGGGACCGGCGGTTCCTGAGCCTGTTCCTTGGCTTTACTTTGACACAGTACCTTAACGTAGGGTATACACTGGCCCATCTGAATGCTGGCAATAATCCGCCTTCGGACGGGATTGTGCTGGTGACTGCGATTGCTAATATCATTTTGGCGGTATATATGCTGTACGTAGGCTATTCCGTATATGTCCTTAACAACATTAAGGAACTCGCACCACCCGTAACTCCGTCTGAGAAGTATGATGCGGATGTTGAACTCGCTGAGGGAATCCGCCCCCTGGTGAAGAGTGTCCGAGCCGGCAGGTTCAAGCTGCAGCGTAAAGACTGGATTTGGATGCTGGGCATTACTGCCGTATATGCGGCGCTGGCATTATTTCATCTGGGCTCTACCAAAGCACCGGAAACCTTGTGGGAACCGGCAGCCAGCGGTGAGAGCTTCTATGTAGATCTGGGTCAGAGCAGACAGCTGGAACGTGTGAATATTTTTGGTGGTGTCGGGACCGGCAAATTCAAGCTGGAGTTCAGTGAGTCGCCGGATGCCTGGAATAGTCCCCTGGACATCAATGAGGATGTCGGCAATGTGTTCATTTGGAAAAGCCAGTCTTTGAACGTAGCGGCAAGATATGTGAAGCTGACCGTTACCTCTCCGGGCTTCACCCTGAATGAGATGGCTTTTTATGAACAAGGGGGAGGCAAAACTCCGCTGCCGGTCGTCAGTGTTACACCTGATGGTACAGTTGCCAAAAGAGGCCTGCCGTCTAACCTGTTTGACGAACAGTCAGTTATTCCAGAAAACTCCGGGTTCATGAACAGCACCTACTTTGATGAAATCTACCATGCCCGTACGGCCTATGAATATACCCATGGTATTGTTCCATATGAGAATACCCATCCGCCTCTCGGCAAGCTGCTAATCTCGGTTGGTATGGAACTGTTCGGCGTCAATCCGTTCGGCTGGCGGGTGATAGGTACTCTTTTTGGGATTGCAATGCTGCCGCTGATTTATATCATGGCCCTTAGACTATTCCGAAAGAGTCTTTACGCAGCCCTGGCTGCCGGATTGTTCGCACTCGATTTCATGCACTTCACCCAGACGCGCATTTCGACCATCGACGTCTACGGGGTATTCTTTATCATGCTGATGTTCTATTTCATGCAGCGTTATTTCACAATGAATTTCTATCGTGTACCGCTGCGGCAGACGCTGGCGCCTCTATTCTGGTCGGGTCTGTTCTTCGGAATCGGCGTAGCCTCCAAATGGATTGTAATCTATGGAGGAGCGGGACTTGCTATTATGCTGGCACTGGCCTTGTTTGAACGTTACAAAGAATACAAAGCAGCGGGACATTTGCTGTCTGAGGGTAGAGTGGGGGATCAGGAGCTCGCAGCAGCCTGCCGTACCGCAACCGGATCATTCTGGAAGAATACTATTCTAACCCTGATTAGTTGCCTGTTATTTTTTGTGATTATTCCAGGCATCATCTATAGCCTGTCCTTTATCCCCGTGCTGTCTGTCTCGGCAGATGGCTACACGTTCAAAGGTCTGATTGAAGCGCAAAAGAACATGTATGATTATCACAGCCAGCTTGTTGCCACCCATCCTTTTGCTTCTTCCTGGTGGGAATGGCCATTCATGAAACGGCCGGTGTGGTTCTTCAGCGGCGGCGAAGGCCTGCCGGAAGGACAGGTGAGCAGCATTGTCACGATGGGCAATCCGCTGATCTGGTGGACCGGCATCTTTGCGATGCTGGCCGCGGTCTGGTTTACAGTGAAACGTAAGGACAAGAACCTGTACATGATCTGGATCGGGTTCTTCTCACAGTATGTACCGTGGATGCTGGTGCCGCGTGAGACATTCCTATACCACTATTTTGCGATGGTTCCGTTCATGATTCTTGCCATTGTATATATCCTGAAGCTGCTCGACAGCAAATATCCTGAAGCCCGCTACATGCGTTATGTCTACGTGGCTGGAGCTGCACTTCTCTTTATATTGTTTTATCCCGTACTTTCAGGTATGCAGGTCAGTAAAGACTATGTGGACGTTATGCTGCGCTGGTTCCCCTCCTGGGTATTCTGATCTGCTGCCGTATGCTTACGGAGCAGGTGCGTGTTTTTGAAGAGTGTAAAATACAACCAGGTGTATGCTTTCGAAGTGAGTTTTGACCGAAGTCAATCTTGAAGCATATGCTGACAAAATTTTAGGAGGAACAAAGGTGAAAGCCAGATACAGTGTAATTGTCCCCATGTTCAATGAGGAGGAAGTCATTCAGCATACGTATGAGCGTCTCACAAAGGTAATGGACGGATGCGGAGAACCCTACGAGCTGGTCTTCGTCAACGATGGAAGCCGGGACCGTACCGCCGAGATTATGCGCAGGGTCAGCAATCAGGATGAGCATGTCAAGCTGATCGATTTCTCGCGCAACTTTGGCCATCAGGTAGCGATTACGGCGGGGATGGATTATGCAGAAGGTGAGGCGGTCGTAGTTATTGATGCGGACCTGCAGGACCCGCCGGAGGTTATTTTGCAGATGATCGCGAAGTGGAAAGAGGGTTATGAGGTTGTTTATGCCAAGCGGCTCAAACGCCACGGGGAGACCTTTTTCAAAAAAGTAACCGCGAAGATCTTCTATCGCCTGCTCAGCAGCATGACAAGTGTGGATATTCCTACGGATACTGGAGATTTTCGTTTGATCGACCGTAAAGTATGCGATGTCCTGCGCGGCCTGAAGGAGAAGAACCGTTATGTGCGCGGACTGGTAAGCTGGGTGGGTTTCCGGCAGACCATGGTTGAATACGTGCGTGAAGAGCGTTTTGCTGGTGAGACCAAATATCCGCTCAAGAAAATGATCCGGTTTGCACTTGACGGCATTACCTCCTTTTCCCATAAGCCGTTGAAAATCGCTTCGTACATCGGATTTTTCCTATCCTTCTCGAGCTTTCTTTACTTATTCTTTGTTTTGTTCCAAAAGGTTTTCACCTCATGGACCGTCCCGGGCTGGGCTTCTATTGTTGGCGTCAATCTGCTGTTTAACGGTATTGTGCTGATGCTGTTAGGTGTAATTGGTGAATACATCGGCCGTATATATGATGAGTCCAAGGATAGACCGCTGTATATCGTGCGCGAGACCAAGGGCTATAGGGACGTTAACGATTCCGTACGTGCGGACATGCGGAAGGGAAATAATGATGTCCAATAAGCAGCTGAATGCAGGATTTATCCAGTTTTTAAAATTCAATGCCATAGGCCTGCTGAATACATTGATTGATTTTGCCGTATTTACCTTGCTGCATTCGCTGGGAATGATGAATACACCGGCCCAGATTATTTCTTACAGTGCAGGGACAGCCAATAGCTTTATCTGGAATAAAAAAGTGACTTTTAAGGATCATGACCGGGGGAGACAGGACGGTTTTGACCGGATGCAGCTGGTAAGGTTTATAGTACTGAATCTCGTTGTGCTGGGCATATCGGTATTGCTTATGCATTTGCTGACAGACAGCTTCGGATTACAAGTGCTTATTGCCAAAGTGCTGGTTACAGGTGTGACCGTGGTTATCAACTTTTTTGGAAGCCGGAAGTGGGTATTCTGAAAAGGGTTCATCAAAGGACGAGGAGCTTTAGAGCTTGGGTCTGCACCAACTAACTTACGGAGGTGATGTTCATGCGCAAGTTCTCTTATTTTATTATTCTTGCCGGAATTCTTATTATGCTGTACCCCAAAGCAAATGAATGGTACAACGATTGGCAGCAGCAAAAGCTATTGGAAGAAGCCGAACAAGTATACAGCGAAAGTGCGCCTTCAACGTCTCCGCAGTCTGACCTGAGTAAGCAATACGCTGAAGTCACTCAGCTACTCACAGAGGAGTCCTCAGCGAGTCAGGTGGAGGCGACAGAACCGACATCTCCCGAAATTCAGCTGGGCGGTAAGATTACGGGCATCATCCGGATCGACAAAATCAATCTGAAGCTTCCTATCTTGGAGGGTGCCACCAAAGCCAATATGAAACATGCTGCTGCCCATATGAAAGAGACTGCTGCCATTGGGCAGGTTGGGAATGCTGCGATTGCTGCCCATAGATCAAGAACGGCCGGGAGGCTTTTTAACAGACTGAATGAAGTGGAGATCGGCGATACCATATCCGTACAGACGAGTGAGCAGGATTACAGGTACGTGGTGTATGATATTTCGATTGTTGAACCTACGGATATTTCTGTTTTGAATGGGCAGGGGAAAGATAAAATCCTCACTCTGATTACCTGTGATCCATTGGTGAACCCAACACATCGCCTGATCATCCACGCTAAGTTAT
This sequence comes from Paenibacillus sp. LS-5, assembly GCF_056121505.1. NCBI lineage: Bacteria > Bacillati > Bacillota > Bacilli > Caryophanales > Paenibacillaceae > Paenibacillus > Paenibacillus sp. LS-5. The sequence goes on along the minus strand of NZ_JBWAVA010000033.1, from coordinate 1,509 downwards.
CCTAAACTCGACAAACTGTGACTTAAAGTCCAGTACATTAAAGATTTTATCGATAAATAGTCGGAATCTAGTGATTTTGATCTTGTTTATAGAGATGAATATGGTAGTATATAACTATAAAAGCTAAGCACGATAACGGCAAACCTATCGAAAGGTAGGGACGCAAAGCTAAAGGGCCTTCCCTCTGTAGGATGGCAGCCAGCTCCCGAATGAAGAGGCTTTTTTTGTTTGTTTCTTATATGAATCTAGCAATCACTATAGAAGTAAGAACAGATAAAGCTTATACGATAACGGCAAACCTATCGAAAGATAGGGACGCAAAGCTAAAGGGCCTTCCCTCATGGATGGCAGCCAGCTACCGAAAGGGGTTTTATCCTTGAAAAAGCTCTATTTTATGTTGTTGACACTGTTCGTAGTCGCTACTTCCGTTCAAGCAGGTTCGGCTGAAGCTGCCAGCACGGATACAGGATGGTTAAATAGATCGAAGCTGGACCAGGGGGTAATCGCAGTCTCTTACGATGTACCCAAGGACAAACGCATTAAGCTAATGGTCACTAAAGACAACAATAGCTATACTTACAATCTTTACGCATCTAAGCCGACTGAAACGTTCCCATTGCAGCAAGGGAATGGCTCTTACAAGATTTCGGTTCTGGAGAATACTACCGGCAACAAATACAAAGTGCTTTCCTCCGAAACGGTAGATTTAAGACTAGATAATGTTAACACCGTATATTTGAGCTCTGTGCAGAATGTGAAATGGAGTTCTTCCGATAAATCAGTTCTCAAAGCCGCCCAGCTGACACAGGGATTGACCACCGATGAGCAGAAGGTAAAAGCCATTTATAACTTCATTGTATCTAATGTGAAGTATGACTATACTCTGGCCTCTACGGTTACGACAGATTATATTCCGAACAATGACAATACACTGCTCACCAAGAAGGGCATTTGCTACGATTATGCTTCATTGTTTGCAACCATGCTTCGCAGTCAAGGTATACCCGCTAAGCTGGTAATGGGGAATACAAGTTATGTAACTTCCTATCATGCTTGGAATGAAGTATTGCTTAATGGCAAATGGGTAACGGTTGATACTACAGTTGATGCTGGGCTGGGCAAGAGTACCCAGGCTGCAGCATTGATCAAAGTAGCAAGCAAATACACGGCAGCAAAGTTCTACTAATAGGAGTAGAAGTGTAATTAAATAATAAATACGATTTGAAGATAACCCACTTTGATGATTAAGTGGGTTATCTTTCTTTTTTTAAAGGGGTTGCTTTTTCATAGGACTATAGGGTATTATAAATAAGCGTTGTTGGAGCATTGCTAAGTAATCGAGAATGACTGAGTAAATCATTCGAAAAAAATAACTTGTATTGCTCGAACGAATGTGATATATTATAAGAGTTGCTGGTGACGAGATAATCGACGCCGACAACGAGCTTGATCTTTGAAAACTGAACAACGAGTGAGTGGGATTTCACGCAAGTGAGATCCAAAATAGAG
>NZ_JBWAVA010000032.1:0-19256 GCF_056121505.1 Paenibacillus sp. LS-5 | reverse complement strand
GTGTGGAGTTGGATAAGTGGCAGCGGCACCCCCCCCACTAAAGTATCTGGCATAAGTGACGTGAGCGCGGTAGTGGTAGGTACGAATTATACAGTGGCATCCAAGACAGACGGAAGTGTATGGGCATGGGGTAGTGTCAATGACTCCGGACAATTGGGCGATGGAACCACGGTCGCCCATAGTACACCAGCGTTGGTGAAGGAGGATACTGCACCGAAAGTGACCTTAGAATATCCTGAGGGAACTCAGGATGCACCTTCAAAAGTGAGTATTAGCAATCCTTCGATCAAATGGAGTCAAACCGATGCGGTAATGACGGTATTCACCGCATACCAGGTACAGGTATTGAATGCGGCGGGAGAAGTGGTGGCGGATTCGGATGTGAAGGTACAAAATTCGACTAGTACTACAGGTTCATGGATTCCCAATACTGAACTTCCAAAGATTGAGCCTCTAATTGTACAAGTGAAAGTGAAGGATCAGCAAGTTTGGTCCGAATGGTCTGCACCTAAATGGATTGAAGTATCTGGTATGACTACTAAATTAAAAAATAATACTTCGATAGGTAAACTTTCTGTTATAGCTGGCGAACAAGTAACCGTAAAAGTTAGTGTATACGGTAGTGTATCTGCCGATGAACATTTGGATGAAAATTTAAAAGTCAAGATTTCCGGCTACACAGTATCTTCAAATGGAAGCACAGGTAAGTTTGGCGGTCAGGACCTATCAGATGCAGGGTACACCATAGTAGATATCCAATTTTATAATGGAGTCGCTGAGATTTCATTAATTCTCAATGTATTGGGGAAACAAAAAATCTACTATGAGGTTGTCGGTGTAAAAGACAGTCTGAAGGAACTGGAAGTTGATGTGCTTCCTTCGGAGCCGCTCTCAGAGCGTAGTATATTTAGTTCGATAGAGCAACTGCTTAATCCCTATCGTCTTTATCCTGTTTCAATTGTCACTAACAGGCTTGCAGGTTCAATAATATCTAAGAGAAATGTAATGGAAACAGAAACAAAAAAAGCCGAGGAGAAGCATTTTTAAAAGATGGATATTCAGAATTCATTGATTTAAAAGTTGCAAAAAGCACGTATGGAAAATTTGTTAATGTAAATTTTCTAAGTACAAATAGCCCTTTTATTATTAAAGTTACATTATTGAAAGTGATTAACCGTTATCCTTTTATTAATGAGAGGAGTCCAGATATCAGTTAAAGTTTCATAATGTAATGAAGTATGAATGGTCTGTAAACTACATTTAAATAATTGATGTAGGTTACAAGTCATTCACATCAGTAGGGGCTGTCCCAAAAGCCATGAAATGGCTGCTTGGGATAGCCCCTGGTTTTTGAAGTAGGATCAACTTGAGTACTTGGGTGGACGTTCCGTGAACGGACCGTTGTTCCAATCGCTGTGCTCTTCAGATTTTTTTCATTCCCCTTAGCGGTGAAAATCCGGAGACCAAGGCGACCGCTTCCGCTTTTCCACAATCAGTCCGTCCTCTCCGCTGTTTAAGCGGGAAATGGACTACAATCCTTCTAAAATTATAAAAAGAAACCTTTCTTTGGTAAAATGGAAGTACGACCAACCATTTCAAAGGAGAGGTTTCTTTTGTACATTCAATATACCATGGACCAACTTTGTCTGCCAATGGATTTAGAAGAAGACATTCCAGAAAATCACCTCGTTCGTGTCGTTAACGCTGCCGTAAATCGGCTGGACGACTCCATCTTTGACGCTGCCTATCCTGGTGTCGGTCGTGACAGCTACCACCCTAAAATGCTCACCAAAGTCATTATCTACGCTTACACTCAGCGTTTCTATTCGTCTCGTCAAATCGCCAAAGCCGTGCGAGAGAATATTCCTTTCATGTGGCTGGCCGGACGGCAGCGACCCGACTTCCCCACTCTTAATCGCTTCCGTTCCCAGCGGATGAGGAATGTCCTCGAAACGGTATTTACCGCCGTACTTAAGTTTCTAGCTGACGAAAAATATGTGTCTCTGGAGCATTATTTTGTGGACGGCACTAAGATCGAGGCGAATGCCAATCGCTACACCTTTGTTTGGGGCAAAGCAGTCAGCAAATACAAAGCGAAATTACAGGAGATGGTTCAAGCTCTGTTTGCTGACATTGAAGTGGCAGAGCACCAAGAAGAACAGGAGTCCCAGGGAAAGGACCTCGCCGAGCTCGGTGAATCTTACTAGATGAACAGTGAGAAGCTGGAAACCCTGATCCAGGGGCTGGAGTCTAAGCTCCTGGACAAACCTAAAGACAAGCCGCTGAAAAAAGTCGTTCGGAAGCTTCGGAAGGATTTGCTACCCCGACTACTGAAGTACGAACAGTACCAAAAGCTGCTTGGCGACCGAAACAGTTTTAGCAAGACCGACCCGGATGCGACTTTCATGCGGATGAAGGAAGACCACATGCGAAATGGCCAACTCAAACCGGGATACAATGTACAAATCGGAACAGAAAACCAATTTATTTTAGCCTATAGTCTACACCCGAGACCTACGGATACCCGTTGTTTACAGCCGCATATGGAAAAGGCGAGGCAGTTCCTGGGGGGACTTCCCAGGAAGGTCATTGCGGATGCTGGCTATGGCAGTGAGGAAAACTACGCCTACCTAGAAAAGGAAGAGATTCAGGCGGTCGTAAATACGGCAGCTACCATAAAGAAAAGAGCAAAGCTTGGAAAGAGAATGTCGGAAAGATTGAGAACTGGACGTACGACGAAGCCGTGGATACATGGACATGCCCTGCCGGACAAACGCTGCATTTCCGTAAAGAAAGCAAGGAAACGTTAGAGAGTGGATATGAAATCCGAAAACGTCATTACCGTAGCCAGAGCTGCGAGGGCTGCCCACTGAAGGAAAGATGCACGAAAGCCGAGGGGAATCGAGAAGTAGTTGTCAGTTTGGAACGACTGCGGTACCAGAGTCAGGCTCGGGAAATTCTCCGGAGTGAAGAAGGTTACGCCTTGGCCGTACGCCGAATGACGGAACCGGAAAGTGTATTTGGACAATGGAAGAACAACCAGGGATTCCGGCGATTTCTGCTTCGCGGCATGGAAAAAGTGACGCTTGAAGTCGGGTGGCTTTCGCTTGCCCACAATCTATTGAAGCAAGCTGCAAATGACCAAAAACAAAGAGCAACAATTCTCCAGTGACGGGAGAATTGTTGCTCTTTTGACCTTTTTGCGGTTTTGAAAATGAGAAGGATTTGCCTCTACTCGTAGAAAAACTACTTTTGGGACAGCCCCTTTTAGTTAGGGGCTAGTCACCTCAATTAGGGTCATATCGTTGAAGAAGATCCATAAGGAACAAAAAATTCTGAGTTTACCCTGTTTCTGCTGAAACATAACGTCGGCCGGAATTGCCTTCCGGATGTTGCCAGAAGCAATGGCCGTCTTCTACCAATAATAGACATGGTCATTGGAACAGAGAAGAGCTCATTGAAAAGATCCACGGTTATTTTTGTCAGTAGTACGTAAGAGATACCCTTCTTACGGAAGTCAGGGCTTTTGTTTCAGAGTATATCGCCTAACTCCGAGCGAAACACTGGACATTATAGAAGATGACTCCTGTTGAATTCAGAAGTCTTCTCCTGCGGGTTAGGTCTGTTGCTGTTTCTTTTAAACCCTCCTCAAATTGGGTTACAGTTTAAGCAATCAGGAAGAGCGGTTATTTTTCGAATACCTCTATTCCTCAACCGTCTTCACCGAACTCGGCGTATTCTTATTCTTATACACCCACATCGCATACTCCAGCGGGCGGACCAGCGCTTTGCGGTAAGTCCCGCTGTCGCCGGAGCGGGCGAAGACCTCGCGGGCAGGCTTGGGATTTACCTCCAGTACGTAGATGCGGCCCTCGCGGTCAATGGCGAGATCCAGCGCCAGCTCGCAGAGGGCACCGAAGCTCTCCTCCAGATAAGCGGCAGCGTCGAGGCCCAGCTTCTCTGCGGTCTTCACCGCTTTATCAGCTTTGTCTTCACTCCCGAGCCATTGCTTCAGCAGAATCTCGGCACGGATGGCGTGACCGCCGCCATGCAAGTTCGAGGTGACGCTGCGGGCGGCACCCACCCGGCCGGCCATGCCGGTCAGCTCCCAGACACCGTGGCCGTTCTTTTGCACAAGCATGCGGTAGTCATGGTAACGTCCGCTTGGCAGGCGCAGCGGGATGCCCTGCTGCACCAGAAAGCGTCCGCCGAGGCACCACTGGCGCACAATAGAATCCAGGCGGGTAAGCGAAACCTTCCGTGGCGCGATAATCTGCCGGCTCTGGCGGCGTCCCTGGATATCGTAGAGAGATTTGTCTTGGCCCTGACGTTCGATCCGCAGGATCCCGCGTCCGCCGGTGCCGTTGACCGGTTTGACATAGACGACCGGACTAGATTTCAGCATCCGGTGGAGGTCAGCAGAGGACTGGTACAGCAGCGTTTCCGGCATATGCTTCCGGAAGCGGCTCCGCTGCGAAAAGGTCTGATGCACCGTCCATTTATTGCGCAGCGGGCGATTCAGAAAGGTCAGGTGGCTGTACCGCGCGCGGAAGCGCAGCAGCTGCTGGAAGCGCTGGCTGCGCTGAATCCGGCAGCGGTCATAGATCATATTCGGAAAGGAGCGCCATTTGCGCAACCATTTTCCGCTCTTCACATCATAGACAAGCGCGTGAATCTGTTCTTTGCTGACGTGAACGTCGGCGGGGGTGAACACAAAGACATCCAGGCCAATCCGGCTGCCTTCAATAATCATCCTCCGGTAGACACTTTTCTCTTCCAGCTGTTTGGCTTCGTTCAGATAGAGCGTAAGGATGCCTAAGACGGGTTCTGGCACAGGAGTTCACCTTCTTGTGGAAGTATTGTGGACGGGCTGCCCGGATGAAGCGGCGAACGCAGCAGCAGTGTGGGTTTGCCAGTAGGGCCATCGGCTAATGCGACAGCCACTAGCCCTGAATTGAAGCACATCTTCAGGCTTGCCGTATTGTCGCACGCTACGGCGCATTCCAGACTGCCAAGGCGTTCAAGCTGAGCGGACAGTAGCGCTGTTCCGGTATGGCGGTTCCGGTACAAGGGATGGACGGCGACAAGGCAGGCTTCTTTGCCGAAGCCGGACACGAAGCTGACACCGGCAAGCTGGCGTCCGTTCTGGCCGCGCACGGTGGCCACAAGCAAAGATACACCGGGCTGCGACAGCTGCTCCGGTGTGAGGCGGGCCAGCACTCTGCAACCGCGAAGCGTAATCCGCCGCTCACCGTGCTCTCTCAAGAATTCCAGAAGTCCCGCGAGCCTGATGTGCCACCGCTCCGGGTCGCTGTCGTAGATGGAAGATATCTGCATGGCGAGTCACTTCCTTATCGTGGGATTCTTGGCTGTTTGCTATGACGGGACAGATGCTGGCCATAGTGAAAGATCCTTTCCAGTGACAGCTTCCGGATGGCAGGCTCATCGAATTTCATCGGACGGGAGTTGGCCTCGAAGAACCACAATCCGCCTTCCTGATCCACACCCAGATCCATGGACATCTCGCCAAGCATGGTTTCCGATGCACGTTCGATTTGCCGGGCGATCAGCAGCGCGGTTGTAGGGACACTCTTCAAAATGGCTGCCGCCCGCTCTGCACCGAAGGTCCCTTCCAGCATGCTGGCAGGTTCTTCAATGCTGCCCCCGCGTGGCACATGGGTCGTTATGCTCCGGGCTCCTGCCAGCCGTGCACCGATTCCGGTTATCGCCCATGCTCCTTTTCCGTTCTTTTGAAGCAGCACACGCAGATCAAAAGGGCGGCCGCGGTGTGCAGCAAGCGCTATCGCTTGCTGCACAATATAGCGGGAGTCTCCTTTTTCCTTGACGATCCGTGCCCAGAGACGCTCAAGCGAAGCCGCTTTATAGGTCACGTTTTTTTTGCCGCTCTGAATTTGCAGGCGGTAAGGCAGGCTGGTGTCCAGGCGGCACTTGAGACGCATGATCCCTTTGCCGGCTTTCCCGTCCTCGGGTTTGAGATAGAGGCTCTCATGAATCCTCAGCATAGCAACCAGCGTATTTGCACTGCGCAGGCGTCTTGTTTTGGGTACATGCTTTGAGGTGGCCCGTGATTCCTTGAGCCATTCAAACAGACTCCATTTATTGAAGAAATTAGGATTGTAAAAGTGGATGTCAGGATGCTCCAGACATTCTGCTATTTTGCGGGCGACAGGCGCTTTCTCCTCCTCCTCCCGGGTGGGGATGCGGCTATAGATCACCTGCGGCAGCGGCATGGGAGTGCCGTACCAGATTTTGCCGCTGGCGGAGGGCACGAAGCCGTTCACCACCTGCTCATCCAGTTTCAGATCGCGGACAGTGACGACATACACCAAATATCCCATTTCTTTGCCGGTGCGGATAATATCGCGGAAGTTTTCGCGGTTCCCGCGGAACTGCCGCAGCCTGTCGCTGGTTGTCAGAATGGCGATTACAGGTTTACCGGGATCGGGAATTCGGCTGTTCACAACTCATCCCTCCTGCGGAATTTGCTGAGGTATAGACAGTGCTCCAGAATATGCTCGATGGAAGCTTTGCCCTCAGCACGCAGGGAAGGATGGCGGAAGATCGAGCGTCCCGGTTTGGCATTTGCCTCGAACATCCAGATATCCTCATCCTGGTCGATGCCAAGGTCAAAACCGATTTCACCAATCAGATGCCGGTGCTGGATCTCCAGAGATTCGGCAAGCTTGACAGCCGTTGTTTTGGCCCGCTGCAGTACTTCGTCTGCTCTGGCCCCGAAGACACGGCCCAGAGCCTGCTGCGGAGTGAGCAGGGCGCCGCCGTTCTTGAGATGGGTAGTGACACTGCCCCGGCCGGCTTTTTTGGCGCCGATCCCGACGACAACCCATTGATTGCTGCCATTCTTGTGCATGTGAAAACGGAAGTCTATCGGGCAGCTGTCAATTTCAATCAGCCGGATGCCCTGCTGTACTACATAGTTCTGCAGGTGTTGGCCGTGCCGGCCCCGCAGCATCCGCATCAGGCTTTCGAAGCTGGCGAAGCGAAGAAGCACGTTCTTGCCGCTTTTCCGATAGCGGGCGAAGTAGCCCTTCTTGGGCAGGTAGGTCAGCCGGTAAATGCCGTGCCCCAGGCTGCCTGCCGAAGGTTTGTAGTATACGAAATGATGGCGGTCAAGCATATCCTTCATCTGTTCCGGACTTGGGTTGCTGTGTGTCTCGGGTACGAAGCGGCTCGCCGCACTGTCATTCTCCAGCAGCCGGTAAATATCTGATTTATTGAAAAAACTCCAGTTGAAATAGGGAATCTTTTTACGTCCAAAACGTTCGCGGAGCTGGTTAATGTAGGGAGAAGTCTCAGCTCTGCGGCTGGGGAGCCGGTTGTAGACAACATCCGGAAGCGGGACCAGCTTGCGCTCGAATTTACCGCTGGCATTCAGGAAATAGCCATTGACCTGCTCCTGCTGCCAATCGATGTCCCGCGGCATGAACGCGAAGATATAGCATTTGTTACTTCCTTCCCGCAGCAGCTGCTTGATGAAGCCGGTACGGGAACCGAAGGGCTGCGCCGAAGAAGATGCCGGACCGTCGGACAACACGCCGACAAGCGGTCCAAGCTGAACTTCATCATTCTGCAGATTTCGCAGATAGACACCGCCGGAATTCGGGATTTTGATTGCACTCTTCACACCTGAGGCGAGAAAAAGATGTTTACCCGCACGTTTGATCGGTTTAATCATCGCCGGGATCGCATCCTTGCCCAGCCGCAGGCGGATGTTTTTCTTACCGGTCAGTTTCAGACTTCTCATCAGTTCACCCGAGACGTAGACTACTCTTTGGGGCTGCTTGGTAAAATGAACATTGCAAAAAGTGAGACCCATTTATGAATCCTCCTTAGGAACCATTGATTTCATTCTCCCGTTAATAATGGAGCGGTCCAGCAGCGAACACGCGGGTGTCCGCCGATGAAGTACGAAGCAGATGCCTGGTATAGCGCAGCGGGTTCTCGGCGGCGAGCCTAGCAGCCCGGCGGTCACCCGTCAGCCGGAACACCGTGCGCCCTGGTTTGGAATTGGCTTCTAGCAGATAGATTCTGCCGGCAGGATCCAGGCCGAAGTCGAGACCCAGTTCTCCGAGTCTGCCGCAGGTCTCCTCCAGTAAGGGAGGCAGAAGAGCTGCTGCTCCGGCCAGCTCCTGAAGCAGCTCTTCTCCGGACTTTCCGTATTCTGCAAGCAGGAACGGCAGCGGAACGACTGCGGTCCCTCCGCCGTGCAGGTTCGAAGTCAGTGAATCGCGGCTGCCCAGCCGAACAGCCATGCCAGTCAGCATCCAGACGCCGTGCCCGTTCTTTTGCATAAGCACGCGCACATCGAACGGCTGGCCTGCTCTGCTCGTAAGCTGCAGGTAAGGCTGAATAATATAGCGGCGCGAGCCGATGAATTCCTGGACCCAGTCCAGACCCTCATCAAGTGAGCCGAACACATGTTGAAAAGGAAGGTTTGCCCCATTCCTTCCGCGCAGGCTAATTCCTCCGCCTTGGCTGTGGGGTAGTCTTACAGCATGAAGCGTACGTTTACCATGAGAACCGGCCCGGGGCTTCAGAAACACACCCTGTTCTCTTTCCGCAAGCATGGTTCCAAGATCCCCGGTGTTCTTGTAGAGCCGGGTTTCGGGCAGAAACCCGGCAACCCTGCGGCTGCGCCGGAGAATTTCATAGACTCCCCACTTATCCGGAAGTCCGCGGGACCAGGGGATAGAGCCGGAGAGGGCAGACAAGGCAGAGGTAACTACTCTTTTTTCCTGCGGACTAGTGATCAGACAACGGTTGTATAGGATATCCGGTGCAGAGGTGCAGGCAGTCTTCCATTCTCCATCTTCCCAGGTATATCCGCTGATGGTTTGACCGTCACTGCTTACACCATACGGGTGGAACACGATGATCTGGAGATCGTACAAGGGGGCTGCCCGGCATAACTGGGTGCAGAACTCCGGTTCTGCGATAGGGGGATTCCCATGGCTTCGTCCAGTCATAATACCCAGGAACCCCAGTGCTGTCTCCATCATGATGTCCTCCTTATAATCCGGCCAGATAGCGGCAGTATAGAATCATCTGCTTCACAGACGGCCGGATCTTCTGATCGTTCAGCGGGGTGTTGTCGTTCTTGGACGGTTTGGAATTGACCTCCAAAAGCCATATTCGTCCAGACTGGTCGAGGGCGAGGTCAATGCCCAGTTCACCGAAATGTGCAGGAATATAGGTTTCTACACCTCTTGCGATAGCCAGTGCCGCCCTGGGCAGCTGAGCCTGTGAGCTTTCCTTCACACCAGAGGGCAGGTTGCTCTTCGAAATAGCTTCCCGTACTGTGCTAAGTGTTCCGCCGCGTGCCAGATTGGAGACAAAATGATTGCTCCCGGCTGTACGGGCGACAATGGAGGTGACGCCCCATTTGCCTGTGCCATTCTTTTGCACAAGAGCCCGGAAATCTACAGGCCGCCGCCCGAGCTCCAATAGAGGCAAACCTTGCTGAATCTGATAACGCGTCGTTTTCATCTTGGGGGTGACGGACTGGAACAGCTTGGTCAGGCTGGGATAACTTTGTTTGCGTGTACCCAGCGGTGTGGTGGACAACAGCTGGTAGCCGCCGCCCTCTTCCTTGGAAATTCTCAGAATGCCTTTGCCGAGACTGCCGCGGACCGGTTTGAGGAACACACTGCTGTAGGTGCTGCACATTTTCTTTAACACCGCAAAACCTTTCAGGGCATGGGATTCCGGCAAATACCTCTGCAGCGCGGCATCTTGCGCCAACGCTTCAAATACTTCAGTCTTGTCAAGAAATTTTTCATTGAAAAAATGTGTGCCATAGCGGGATTTTACATCAGCCAGAAAATGCTGTACGCTAGGTTTGTTCTCTACCTTTCGCGTCGTAAGCCGATTGTTGATCACATCGGCAACTGGAAGACTCAGCTTCCGCCAGCCCTCATCGTATACCCAGCCCTCAATGGAAGGGCTGCGCGGTTCCAGCGCTTCCGGGGTAAAGAAATATACATAGGCGCCTTGTGCATGGCAGGCATGGGTCAGCTCCCGGCAGAACATGGTAATCGGGCCGAACAGCCGGTCAGGGTGATCGGGGTGGTCGCGGCTCACCAGCACTCCGATGATCGGCCCGAGGCGCAAGGTGCGGCTACCCGGGCTGTAGGAGACATTGAGCGTAAGCCGCTGTCTGAGTCCGAGCCGGCGGGCCATTGCTTCGCTGATACGCAGGCTGTCGGATTTGGGAACCGGAATAACCGTGACCTCCTGCCGGAATGAGCCGAAGGTGAGCTGGATGGAACCATGAACCGGTATTTTGAGCTTTTTCATGGATTTGTCGCCAAGCATTATAGCGTTTTCCTGCAGGATGCCCGAGTGGACCGTGTGGACCGGGATCTTGAACTTAGACATCGTGGATCTCCTTCCGGTAGGCAGCATGATGCCGGCTATTGAATCTTAAGGGTTGCATATCATTCATCATATGGAGACATCTGACCCTTGGTGATTGACCTATTCTGTATGCTCATAAAACTTTAGGAGGAAACAACAATGAACGTAATCGACAAGGCGCATGAATTGGCGCGTGCCATCAAAGACAGCAGCGAGGTAGCCGATATCACAAGTGCAATGAAGGTGATTGAAGCAGATCAGGAGAGCAAGCATATGCTCGATAATTTCCGTCAGAGCCAGATTGAGCTCCAGCAGCGGATGATGAGCGGAGAGATGCCTCCCCAGGAGGAAATGGAGAAGATGGAGAAGCTGTTCGAGGTGCTGAACCTGAATCTGGGCATCCGGAGATTGTTCGATGCGGAACGGCGTCTCAGCGTGGTTATAGAGGATGTGAACAAAATCATTACAGACAGCTTATCCCAAATGTACGGCGGGGCAGAGTAGCCTTAAGCCTGCACAATACAAGCTGCATAGTGTACAAACAGGGGTCGTTCCAACAGCCAATACGGCTGGAGGAACGACCCCTGTTTGGTTGAGACAACCTACAATCATATGATTCGGCGCTGGCTTCATTCTTATGAGCAGCCGTTTCACGCATAGCGACTTTCCGGATACAATCTTCCGCAGGATCAGACTAATCCTGTTTGCCTTCTATCGCGCAGAGCAGAATCCCGGCAGCCAGAGCGAGACGGCGGTCAAGCAGACCTTTGCGGTCCTCGGAGAAGTCCGCGATGATTTTGGTGACAAAAGGATTGAAGTTCTGCCGGAAGGCTGGAATGGTGACGTCTCTGAGCTCGATGTTGTATTTCTGTGGAATCAGTGTAATGAAACGCCGCAGCAGCGCCATAAATGTGCTGTCTTCCTTGATCAAACCGATCTCGGTATCTTTGTTGTCCAGCAGAACCCATTCATCCTTCACAATCGACTTGAGACCTTTGCGGCGCAGTGCACCGAGATGTTCGCCAGTCTCTGAATCATGCACATCATAGGTGGCGCTGAAATCGATCACTTTACGCGCCTTGATGCGGAGTAATTCCTGTGCCATACTCTCATCGGTGTAGAGAGCAATGTCCTCTTTCAGCTTAAATGCCTTCATTTGCGAATATAGCACTAGCTCCTCTGAATTGTTGTAAATATGCAGGTTGGCTCCCATGATGGAAAATACTTTTTTGCGGATAATGTACTCAGAATAGTTAAATGCGTTGTTCAATGGAAATCCCTCCCTGGAATGCATTCATCATCTCATAACCTGTAGGACCCTGCCATATGCAAAACCACATTCTCGCAGCTTTTTTTATAACTTGTCTCATAATTCAGCCGGCGGGTTCATAGAGTAGAGATATAGATTTAATTGAACAACCTTGAGAGAAGGAGCGGTCTTCAATGAAAAAAAGAAACAAATTCAAGCATGTCATCTACATGCTGGCGGCACTGGCGATGCTGCTCTACGCGCTTCCGCAGCTGTCTTTTCATAACGGCCCCGGCTGGGTGCTTGGCTTCGGTGTGGTCTGGTGCATTTTTGCCTTCCTGGTGATTGCGTCACATCTGCATTTCATTATCGGCGTGGATGAAGAGAAGCACAAACGGCTGGAGGCCGTCCGCAAGCATAAGCTGGAGCAGTGGCAGGGCAAGTGGACAGATGAACCGGTCAGAGTGTCGCAAAGATCCTGATCATCGGCTACATACACTTATTCATCCTCTGAGTCCGCTATAACAGCGGGATCGGGGGATTTTTGGTCTGGAATCTCTGAGAATGAATGAGAGAATCCATGTCATCAAAATGCCCGGCTGAAGCGGTTGTGCTCCTGTATTCTAAGCGTGTATAATGAGTACAGAATAGTACAGATCGGAGCATGGGGGTGTAACAGTTGGAGGGTCAAATTGATAACATAACCAAACATGAACAACTGCTGCAGCACATCGAAAGCCTGAAGGTTGGAACCAAAATCTCTGTCCGCAAGCTGGCAAGGGAAATGGGTGTCAGTGAGGGGACGGCATACCGTGCGGTGAAAGAAGCCGAGAATCTAGGCATCGTCATTACCAAGGAGCGGATCGGTACAGTCCGTGTAGAGAAGAAACCCCGTAATATCTCCGATCAGCTGACCTTCGGTGATGTGGTAGATATCGTAGAAGGTCATGTGCTGGGCGGAGCAGATGGATTGAACAAACATCTGCATAAATATGTTATTGGCGCTATGAAGGTGGATGCAATGATCCGCTATATTGATGCGGACAGCCTCCTGATCGTCGGGAACCGTGAGGATGTGCATTCGCTTGCGCTGGAGCAGGGGGCGGCGGTGCTTGTGACCGGCGGCTTCGGGACAAGCCGTGAAGTTAAGGCGCAGGCGGATGAATTGGATCTGCCGGTAATCTCATCGCGCCATGATACATTTACTGTGGCGTCCATGATTAACCGGGCGATTTTTGACCGGTTGATCAAGAAGAAAATTATGCTGGTTGAAGATATCGTGGACAACAAGCCGCGCCTGAACACACTGAAAATATCCAGCACGGTCAGCGAGCTCCGTCAGCTATCCTTAGACAGCGGGGAGCAGCGATTCCCGGTAACGGATGAATGGAACCGGGTCATTGGAATCGTGGGCCGCCGCGATGTAGAAGAGCTTGCAGAGGGACAGAGTATTGAGAAAGCCATGGTCCGCAGCCCGATTACAGCCGGGCTTCAGACCTCACTGGCATCCGCAGCCCAGATTATGATGTGGGAGGGCATTGACTTCCTGCCAATCGTTGACCGCAATCGCAAGCTGGTAGGCTCGCTGACCCGCAGAGAGGTGCTGCAGAGCCTGCGGGACGTCAGCAATCAGCCCCAGCTAGGGGAAACATTTGATCATCTGATCTGGAACGGTTTTGCCGAGGAGCGGGATGAGGAGGGAAAGCTGTTCTTCCACGGCTTTATTACCCCGCAGATGGCAACAGACCTGGGTACAATCTCCGAAGGTGTATTGTCAACACTGATGACGCTATCCGCCTTCAAGGCGGCCAAGGATATTACCGGCAATGATTATGTACTGGATAACATGTCCACCTATTTCATCCGTCCGGTTCAGATTGAACACTCTATTATGGTGATGCCGAAGCTGCTGGAGATCAGCCGCCGGACCTGCAAAATCGAAATCGAAATTAGCCATATGGATACACTGGTTGCCAAGGCGGTACTGCTGCTGCAATCGATTGACCACGGCTGACGAGGAGGGTCTGCGAGAACTTCAACCCTTCCGGTACAGGTCAAAAAGACTATCACGCGCGCTTACGAAGGCCGGAGATAGTCTTTTTGCGGTACATCCAATTACAAATATACGATACAGCCATTGTCCTCTAGCCTCGGCAGCCAGCCCGGAAGGGTCAATTCATGATTCCAGCGCAGGTCCAAACGTTCCAGTCCCTTGATTTCCAGCAAGGACTCGGGGATTTCCAGGAGATGATTGCTCCTCAAATCTAGCTCTAATAGATTCGTCAGCCGTCCGATTTGCTCAGGGAGCACGGAAATCCGGTTATTTCGCAGATTCAGCCTCCGCAGTCTGGTACATTCGCTTAATGATTCCGGCACATGAAGCAGCTGATTATTTTCAGCATCCATAACCCGTAGAAGCGGCAGTCCGCCGAATATCTCCGGGAGCACGGAGAGACAGTTGTTCTTCAGATGCAGTTCCCTAAGGCTGATAAGTTTCCCGCATGCTTCGGGTAAGGCAGTTAGTTGATTATTCATAATCCGCAGTTCGACCATTTTGGTAAGACCGCCAAGCTCAGCGGGCAATTCCGCAAGTGAATTATCGCTGAGATTCAAATACTTCAACTTTTCCAGCTGTCCGATTTCAGGAGGGATGGAATGGAGACGATTGTTATGGAGATAGAGGTAATCCTCCAGCTGTGCCAGCTTTCCAATTTCCGCTGGAACCGATTCGATCTGGTTATGGCCAAAATCAATCATTTTGACCTTGTAGAGTGTTTGGATCTCAGGTGGAATGCTCTGCAGCTTATTGACTGAAAGATTCAAGATTTCCAGATTGTGCATCAGTAAAATCTCATTGGGAATGCTGCTGAACCTATTGTCATAGAGATTCAGATCAGTTACTTCACTTAAGCAATGTCCTAAGTCCGGTAATGCGGCCAGACCGCTGTGGGATCCATCGAATTTCACAGTGTTACCTCCTGCATATCTTCTTCATTATTCAAGCTTTGTAGAATCCATAGCTGCGCAGTCCAGAGAAGATGTTGAAAGCCCCGATCAGCAGAAACAATGCCTCGATAATTACATTGACCGTGGAGCCGCGGAACACAAACATGCAGATCAGGGAGAGCGATACGAGCATGGCACCCAGCAGAATGTTCATAATGGAGCGTTTGACGCCTTTTTCCAGCGGGTCTTGCGCTCTGCGGGAATAGAAACTGTAGACGGCGGCACCAATCATACAGACCATCATTAGAATGAACAGCACATATTTGATGAACAGAATCATGGACAGGCAGCTCCTTTGTGGCCAAGGTGGTAAAAGCCGTGTTTTGCCAACTATTGTACCATGATTGTCCTCAGCTGCGTCTAAAAGGGCTGATTTCAACCCAGATTTGCAGCACGCCCTCCATGACGAGCATAGTACGGATTCGGACAGCATATTCCTTCTCTCGTACGATGTAGATTTTACCGTCCAAAAGGAGCCGGGCCAGCTTGCCGTCGGTATCGATATCGAACATGCTGCGCCCGCGCATCGGCTCCAGGTCTGTACTCAATTTGCTGATAATTTCCTTCGCGGTGACGGGATCGATAGCGGCAGCGCCTTCCTGCACCGTGCTGTCTTCCGTACGTAGCTTTATTTCCCGGATTACGGTGGAGGTGTTGTTGTATTTCTTGAGCGTCTTGATATCCTTGCGGTACTGCTCTACCTGATCGCGCAAATCTTTATTATTCAGCCAGAGCACATTATAGCCCATATGAAAAATGGCGTTATACATGACACTTCCCACAACCATTCCCAGTACAAAGATGGCGGAAATCTGCGAAAAGCGGCGGTAGCGCTGGAAGGGAGGAACCCTCATGGTCCGCTCACCCCTTGCCGCACACCCATTTGACCAGCTCGCTGCCCATATGAGCGCCTAGAAAGGCGAAGACTAAATAAAGAATTTGCTTGATAGCAGGGGAGAGATTGCCGCCCAGCATGTTGCTCTCAATCACCCGCATCGGGTCGATGGTTCCGCCGACAGCAGCGGCAAGTGCCCAAATCTTAATCCGGTCGGCCACGTCCAGCATGGTCTGTGTCGGGGGCTGGAGTGAGACTACGGCACCCATACCGCCCAGCATGGCCCCTCCCAGGACGATTCCGAAAGCAATAAAAAAATCGAGGACAGCTTTACTCAAAAAAATGTTCATACAAGGCCCCTTTCTGAACCAGGCAGCACTTCCCTCAGCCTGTCCTTGTGCTCTTTCTTCATTCTATGGGCGGCTCCCCCTTGAATATGATAAAATAGTTTCATCTTATGTTTTGATTCTGGAACCTGAAGGGAAGTGGGGATATGAGCCCTTTCGTGCATTTGCATGTGCACAGCGAGTACAGTCTACTGGACGGGGCGGCACGCATTACAGATCTGGTGCGCCGGGCCGGCGAATACGGCATGAAATCGCTGGCGCTTACGGATCATGGAGTGATGTATGGGGCCATCCCCTTTTATAAAGCGTGCAAAGAAAACGGAATCCAGCCGATCATCGGCTGTGAAGCCTATTTGACCGCAGGTTCGCGCCGTGAGCGGGGCAGTCGCAAGGATCAGCCGATTTACCATCTGATCCTGCTCGCGAAGAATGAGACCGGGTACAAAAATCTAATGCGGCTCGTGTCCATCGGCCATCTGGAGGGCCAGCACTATAAGCCGCGTATTGATATGGAATCCCTTGCCGCCCATGCCGAGGGTATCATCTGCTTAAGTGCCTGTCTCGGCGGCGAGGTGCCGCAGCATCTGCTGCATGGACGTGAAGAAGAGGCACGTAAAGCGGCGCTTCGGTACAAGGAGATTTTTGGCGGGGATTTCTATCTGGAACTGCAGGATCATGGGATTCCCGAGCAAAAGCGGGTCAATCCTAAGCTGATTGCACTCGCCGCCGAATGCGGTATCGAGCTGGTAGCTACGAATGATGTCCATTATCTGGCCAAAGAGGACGCCGAGGTCCAGGATGTGCTGATCTGCATCGGCACTGGGAAGACAGTGGATGACGAGGAGCGTCTGAAGATTGGAACCGACCAGCTGTTCCTCAAGAGCGGTGAGCAAATGGCTGCTCTGTTCCCGCATGTGCCGCAGGCGCTGGCGAACACACTGATTATCGCTGAAAAGTGCAATCTGGAGCTGACCTTCGGCGAGCATATCCTGCCTGCCTATTCTCCGCTGCCGGAAGGCCTGGATGCTGCCGGCTATCTCCGTGAGCTCTGCTGGAGCGGGCTGGAAGCCCGCTATGCGGATACACCGCGCTGGTCTTCACCCGAGGAGAAGGATGCGGCCGGGAAGCGGCTGAATTATGAGCTGGGCGTTATTGAGAAGATGGGGTTCAGCGATTATTTTCTGATCGTCTGGGACTTCATCGCCTTCTGTCACCGGGGCGGGATTGTTACAGGTCCGGGCAGAGGTTCTTCCGCAGGCAGCCTGACCGCCTACTGTCTGCGGATTACCGATGTGGACCCGCTGAAGTACAACCTGCTCTTCGAGCGGTTTCTGAATCCCGAGCGGATTACAATGCCGGATATTGATATTGACTTCAGCGACGAGCGCCGTGATGAGGTTATCGCTTATGTAGTGAATAAATACGGCAAAGAGCATGTCGCACAGATTATCACCTTTGGTACGATGGCTGCCAGAGCAGCGGTACGGGACGTGGGAAGAGCACTTAATCTGCCCTATAACGATGTGGACAAAGCAGCAAAGCTGATTCCGGGACAGCTCGGAATCAGCATCTCCCGGGCACTGGAGGGGGCTCCCGAGCTGAAGGCCCTCTATGACAGCAATCCGAAGATCAAAGGCTTGCTTGACATGGCAATGAAGGTAGAGGGCATGCCCCGGCATGCGTCAACCCATGCGGCAGGAGTCGTGATCTCCAAAGGTCCGCTGACCGATGCAGTACCTCTGCAGGCCGGTAATGAGAGCACAGCGCTCACGCAGTATTCCATGGAGCATCTGGAGAGTGTGGGTCTGCTGAAAATGGATTTTCTGGGTCTGCGCACACTTTCCATTATTGAGCGCAGCATGAATTGGATTACAGAAATGACTGGCAGTGTTCCTGATTTTGGCATCATTTCTGATGATGACCCCCTAACCTATGAGATGCTCAGCGCAGGCGAAACCACCGGTGTGTTCCAGATGGAATCTGCAGGTGTACGGCGTGTGCTTAAGGATATGAAGCCTACTGGCTTCGAGGACATCGTATCGGTGGTAGCATTGTACCGTCCGGGTCCGATGGAGTTCATCCCTAAATATATCGCCGGCAAGCATGGCCAGATCGAAGTGGAGTATCCGCATGCCGATCTGAAGCAGATCCTCGATGATACGTACGGCATCATCGTCTATCAGGAGCAGATCATGCAGATCGCCTCGCTGATGGCGGGATTCTCGCTTGGTGAAGCGGATCTGCTGCGCCGGGCGGTCTCCAAGAAGAAGCGGGAGACGCTCGACAAGGAGCGCGGCCACTTCGTGCAAGGCAGCCTTCGGCAAGGCTACTCCGAGGAGGATGCCAATGCCGTCTACGACATGATTGTACGGTTTGCCAACTACGGCTTCCCGCGCGCCCATGCGGCGGCGTATGGCGTGCTGGCTTTCCAGACGGCCTATCTCAAGGCCCACTATCCCGTCCAGTTCATGGCTGCCATGCTGACGGCGGTGATGGGAACCCACCGCAAGGTAGCGGAGTATGTGCTGGAATGCCGCCGCAGCGGGATCGGAGTGCTGCCTCCGGATGTTAACGAGAGTAAAGTCCTGTTCACTCCCGTTCCGGGCGAAGGTGCAGGGCATATCCGCTTCGGACTGGCAGCCGTCAAGAATGTCGGTACGCTGGCCGTGGAGAATATTATGGAGGTCCGCAAGGAGCGGCCGTTCGACAGCCTGCTCGACTTCTGCCGCCGGGTGGATCTTCGTGTCTGTAATAAGCGGGTGGTGGAGTCTCTGCTGCAGGCTGGAGCGTTCGACCAGCTCCCAGGCCACCGTGCCCAGCTGCTTGCGATGCTGGACGAGACAGTGGATGCCGCGCTGAAGTGGCGCAAGGAACGCGACGAGCTTCAGATTCAGCTCTTCGACGATCTGATTGAGACACCGAACTGGGAGATCCGCTACCCGGATATTCCCAGCTTCACGGTTACCCAGCAGCTGGAGCTGGAGCGGGAGCTGCTCGGGCTCTACCTGTCCGGGCACCCATTGGACGATGCTGCGGAGCTGCTTGAGGAGCCGGGCATGCAGCGGCTCATGGACTTGGGCGAAGCGGCGGATGAGAGCCAGACCGTAACCGCTGGCATGGTTGTGTCCGTCAAGGAAATCACCACGAAGGCCGGTAAGGCGATGGCCTTTGTGGAATGGGAAGACCAGATCGAGCGCTGCGAGGTCGTACTCTTCCCTGAGGTCTGGAAACGCAGCCGCGCCCTGATCGTGAAGGGCGCCCTGCTGGCCCTGCGCGCCAAGGTGCAGCAGGAGGATGAGGGCTTCAAGCTGCTGGCCGAAGAGGTCGCGCCGCTTGGCGCGGACACGCTCCGCGGCCTGCTGCAGCGCCGCAGCGCAGCCGCCGCCCGGGCCGGAAGCCTCGGGCGGGCGGCCACAGCCGGAGC
>NZ_JBWAVA010000031.1:0-24233 GCF_056121505.1 Paenibacillus sp. LS-5 | reverse complement strand
CAGATATTACTTCGTACAAAACTTACTTCGGAAGCATAAACTTAGTTTTGTAAGCATTTGCTTACAGATATTACTTCATACAAAACTGCCTTCGAAAGTATAGACCCAAGTTTTGTAGGCATCTGCTTGCAGCTACCTAGAATGGAAGCCTAGTACTGTGCCAGCCGCAGCATTTCTGCTTTCACTTTATCCTTGCTCAGCATGAAGAACTTCTCCATCGGCGGGCTGATCGGCATCGCCGGCACATCCGGCCCGCAGAGGCGGAAAATCGGCGCATCCAGCTCAAACAGGCAGTGTTCAGCGATAATCGCCGCCACTTCACCGCCGATGCCTCCGGTCTTGTTGTCCTCGTGGACAATCAGCACCTTGCCGGTCTGGCGGGCAGCGGCAATAATGGCTTCGCGGTCCAGAGGCTGCAGGGTTCGCAGATCAAGGATATGCGCGGTAATGCCTTCCTCACGCTCCAGCTCTTCCGCAGCCTGCATGGCAAAATGCAGCGGCAGACTGTACCCGATCACGGTAATATCGCTGCCTTCACGCAGCAGGTTGGCTTCACCGATCGGAACCGTGTAATCTCCTTCAGGCACATCTTCCTTAATCAGCTTATAGCACTTTTTGTTCTCGAAGAAAAGGACCGGATCAGGATCACGCACGGCTGCTTTTAGCAGCCCTTTGGCATCATACGCCGAGTACGGGGCTACAATCTTCAGCCCTGGCGTCCCGAAGAAAATGGATTCCGGACACTGTGAATGGTACAGTCCGCCGAAGATCCCTCCGCCAATCGGCGCACGGATAACCACCGGACAGCTCCAGTCATTATTGGAGCGGTAACGGATTTTGGCAGCCTCACTGATGATCTGGTTCGTCGCCGGAAGCATGAAATCGGAATACTGCATTTCGGCAATCGGCTTCATCCCGTACATTGCTGCACCGATAGCCACACCGGCAATCGCGGATTCTGCCAGTGGCGTATCCAGGACGCGTTCATCCCCGAACTGCTCCTGCAGCCCTTTGGTGGTGGTGAAGACCCCGCCCTTAACGCCGACATCCTCGCCGAGCACGAACACCGATTCATCGCGTTCCATTTCTTCTTTCATTGCCAGCCGGATGGCATCGATATATTCCATAATCGCCATGGGTTAGGCTCCTCCCTTGAGGTCTGATTCACTGTAAACATGCAGCAGCGTATCTTCCGGTTTCGGAAACGGTGCATTATCAGCGTATTCAATCGCTGCTTTGAGCTCCAGATTATATTCGGCAGCCAGATCTCGTTCCTGCTCGTCACTCCAGAGTCCAAGTTCAGTCAGATAGGTACGGAAGGCGGCAATGCCGTCTTTTTTCCAGTTGGCATCCACTTCTTCCTTGGTCCGGTAAGCCAGATCATTGTCAGAGGTCGAATGTGGCGACAGGCGGTACATCATCGCTTCAATCAGCGTTGGTCCCTCACCCGCAAGCGCACGTTCCCGTGCTTCCTTCACTACTCGGTATACTTCAAGCGGATCATTACCGTCTACCCGGATCCCCGGGAAGCCATAGCCCTGCGCACGATCGCTAACCTTGCCTCCAAGCTGCTTGTGCGCCGGAATAGATATGGCATACTGATTATTCTGGCAAAAAATAATGACCGGCAGCTTATTCACCCCGGCGAAATTGCAGGCTTCATGGAAATCCCCCTGGTTACTGGAGCCTTCCCCGAAGGTGACAAAAGATACAAATTTCTTCTTCTGCATCTTGGCAGCCAGAGCAAAGCCAACGGCATGCGGCACCTGTGTTGTCACCGGACTTGACCCCGTCACAATCCGCAGGCGTTTACTTCCAAAATGACCCGGCATCTGCCGCCCGCCACTGTTAGGGTCTTCTGCTTTGGCAAATACGGACAACATCAGCTCACGCGTAGTCATACCGACAGTCAGCACAAAAGCATAATCGCGGTAATACGGCAGGAAATAATCGTTTTCACGGTCCAGTGCAAAAGCTGCTGCTACCTGGGCCGCCTCCTGGCCAATGCCGGAGACATGGAAGTTGATCTTACCGGCGCGTTGAAGAAGCAGGCTGCGTTCATCGTATTTCCGCCCGAGCTGCATATATCTGTACATATCGATGACCTGGCCATCACTGAGTCCAAGCGGCTTATGTCTGTTAACAGTCTCTACAGTACCTTGGAATTCCATATGAGGTACCTCCTAAAAGTTTTGTAAGCATATGCCCTGACGATCTCTTCATCCCAAATTCGCACAGGGAAGCATACACGCAAGCCAATCTATGCCCTGATCTTAAAACCAGGTACTAAATCGTACTCCAGTTCATTATAATCCCTTTCCCTGCAAAAAGAAAAGCCACGAAAAGCCGGTTTGGAGCTGTTTTGACGCAAAAGGCGCCTTCAGCTCCATCCGGCATTCCCGTGGGGGCATTCATCGTTCACTAGAATCCGATTGCTCTTCCATCCACTGCGAGCATCGCTTCCCCAATGATCTCGGAAAGCGTCGGATGAGCATGAATCGCTTCCCCGATTTCCCAAGGCGTAGCATCCAGCAGCTGCGCAAGCGCCGCTTCTCCAATCAGATCAGTAACATGGGGACCGATCATCTGCACACCGAGAATATCTCCGCTGGTGCGGTCAGCCACGACTTTGACGAAGCCGTCTTTCATTCCGTAGACAATCGCTTTTCCGATGGCTGAAAACGGGAACTTCCCAGTGACCACATCCGCTCCAAGCGCCTTGGCCTCTTTTTCCGTATAACCGACACTTGCCACCTCAGGACGCGTGTAGACGCAGCGCGGAACCAGATGCGGATGATAAGGATGAAGCGTCTCCCCTGCCAGATGGTTCACTGCACGTATTCCCTCATGACTCGCTGCATGGGCCAGCTGGAGACCCCCGATGCAATCACCGATCGCATAGATATGTGGTTCATTGGTCTGCATGTTGGCGTTAACTTCAATTACACCTTTATCAAAATGGATATCGGTATTCTCCATACCAATGTTCTCAATATTCGCCACTCTGCCTACGGATACCAGCAGCTTCTCTGCCGTCAGGGTCTGGCTCTGTTCACCCTTGCGGGCTTCAATGGTAACTCCTGCTTCCGATACCACACAGGTCTCAGCATCTACAGTTGTCCCGGTCAACACCTTAACGCCGCGTTTCTTCAAGAGCCGCAGCAGTTCATGGGCAACTTCCTCATCTTCTAAAGGCAGCAGTTGGCCTGCCGTTTCAACTACAGTAACCTGTACGCCAAAATCGGCCAGCATCGAAGCCCATTCCACGCCGATGACTCCGCCGCCGACAATGATCATGGAGGCCGGCAGTTCTTCCAGCGTCAGTGCTTCCTCGCTGCTCAGAATGACCTTGCCGTCCGGCTTCAACCCGGGCAGCACGCGGGGGCGCGAACCGGTTGCTATAATGAGATTGCCGGACACCACAGTCTCCATTTCGCCATCCTCCAGCTCCACCGCGACGGCTCCGCTGCGCGGAGAGAATATCGAAGGGCCGATAATGCGCCCTTTTCCCTTCAGTACCTGGATTTTATTTTTGCGCATCAGAAACTGTACGCCCTGGTGCAGCTGCTCGACCACAGCTTCCTTGCGGGCCTGCACCTTCGGGAATACAAGCTGTACTCCCGTAGTCTCGATGCCATAACTCTCACTCTCTTGTATTTCAGCGTATACCTCGGCGCTGCGCAGCAGCGATTTGCTGGGGATGCAGCCGCGGTGCAGACAGGTTCCACCCAGTTTGTCCATTTCAATTACAACCACGGATTTCCCCAGCTGGGCTGCGCGGATCGCCGCCACGTAACCTCCGGTACCTCCGCCAAGAATGGCCACATCACATGAAATCGTCATATATGTATCCTCCAGTCATCACTCGTAAATTCTAAATTAACCTATTACATTGTACTCTCTTTTATCCCTATAACAAAGCTTACAAACGTCATATATACATGGACTTTTACCCAATGAAACGTTATCATATGGGTGAAATGAATGGGATTATGGAAAAGGAGGAACTCATGAAACTGCTCACTACACGCTTCATTGCCATCCTGATTCTGGTTATTCCCGGCCTCCTCGCGATGAAAGGCTTCCTGATGATGAAAGATGATATATTCAACTATATTTCTATGCATGGCGACGATCAAGCCACTCCTGTTTTTGCCTGGCTGCACTTCGGCGGCGGCCTCCTGCTCTTCCTGGCCGGAATGAGCTTTCTCGGGGGCTGGATTCTCACCCGTGACCGGAAGCGTAACTACGTGGGACCCCGTTTCAGGGAGAAGCAAAAGGCTCAGCAGTCCTCTTCACCGGATGCCTCCCGTTAAGAGATAATAATCTCTGCTGAGTCTATCTTAATAGCTTCCCATATAAACAGCAAAGGCAGCTCCGATGAATGTCGGGCCTGCCTTTTTTTTAGGTTCTAGCCTGTCGCCGAATCCGATGATCCCCGCACCAGCTGGCTGTATAGTCCACCCTCTTGGAGCAAATCGGTATGTGACCCCTGCTGAAGCAGCCGTCCACCCTGAAGCACCAGAATACGGTCAGCCGCACGGATCGTACCCAGACGGTGGGCAATTACGAAGCTGGTCCGCCCTTTCATTAACGCCTGCAGCCCTTCCTGAATCTTAATCTCCGTTACAGTGTCGATGCTGCTTGTCGCTTCATCCAGCACCAGCATGGACGGATCGGCAAGAATTGCGCGGGCTATAGCCAGCAGCTGCTTTTGACCCTGGCTGATACCTGAGCCGTCTACGGACAACATCCGCTCGTAACCGCCTTTCATCCGCATAATAAAAGAATGCGCATTAGCCAGCTTCGCGGCTTCCTCCACTTCCTCGTCACTGGCATCCAGCCTGCCGTACCGAATATTGTCCCGTATCGTTCCCTTGAACAAGAAAGAATCCTGAAGTACAAAGGCCATATGGCTTCGCAGACTCTCACGGCGGATAGAAGACAGGTCCCTGCCGTCCAGCGTAATACTCCCTTTATCTGGATCATAGAAGCGGGACAGCAGGCCGATCAACGTGGTCTTACCTGCCCCGGTTGGTCCCACTAGAGCAATCATCTCACCAGGCTTGGCCTCAAAGCTGATATCCTGCAGAGTGTCTGCGCCGTCATCATACGAGAAAGACACTCCGGAGAATTTCACTGCCCCCTCCACGTGATCCAGCGTTACCGCTGCCCCTTCATCCTTGGCTTCGGCGCCTTCATCCAGCACCTCGAATACCCGCTCCGCACCAGCAATCGCCGACAGCAGGGTGTTCCACTGGTTCGCAAGATCATTCAGCGGCCGCGTGAATTGGCGTGTATATTCCACGAACGCGATTATGACACCTACGGTAACCAAATCCCGGATGGCCAGCAGACCGCCTACACCAGCCACAATGGCAAAGCTCAGATTGTTCAGGCCGTTCATGAGCTTTGGAATGAAGCCTGAAATGGCCTGAGCCCAGTAGCCTGATAGCATGATCCGCGTATTTCGTTCACGGAAACCCGCAATCACCCGTACCTCCTGCGAAAAAGCCTTGATGATTCTTTGTCCGGACAGCGTCTCTTCAATATATCCGTTAAGCTCGCCCATATTGCGCTGGCGTTCCTTGAACAGCGGACCTGTCCGCCTAGTAATCCAGCGCATGCCGAGGATCATTAGCGGCACAACGATGAAGGTTAGTAATGTTAACAGCGGACTTAGCCATAGCATCACACCCACCGTACCCAGTAAAGTCAGCACACTTGAGAAAATCTGAATGGCCGAGCTGTTCAGCGTGGAGCTGATATTCTCAATATCATTGGTCAGACGGCTCATGATTTCACCCTGCTGCCTGCGGTTGAAGAATGGAATCGGCAACCGGTGCAGGTGCGCGAACAAATCGGTGCGCATACGGAGTACTGTCTCCTGGGCAATCTCGATCATCCAGATGTTCTGCAGCCAGGAGGTCAAGGAATTCAGCACATATACTGCGGCAAGCGTGACCAGGAAGATGCTCCAGGTTCTGCCCCCGTCACCCTCCAGATAGTGATCCACCGCTCTGCTGATCAGATAAGGTCCGAGCAGGGCAAGACCGGAGCTTAGAAACACCATAACCAGTACAAGTGCCAGTTTGGCCTTGCGTTTCGCCAGATAACTCCAGATTCTCCGGAGCGTGGCTGACCAGTTCTTGGCTTTCGCCTTGGGTCTGCGTCCTCCCGGCGATCCGAAACTTGCCGCATCACCAAGTCCGACATTCAGCTTCGGGTGGCGAAAAGGCTCAAGTAATGCTTTGAACATGCTGCGCCCCCTCCCTGTCTTGAGATTCATTGATTTTCCGGTACAGATCTGAACCCGACATCAGCTCATCATGTGTTCCCTGCGCAATTAATCTGCCTTCATCCAGCAGCAATATAAGGTCAGCAGATACGGTCGAGCTGATCTTTTGCGTGATGAGAAAAGTTGTACAGGACATGTTCTTCAGCTCTGTCAGCAGCCGGCCTTCAGTAACAGCATCCAGCGCGCTGGTGCTGTCATCCAGAATCAGAACCGCCGGCTTTCTCACCAGCGCTCTGGCAATCGTCAACCGCTGCTTCTGCCCGCCGGAGAGATTGACACCCCGCTGCCCGAGCATGGTCTCATACCCGTTCGGCAATTCTTTTACCGTATCATGGATCTGCGCGGCTGCAGCAGCCTGTTCAATCTCCTGCTCGGTAGCATCCGGGTTGCCCCAGATAATATTCTCCCTCACCGATCCGGTAAACAGCAGGACCTCCTGGGGAACATAACCGATGGCTCCGCGCAGTCTGGAGATATCCATCTCAGAGCTTGCCGTTCCATCGATCATGATGACACCACTGTCCTGATCGTACAGACGGGGAATCAGACCTACCAGAGAAGATTTGCCGGAGCCGGTTGCTCCCATAATCGCGACCCGTTCTCCCGGCTGCACCGTGAACGAAACATCCTCCAGGACTGCAATGTCACTCTCCGGATAGCGGAAGCTAACATGCCGGAACTCGACTTTGCCCTGAATAGGTGCAGTCTTATTTGTTGTTTCCACCACAGTATCCTTAACTTCCAGGTGATCTGCCGACATAACCTCCTGAATCCGCTGTGAAGAAGCCTTAGCCCGGGAAAAGGTTGCCATAATCCAGGACAGCGCTGACAAAGCTCCAATGGTACGCAGAGAATAATTAATTACGGCCACAGTCTGTCCCAGAGTTGCGTCACCGGCCGAAATCTCAATACGTCCGAACCAGAGCACCAGCATAATACCCGTATTCACAATCAGCATAATAAGGGGAGCCGAGGTCTCCGTCAGACGAAGCGCAGCTACAGTGGATTCCATCAGTTCCCTGCTGTAAGCGGCAAAACGGTTAGTCTCATGACCCATGCGCACGAACACCCGAATCAGCCGGATGCCGGTAAGGTTCTCCTGAATTACACTGTTGACCCCGTCCAGCCGGGTCTGCACACCGCGGAACAATGCCGAGGCCCTTTTCATCACCCAGACCAGGAAGACAATGAGTACCGGAAGGGTTACCGCCAGGAGCAGCCCCAGTCTCACATGCACGACCAATGCCATCACCACACTGCCCACGACAACGAGTGGTACGCGGGTCATGAACCGGAGTCCCATGAAGATCGTATCCTGCAGCTGTGACACATCTGCCGTAAGACGCGTGATCAGTGAGGACGTGGGAAAACGGCTGAACACAGCATAGGCGAAGGACTGAACCTTCTCATATAACTTATCCCGCAGGTCAAAGGCAAACCCCTGACTGGCATGAGACGCAAAAAAAGAGCTGAGCACACCCGCAATAAACGCCAACACAGCGCTTACCACCAGTACACCGCCCCATAACCAGACAATCCGGTTGTCCTGTTCCCTGATTCCGTCATCAATAATTTTGGCAATCAGCAAAGGCTGGGACAGCTCCACTGCCAGCTCGATCACCATCATCACAAGTGCGGCGATGGCAGCTACCCTGTATTTGTTAAGATAATCGAAAATGATCTTCATCAGCGTTACCCCATTTTGTCTATTCGTAGAGCGCTTCACGCAGGCGGGTGGACATCGATGAGGATTGTCCCTTAAGAATCACCCGGCGCAACGCCTTGTTGCTTCGGTTCAATTCCGCAAGCTCGTCCAGCATCTCCGTCAGCAAGCTTAACGTTTCCGATGCCAGCTCCCCTTTTTCTTGCAGAGCAGCTATCTTCTCTTTGTAACCTTCCATTTTGTCTGTCAACTGTAAGCCTTCTTTCTGTAAACGTTCTTCTGAATAAATACACATAACCGCGATTATTATAACATTCTTTAACCATTACCCGAAATGATTTCACTGGCTTCCTTTACTGAGAATATGCTACTCTAATAAAGTCGCATTTTTAAGATGATGATTCATTAGGTTGATTAACGAAAGGATAGATGGACGTGGCACAGTTGTTTTTCAAGTATGGAGCTATGAACAGCGGCAAATCCATTGAGATTCTCAAGGTTGCGCATAATTACGAGGAGCAGGGCAAGTCGGTGCTTATCTTCACTCCATCCCTTGACGACCGGGACGAAGTCGGGTATATCTCTTCCCGCATCGGTCTGCGCAAGCAAGCTATCCCTATAGATGAGAATACGGATATATACAACATTGTCAGCAGCAATTTACCCAAACCCCATTGTGTGCTGATCGACGAATGCCAGTTTCTGACCAAGGACTGTATCCTCCAGCTGGTGAGGATTGTCGACGAGCTGAACATACCGGTCATGGCTTTCGGACTTAAAAATGATTTCCAGAACAATCTGTTCGAAGGCAGCAAATATATGCTGATCTATGCAGACAAGATCGAAGAGATGAAAACGATCTGCTGGTTCTGCGAGCGCAAAGCCACGATGGCCCTGCGAGTAGAGAACGGCAAGCCTGTATACAGCGGCAAGCAAATTCAGATCGGCGGCAATGAAGCCTACTACCCGGTATGCCGTAAATGCCACAAGAATCCACCGCTCTAAAAATGCAATTAAAAGCACACATTCTCTGGCAATTGCAGATAGTGTGTGCTTTTAATATGGATAGCGAAACTTTCCATTAATGTATCGCCTGCGCTGCACGGTACTCATCTTCCTTGCGCACATAGAGTTCATGCTGAACAGAAACATTGCCGCCAGAAAAGGCGCGCTGACCGGGAGCCTGAGTACCTCCGTTGATTTTGGAGCGATGGGGTATGCCTGCTGCACTCAGGCCTCCTTTGGCTCTAAAATATTGAGCCTGATCAAAAGTCGTGTACACCAGTGTGCGTTCACTTGGAATGAAGAAATGCAATATGCCTTTGAACAAGCCCACTCGCAGCTTCCTCCTTTTCTTAAGTTCCCTCCATTTCTGCCATGACTCTTACTTCAAATAACGCTCCTTCAGAACATTCAGATGATGAAGTTCATGCCCAATAATCACACAAGCGATGGCCCGGACTGAAATAGGAGCATTGCTGGCGGTTCCGATCCGGGTCCAGGCTTCCTCAGGGAGGCTTTGAAAGAGGGCAAGGGTAGACATACGAACCAGCTTGTAGTGCTGAATCATCTCACTTAGCGTGAAGCGGTCAAATGCTCCTGCCGCCGCATAATCATTCTCCTCATACCCTGGAAGCGGAGCCTTTTCTCCTCTGGCAATAGCCAGCATACGGTAGGACATAATGCGGTCGTTGTCGGTAAGATGACCTAACAGCTGCTTTACGCTCCATTTCCCCTCTGCATAGCGGTAGTTCCCCTGCTCCTCGCTAAGCCCTTCCAGCAGTTCAAAGATCCGATCGGATTGTTCTCTCAGAAGAGCCGCAAGTTCCCCTTCAGGAGGCACCAATGCAATGTAACGGGCCGGGAATTCACTATACTCATTGGCTTCAGGACGCTGGTTCATAATTTAACCCCTCTCTCATGAAGAAATATTTACCGGTAAGTGTTAAATGCTGTTGTTGTATTTTAGTCCATTATGTATAATATTTGCAAGAATAGAAGTTGAGTAAACCTGATCTTCGGGAGTGTAAGCATGCTGGAATTTTTGCTGTATATTGTTTTTTCGGTACTCGAAAGCTCCGCTTTATTTTACCTTGGTTTCAAGATTTTCAAGATCGATCTTTATCCCAAAGAAATCATATTCGCAGGATTGATCATGGCCTTCTTCTCCTATTTCATCCGGGTCAATAATGGATTCGCAGAATTAGATGTCTTAACGCAATATGTACTTGTTTTTTGCTTTTTCTGGTTATTATTTCGTATTCATGTTTTTTATTCAGCAATTATGACCGGCATGTCATACCTATTGTACATGTTATTTCAATCCACCTTTTATTTATTATTGAATTCCACTCCTATTTTTAGCCTTCACTTATTCGGGATTTCTATAGGGATATACTTCTTGCAGTTGATTTCTGCGCTGTCGGCTTTCGCTTTTGGTTTTTATATCGGCAAAAAAAGAAAGGGCTTCGATTTTATTCCTGACAAGCCCGATGAGAAAATCATTATTGGCATTCATGAAAAAATACTATTTTCACTAAGCTTCCCTTCTATAATCGTGGTATTGCTAATGATATATTTCTTTGAGAGTTATTCCCGATTTTTTATTGTTGTCCCCTTATTTTTTGTAGTGCTGCTGTTCGGTTATCTCAACTTCTCAATAAAAAAGAACCGCGGTGAAGAATTTTGAACAGCCTGGCCCTAAAGATATCTGCCGCCATCAAACGTGCCAATCCAGAAGAAACCTCTTCTCTTGAAGTTATGCAATATGCATTGAACATTATTCTGAATACGCTTTTCACGTTCTTGGCTGCGATGTTAATTGGTTTGTTCTTCAATAATGTACTGGCAACTATTATTTTCTACATAAGTTTTTCCTTGCTACGCATCTGCTCTGGCGGTTTTCACTTAAAAACAGCCTGGGCCTGCAATATTACTACGGCTTTGTTATGCTCACTCACTCCGCTGATGAATCCGGTGGGACAAGCCCTTTGGATCCTTAACGTTGTAAGCGTAGTAATAATGCTTGTGTTTGCACCCAATCCGGATAAAAACGCCCAGATTCCCCTTCGCTGGTTTCCGGCATTAAAGTTAATTTCTGTTGGACTTGTAAGTGTGAATTTTCTAATTGGTTCGTCTGTCATCGGATTGGCATTTATCGTCCAGTCCTTAACAGTAATCCCTTGGAAAAGGAGGTTATGAGATGAAAGCATCGATGGCCAAACAGGCTTCTGCAGCGCTTGAAGCTTCTGCCCGTTTCTTTGCATCGGTTATGAAAATTGGATTACACAGTCCAGAAGCGCCCAAAGAATTGCGGAAGTAATTGACAAGGATGGGGAGAACATGCGGGTCTTGTTAAACGACGGGTCCTCCCGGGATATCCAGGAAGAAGATATATTGTATTTCTCCAGCTATAAGAATACAATATTCGTCCATACGAAAGAAGGCGAGTTTGTTCTCCCTACCACACTTTCTGATCTTTTAGCTGCCTATAAAGGCAATGGTTTTGAGCGACTTGACCGCAGCAATGTAGTTAGTCTTAATCATATTCAAAGTTACGATTCAGAACGTAAGATTGTTACGTTTGAAGAGGGAGAACAATTCGCCACAGTATCAGAACCAAATGAAACAAGGCTCAAACGACTTTTAGCATCACGAAAAGAACCCTCTGAATCATAACGTCACATCAAAAAAGCCATCCCGACAACCTTCGGTTTCGAGATGGTTTTTTGAACATCGCTAAAAAATAATTATTATCCCACACGACGCTTCAATTGTAAAGACCAATTCACAGGGCGAATGACAGGAGACGGGTTACCTTCCAAATGGTACCATTTAAATAGATTCGCAGTATTTTCACAATCTACAAAATAACCGATGGAGGAATCTAATGGATTATTATTTTCATCCTTCTCCGCGCCCCTCATCCCTGGAGCTATTGTCTGACGAACAATTGTTGAACATCTACGAATTGGCAGTGGAGGCTAAAGCTTCGCCCGATTTCATCGAGATTATTGAAACCGTTCTGACCGGGAGAAACATGGGTGACTTTGACCGTTCCGAAGATTGACCGTTACTATTTTCAGCATTCCTACATATATTTTAAGTCCACATGTCTTTGAACAGCTACCCAACAGCAAAGAAGCCAGCTCACTTTATCCGTGGGGCTGGCTTCTTTGCTATATTCAGTTACAAACAACTACTCGACAAACTCCGTTTTGAAGACATTCTCCAGCTTGCCGCCCAATCTTTTTTTCAGGGGAACCTTAATATCCCGGCCCAGCTCCTTGAAAAATGTATCTACATCACACTTCACATTCTGAGCCATGGCTATAACCGTTCCGTCACTAACAATATTCTGGTTCACATCAAGAGGCACATCAACTTCAATGTCGTATTTCTTGGACAATGTTTTGATATATCGGGCAAAGATCTCAAGTAGCTCTTCATTGTTGAAATTCTCAATCGCGGCTTTACCCTTGCTGGTAAATTTCATAGTAACTCTCATTAGGATTTCCCCTTTTCTGTCATACCATTTTTAGTTGTTTGCTATATGGTTCAAGATGAATAGATGGCTGCAAGAAAGGGCAACATTATTCATTATTGAAAACGGAGGTGGCAGCTGTCATTTGAAGGCTCCGTTAACCTGCTGCACTTTAAACTGGGTAAATTGCTTAAGATCTTGAATAACCTGATCCTGCTCGTCTTCCTTCAGCTCGTAGATACATTCCCTGAGCCACTCTCCGAACATGTATGCCTGCCTGCCTTTACGCGGCTGCTTACGCAAGGAGTCCAGACTGCCCTCAAACTTATCGTTCAGTACATCATTAAGATTATATTTCTCAATTTTTTCTATTACCATTCCTGCCCCATATTCCGTTTCATAAACGATTACCTCGTTCGAATCAAACGATACATAAGAGGTTTCTTTGCCTTCCTTCGCCCGAAATTCCTTCAGCTTGTTAAAAGCTGTCTCATAAATATAGTCCTGCGACTGATTATGCTGCGGTTGCTTATATCCCTGCTTGAGTGTCTTGATATATTCAAGGTCAGGCATATAATCTGCGAGATGGTACATCCGGTTCTTGAGATCTGCTCCAAGCGCCTCAATAATCTTATCCAGATTATCTTTTAGCGGAATACTCTCGCCCCGTTCAATCTTGCTGAGCTGGGAGTAGCTGATGCCGCTCTTCTCCTCCAGCCCTCTTAAGGTCAGCCCACGTGTTTTTCTGAAGTGCCGGATGAAGTTCCCCAGCTCATCGGGATAGTTATCGAAATCGTTCATAGGAGTCACCTCTGCCTCTATCATAACACAACATAACACTTTGTGTTTCATTATAACAATTAATACCGTAAAATGTTTGACTGCGTTCACTAATTATTGGTATGATAATTGCCGATGCGGAATGCAATACATAAAAATGGTAATAAGTTTAAAGTTGAATATGTAAAATTCAATATATGACATTAATTAATAAATTCTCCCTCTATTTCAACAAAATATGATAGAATATTCCTAGGTGGAAATACCTATATTATATTTACTGGGGGAGTACAAGATGTCCAGTTCAAATCTAGAAAAAGCACAACCCAATGCTTCAGGACAAACCAAGTTTTGTCTACACTGCGGAGAGAAAATTAACGTTCAAGCTGTGGTGTGTAACAAGTGTGGACTACAGGTCGAAGAGTTGAAAGGAGCTGCCTCTCAGCCCCAAATCGTTATCAACAACTCTAATATGAACACAAATATCAATAACAATGCAGGTCTTGGAAGACCAAAAAGCAAGTGGATTGCTGTCCTGCTCTGCTTCTTCTTGGGAGTCTTCGGCGTACATAGATTCTATGAAGGAAAAATCGGCACAGGTATTCTGTACTTCTTCACCGGCGGATTATTAGGAGTAGGTACGCTGGTTGACTTCATCATTCTTTTATTCAAGTCAGATCCTTATTACGTTTAAGCAAAAGTACAAAAAGTCCCGGCTCACAGAGCCGGGACTTTTTGGTGTGTACTATAAATCGACTTATTTCATTGTGCCATCACAACCATAACTAACTTTCCACCTTACTCTTGTCGATATATCTTTCAGATGGTAAAAAATTCATTTAATTAGGAGGGAATTTCATGTCTTCTATCTCATCAATCTCATCGAACTCGACCCATAAGTCAACCTCAGCTAATCCAGCCACAACCTCTCTCAAAGATAAAGAGATCCAAAATTTACTGGATAGAAAATCTAAATTAAATGAAGAGATTCAAGCAGTGAAAACTAATGATAAATTAAACTTTGAACTAAAGCAGGAACGTATCCAGTCCTTAAATTCATCGATACAGGATATTGATGCGCAAATTACTCAAATAAAAGCTGAACAAATGCAAGAAAAAAAAGACCGAAACCAACAAGATCAAGCGGAGACTAAGAAACCCGAACCGGACATAACTGGCTTATCCATGGATGTATTAAAAAATAGTATGACTTACGATAAGTTGGGTATGCTTGTTGGGATTAACAAGCGTCTAGAGGGTTCAATTGCTACCCTCAAAATCGAAGCAAAACTAAACGGATCAAGACATTCCGCCGGTTCAACCGATGATTCCGGGAAACAGATCCAGGATATTAAGTCTAAAATAAAAGCCATTGATTATAAAATTGGTGATTTACTTGGAGATATGAATAATAAAAATGAATATAATGTGCAAAATAATTCTTCCGAAGACACATCCGATTCCAGAGAGGAGCCGTCCCTGTCAATAGAAAGCGAAACACCTCCCACTCTTTTGTCAATTGATATTCGGGTATAGTAACAATTTTCCTCACCTAGATATATACATATAAAAAAACCGTTAGGGTATGAGATATTTCATCTCGATACCCTAACGGTTTTTTTACTTTTTCACTCCTCCTTACCCTTTCAAGACACCTTATGCTCAATCCGCAGCTTGTCGGCTACCATGGCAATAAATTCCGAGTTAGTGGGCTTGGATTTGGAGATATTAATGGTATAGCCGAACAGGTGGGAGATGCTGTCGATGTTGCCGCGGGTCCAAGCGACTTCGATGGCGTGACGGATGGCGCGCTCTACACGGGATGGCGTTGTCTTGAATTTCTCGGCTATAGCCGGGTATAGGGTCTTGGTGATGGCACCCAGGATCTCGATATTGTTATATACCATGGTAATGGCTTCACGAAGGTATTGATAACCCTTGATATGCGCAGGAACGCCAATTTCATGAATGATCGACGTAATATTAGCATCCAGATTCTTGCCTTTGGAGAGCGGAACCACGTTGTTTCCTCTGGAGCCGGAGTAATTGGACATGCTGGATGAAGAACTCATGCTTCCCTGTGTACCAACGAGTTGACGCACACGGTTGGCAAGAACCTCCATATCAAATGGCTTTAGAATATAATAAGAGGCGCCAAGCTGTACAGCACGCTGAGTGATGTTCTCCTGACCGAAGGCGGTCAGCATAATGATCTTGGGTTCAGGCTTCAGATCCAAGTCGCGCAGTCGCTCCAGAACACCTAATCCATCCAGATGAGGCATGATGATATCTAGAATAAGGACATCGGGAATTTTGCGTGCTTCGCTCAGCATTTGAAGTACTTCTTCCCCATTATAGGCGATGCCCGTCACGGTCATATCTTCTTGTTCCGTAATGTACTCAGCAAGCAAATTCGTAAACTCCCTGTTGTCATCGGCCAACAACACTTCAATGTTCTGCACTGGCTACTTCCTCCTTATTTATATCTGCTATTCGAAAATAATATTTATCTTCGCTCCTTACAGTTTCGACATGCCGATTCAATATCCTTCTGTCGAAAATTATTTTTCTTTATTTTTTTTCAGTGTTGGATTATAATTGAATATTTATTTCACGATTCGATCTTGTTCGTTAGCCTTCGACAAAAAAATCTTAAGGCTAAACCGCCTTAAGATTATAGGGAAAGGTATGTTCTTGTTGAACTACGCCGGAATCCTGAAGCATCCATTCGATAAAACAGCCATACCCTGATTTGGGATCATTAACGAATACATGGGTTACTGCACCAACTAAACGTCCATTCTGAACAATCGGACTGCCGCTCATACCTTGGACAATACCACCGGTCTTATCGATCAGACGGGGGTCGGTTATACGAAGCACCATTCCTTTGGTTGCTGGAGAATCCTGACGGGATACATGAATAATCTCTACGTTAAATCGTTCCACCTGCTGTCCATCCACAACCGTCAGTATTTGCGCCGGCCCTTCCTTCACCTCATCACTCATTGCCACCGGAATGGGTTCCTCATAAAGGCTGTGCTCCGGATTGCGGGTCATTTTACCGAAGATTCCGAAATCCGTGTTACTCTCCACATTCCCGAGGACCTGACTTTCTTTGAGAAAATGGGCCCGTTTCTCCCCAGGATCGCCATCCTGGCTTTTGGAAATTGAGGTCACACTGGATTGCACAATGTGCCCGCTGCCAACAACGATAGGGGTTCCGGTATTCATGTCGGTTATAACATGGCCCAGTGCACCATACACACCCTGCTCCGGTGCATAAAAGGTTAAGGTTCCTACACCCGCCGCAGAATCGCGGATATAGAGTCCCAGACGCCAAACCTTATCATTGCGGTCATATGCCGGTGTGAGCTTGGCTGTATGCTCTTTGCCGGCACGTTTGTAGATAACGGTAAGGGGTTGATGGGTTATACCTGCATGCTCCACCAGCTTGGAAACCTTGGACACCTCATCCAGCTTCACCCCATTGATGGAGATCATCAGATCTCCGGGCAGTAAGCCGCTGTTCTCTCCAGGGGATAGCTTGGTCTTCTGTGACACTTCGATCAAATGATGTCCGACAACAAGTACGCCTGCAGACTTCACTTTTACACCAATCGTCTGCCCCCCGGGGATCACCTTAAGATCACGGGTTTCCCCCTGAACGGTCTTATCAGGCGGGTTATCCAGCTCTGCGGCATAGCTCTGATGCGGTCCCGTTATGCCTGATAAGCTGAGAAAGAAGGCAAATAAAAGGCCGGGCATTAATTTCCTGAGGTTCGGCTTCAATGGCTGTCACGCTCCCTTTTGCTTCTTTCGCTTGACGAAAAAGGTGGTCGCCAATTGCGTACCTATAAGATAACCTTGCCCCCAGGCTTTTATTACTGTCAATCATTGTCCCGCTTACCCTGCAGCAGCCTTGCTGGCCTCTGCCAGACCGAGCATTTCCTGTGCGTGGTGTAAGGTTTTTTCGGTAATTTCCACACCGCCCAGCATTCGGGCCAGCTCCATAACCCGGCCCTCCAAAGGCAGCGACTCCACTTCGGTCATGGTGCGCCCGTCTTCAACTTTTTTGCGGATAAGGTACTGGTGATCTGCCATGCAAGCCACCTGAGGCAGATGGGTAATGGAGAACACCTGACAGGTAGACGAGAGCTTGTACAGCTTGTCTGCAATGGACTGGGCTGCCCGGCCGCTTACACCGGTGTCCACTTCGTCAAAAATGAGTACAGGGATCGCATCATGCCGGGCAAAAATACTCTTCATCGCCAGCATAATCCGCGACAGCTCCCCACCGGAAGCGATTTTGCCCAGCGGTCGAAGCGGTTCACCGGGATTCGGTGAGATCATGAACTCTGCACTGTCGATCCCTTGCCGGGTCAGCCGGTAGCGGCGCTCCTGGTATTCTACTCCGCGCGGGTCCTCCATGATGTCAAGCTTAACCTGAAGCGAGGTTCGTTCCATCTGAAGGTCTTTCAGTTCACTTTCCACCTGGATTGCCAGATCAGACGCACACTGACGGCGTGCATCACTAAGTGCTTCAGCCGCTTCCATTAGCGTGCTCAGGAGACCGTTACGCTTCACCGTGAGCTTTTCAATATATTCGTCCTTATTCTCCAGCAAATCGGTCTCCCGGCTAATTTGTTCATAATAAGCCAGAATCTGCTCCACGCTGTCTCCGTATTTACGCCGAAGTCCGGAAATCTGATCCAACCGGTTCTCAATATCCTCTAGCCGTGCAGGGTTGAACTCAATTTCATCGCGGTAATCCCGCAGCTGAAAGGCTGCATCCTCCAGCTGATAATAAGAGGATTGAAGCTGTTCCAGCACAGCTTTGAGACCCTTCTCATCGTATTTCACTGCATCCTCCAGCCGTGAAATCACATTGCTGATCGATTCCAGCCCCTGCCGGTCATACAGCAGCTCGTATGCGCCGGATACGGAATCCATCATTTTCTCGCTGTGGGATAGTTTGACCCTTTCTTCGGCAAGTAATTCATCTTCCCCGGGTTTTAGTCCTGCAGAAGAAATTTCCTCCAGCTGAAAACGGTACAAGTCCAGCATTTGATAAGCCTTCTGGCTGGTTTCCTGCAGCTCACGGAGTTCTTTTTCCACCTTGGCAAATGCGGTATATTTCTCTTGATAGTCGGCCTTAAGCGGCCCGATAACAGCTTCTCCGTAAGTATCCAGCAGGCCCAGATGGCGCTCTGCCTTCAGCAGATTCTGATGCTCATGCTGTCCGTGAATATTAACCAGCTGTTCGCCGATTTCCCGCAGCATGCTGAGATTTACCATTTGCCCGTTAACACGCGAGGTGCTCTTACCCTGTGAGGTAATCTCACGGCGGATAATCAGGTGCTCCTCCGGGTCTGCCGTGATGCCAAGACGCTCCAGTGTCTCCCATACCGGATGGGATACAGGCAGACTGAAGAGCGCTTCCATCTCAGCCTTATCCGTGCCGTAACGGATGGAATCTGCGGAGCCGCGGCCTCCGACTACAAGCCCTAAAGCATCGATAATAATGGATTTCCCTGCCCCAGTCTCCCCTGTCAGCACGTGAAAACCCGGATAAAAATGAACATCCACCGCTTCAACAACGGCAAGATTACGGATCGATAATGTATCTAACACGAATACAGCACCTCCGAAAAGATGATTGCTACATCTATTTTCTAGGATATATATCCCATGATTTGTGAAATAACTTCCTTGCTGTTCTCCGGCTGGCGGCAGATAATCAGGATCGTATCGTCTCCGGAAATAGTGCCCATAATCTGCGGCCAGTCAATATTATCAATCAGGGCAGCGACTGAGTTAGCCGTACCCGGAAGACATTTCATCACCACAAGGTTGGCGGAGGAATCAATATTCACAAAATTGTCTACTAGCACGCGCTTCAGCTTCTGTGTCGGATTGTAACGCTGATCCGTAGGCAGGGAGTATTTGTATCTGCCGTCGTCCATAGGAACTTTTATCAGCAAAAGCTCCTTGATATCCCGCGACACCGTAGCCTGGGTAACCTGAAAACCGGCTTCGCGCAAGGCTTCCACCAAATCATCCTGCGTCTCAATTTCCTGTTGTGTAATGATTTCTCGTATCTTAATGTGCCTGTGACCCTTCATTGTTGCCTCCTGTATGGTTAAGTTAACTTTCTAAGTGGATTCACCATCGTCTCTGCCAAGCCTAATCTCATGGATCAGGGAAGCGGTGGTGTTGACATACAGTACTCCGCTGCAGTCCGGATAAATCAGCAGATACGGCAAAAGCGAATCCCGGAGGCTGCTTCCTGTAAAGTCGAGTGTCTTGCGCGGACGGGAGAGGATTACCAAATAGTAGGAGTCCTCTTCTTTGCTCACAACATAATCAATGAACAACCTGCTATACATGGAAGCCCCGTCCACTGAAAAAGACAGTGGAATCTTCAGTTTGCCTCCAATTACTTCGTAGCCAGCGGCTTCCAGTAAATCCAAAGAGGGATGAGGCAAAATATCTTTGTTAAGCGGCAGCCTGTCCTTAATGAACGAACGTGGAGAGCTTTGCAGCCATATGTAAATCCGGTAAATGATAAATATTGCGACCGTTAGTCCAATTAGCACCATTACGGCTTTATCAGAACCCGCCAATTTCATCACCTCGGAGATTAATTCGCGTGAAACCTGCGAAAATCCTGCTTCCACTGAAGAAATCCCGGCTGAACATATGGGTGTCCTGATTGATTCTAGAGGAAATATAAGGCTAGACTACCTTATTCCCCGGGATTTTGCAAAAAGACTTTAATACAGTCAAAAAGAAACTCATCACTTAGATGAGTTTCCAGATTTACTGACTTTGAATATTGCTGCAGCTTCCTTAACCACGGTCTCGGCTAGTGCTGCGAAGTTGAGCGGCTGTAATTGATCAGGAGACTGTTCATCGCCAGGTTCAACTACTTCAGGCAAGAGCTTCCAGTGCGCCAAGAACTCGATATTCCCTTCACCACCGGTAATAGGTGAGAAGGTTAAGCCCTCCAGCCGGTATCCTAATTCAGCAGCCATTCCCAGAACGTTCATGAGCACTTCCTGATGGACAGCCGGTTCCCGGACCACACCGGATTTGCCCACCTTTTCCCGTCCCGCTTCGAACTGAGGTTTGATTAATGCAACAATATCTGCTGGTCGTTCAAGAAGGGCCTTTAACGGCGGTAATATAATCTTCAATGAAATAAAGGATACGTCTATACTTGCAAAGTCGGGGACAGGTCCCTTCAGGTCAGTTGGGGTCATATAACGGAAATTGGTCTGCTCCATCACACTTACCCGATCATCACTCCGCAGGCTCCAGTCCAGTTGGTTAGAACCCACATCAATGGCATAGACATGGCTCGCACCGTTCTGGAGGGCGCAATCCGTGAAACCTCCTGTAGAAGAGCCAATATCAAGCATGATACGCCCGTTCAGGTCAATCCCAAACTGCCGCAGTGCCTTCTCAAGCTTCAGTCCGCCGCGGCTGACGTAAGGGTGAACAGCACCTTTCACCCTCAGGGTAGCACTGCGAAGCACCTTCATCCCGGCCTTCTCAATCCGTTCCTCATTCGCGAGCACGAGCCCCGCCATGATCGCAGCCTTGGCCTTTTCCCGGCTCTCATAAAAACCTTGTTCCACTAACAGTACATCAATTCGTTCCTTAGGGTGTTCCATGGTCATCTCCCGATTGTTCTTAGGCTTACCGCTTCCACTGTCCTGTTCAGGAGGTAGAGGTCGTCTTATAGGCAAATGCGCTAGATGCCTTCATCGCTTTGATCCGGCTAACTACCGCTTCGACAGTCAATCCGGTCTGCTGGCGCTGTTCTTTGATGGATCCATGCTCTACAAAGATATCCGGCACACCCATCAAATGAACCCGGGCATCATAAATTTCATGCTCTGCGTAATATTCAAGCACCGCACTGCCCAGACTCCCCGCCTGACTGGCTTCTTCCAGCACGATCATGCCTGTTCCCGCATGGGCCAGGTCCAGCAGCATAGAGCTGTCGAGCGGCTTCAGGAAGCGGGCATTGACAACACTGAGCTGAATACCTTCACGCTTCAGTTGCTCTGCCGCTTCCTCAGCGACCTGAACCATCGGTCCGCAGGCAAGCACAGCATAGTCATCACCTGGACGCAGCCGCTCCCAAGAGCCGATTGGAAGGACCTGCAGCTCTGCATCGAGTTCCACACCCGTGCCGTCAATACGCGGATACCGGTAAGCAATCGGACCGTCATTATATTCAAGCGCGGTCTTCATCATATGGCGCAGCTCATTCTCGTCTTTGGGCATCATCAACACCATATTCGGAATATGGCGCATAAAGGCGACATCATATACCCCCTGATGGGTCTCACCATCAGCACCAACAAAGCCTGCACGGTCAATGGCGAACATGACATTGGCGTTGTGGCGGCAGATATCATGTACAATCTGATCATAAGCCCGCTGCATAAAGGTAGAATACACCGCATAGACCGGCTTCATTCCCTCCATCGCTAAGGCTGCACATAAGGTTGCCGCATGCTGCTCGGCAATACCTACATCAATCATCCGGTCGGGAAATTCCTTGGCGAACGGGAACAATCCCGAGCCGCCAGGCATAGCCGGAGTCACTGCGATTAGCCGATTGTCCTCACGGCCAAGCTCGATTAGTGTCTGGCCAAACACTTCGGTATACATAGGATTTCCTACAGCCTTCAGGGACTGGCCGGACTCGATTTTATAAGGAGAAATAGCATGTGATTTATAGAAATCGGTTTCAGCTGGCTTGTATCCTTTGCCTTTGGTAGTCAGAACATGCACCAATACAGGACCGGATACATTATCCGC
Organism: Paenibacillus sp. LS-5; assembly: GCF_056121505.1. Taxonomy (NCBI): domain Bacteria; kingdom Bacillati; phylum Bacillota; class Bacilli; order Caryophanales; family Paenibacillaceae; genus Paenibacillus; species Paenibacillus sp. LS-5. The sequence continues at coordinate 2,171 of NZ_JBWAVA010000031.1, read as the reverse complement.
CTGATGGAAAGTTTCAATCAGCTTCTCCATGTCATGTCCGTCGATAGGCCCCAGGTAGGTGAACCCGAGCTCCTCGAACAGCACGCCGGGAACCATCATATATTTAAGGCTGTCCTTCACATTCTGAGCTGTCTTGGCCAGTCTTCCGCCGATCGCTGGAATCTTCTTCAGAAGTCCTTCGACCTCATCCTTTGCACGCAGGTAATGACGGTCCGAACGGATCTTGCTCAAATAGTTGTGCATCGCACCCACATTCGGCGCAATAGACATCTCGTTGTCATTCAGGATAACCATCAGCTTGCGGCGCTCATGGCCGATATGATTCAGCGCTTCAAACGCCATCCCGCCCGTCAGTGCCCCGTCTCCGATTACGGCGATAACCTTGTTGTCCTCGCCTTTCAGGTCACGGGCCATGGCCATTCCCATTGCCGCAGACAGGGAAGTGCTACTATGCCCGGCTTCCCAGACATCATGCTCACTCTCTGAACGCTTCACAAAGCCGCACAGTCCGTCTTTTTTGCGCAGCGTGTCAAAACGGTCCTGGCGGCCGGTCAGTATCTTGTGGACATATGCCTGGTGTCCTACGTCGTATATCATTTTGTCCCGGGGACTATCATAACAGTAGTGCAGGGCCAGCGTGAGCTCCACTACCCCCAGATTGGAGCCGAGGTGCCCGCCGGTTACAGTGAGCTTCTCGATCAGAAACCGGCGGATTTCCTCCGCAAGGGTAGCCAGCTCCTCGACTGACAAAGATTTAAGTTGCTGAGGATCATTTATTTGTGGAAGCAGCACGAGTATTCCCCGCTTTCCTAGATGTTGTAAAATATATATAAACCCCATTATAACACAAACGAAACGGCTGTCGAAATACAGCCGTTCCGGTATGAATGCTAGTGGTCGCGCTTCATAAGGTATTCCGCGATATCCAGGAGGCGCGTATGGTCCTGAAAGCAGCCTTCCAGCACAGCAGTGCGGGCCGCCTCTGTCAGTCGCTGCACCTCTTCGCGTGAAGCGTCCAGCCCGATAAAGTAAGGATAAGTCACCTTTTGCTGCTTAACGTCGCTGCCCGTTTTTTTGCCCAGCTTGCTTTCGTCGCCAACCAGATCGAGAATATCATCCTGAATCTGGAAAGCAAGTCCGATATGTGTCCCGAAATCACGCAGCGCCTCTAACTGTCTGCTGTCAGCCCCCGCAATACGCCCGCCTGCCACAAGGGAGAATATGATTAGATCCCCTGTCTTATGCTGGTGGATGTACTGAAGCTGCTTCAGATCGGTAAGCCCTTGTTCACCTTCCATATCAGCAATCTGTCCTCCAACCATCCCCCGGGGACCGGCCATTTCTGCCAGATCCTCTATAACGGAAAGGACATTGTCCGCTGATACACCATGCTTCCGTGAAGCCTGGACGATGCTGAAAAAGGCATGTGTCAGCAGCGCATCTCCGGCAAGAATAGCCGTTGCCTCCCCATAAACCTTATGGTTCGTCAGTTTACCGCGCCGGTAATCATCATTATCCATTGCGGGCAGATCATCGTGGATCAGGGAGTAGGTATGCACCATCTCGATAGCAGCCGCTACCGGAAGAGCCGCTTCACGGCTGCCTCCCAGCGCCTCACAAGCGGCGACCACCAGCAATGGACGGAGACGTTTGCCACCGGCTTGCAGTGAATAATTCATCGCATCCTTCAGACTGCCGGGTACGTTCCATTCAGCAGGCAAAGATGCTTCCAGCTCCCTCACAACCAATCCGCTGATCTCGGCGATATATTCGTTCAGAGGCTGACGCTCCTGATTCCCAACAGCCATAGACTCCTGCTTGGGCTCAAAGCGATTCATCGCCTTCACCTTCCAGACGGGCACCGAATGGTTTCTTGCGGAGCTCGCCGTCCATTTCGGTGATCATTTCAATCTTGCGCTCCACCTGCTCCAGCTTGCTGCCGCACAGCTGTGAGAGCTTCATTCCCTGCTGGAACAAATCGATCGCCTTTTCAAGGGGAACGTCACCGTGCTCCAGCTCACGCACGATTTCTTCCAGCTGCTCCATGGCTCCTTCAAAATTAAGTTCAGCTTCCTTCGCCATTCGTTATGCCATCCTCCTTTCCTGACACTGAGATAAGAACCTTCATGGGGCAAAAAGCACTGCTAGACCATCCCTGCTACCAGCTCCAT
>NZ_JBWAVA010000030.1:0-25080 GCF_056121505.1 Paenibacillus sp. LS-5 | reverse complement strand
TAATGGATGTATGGTGTCGTGTAGCCCTGCTTGTAATAGATAGTTACACTGTTTCCAGGCGGAGTGGTGACGAGAGCCGCTGCGCTGAGTGCCGACAGGTTACCTGCGGCATCAAAAGCTTTTACCGTATAGCTATAGTTGGTCTGCGATGCCAGTCCGTTATCCGCATAGGAAGTGTTTGCTGTAGTACCAACTTTGACTCCATTGCGGTAAATTTCATAACCGGTTACTCCGACGTTATCCGTGGAGGCCGTCCAGCTGACGAGTGCACCGGATGCATTTTGCACCGTAGCTGTTACGTTACTAGGTACAGAAGGAGCAACAGTATCTGTTATCGGCTGGGTTTTGGCATAGATTTTAGCCGAATTCGCTCCCACAGTAACAGTAATTTGTTTGCCGGTTGCACCTCCTGATTGCACGGTTACAGTGTCGGAAGTATTCAGTTGATTAATGAGCACTGTGCCTGCAGTTAGTGTGCTTTCTACGCGCAGCGGGATGGTTACGGTCTGTGAACCGCTGGAAGCATTGCTGAATACAGATATAACTTCCTGGCCCGCATTAGTTCCGCTGTCTACACGCCGAGAGAAAGCATACAGGTTCTGCGCAGACCACATTTCACGCTGGGTACCTGTGCGGAGTGCGGGATTATTTTTGCGGATTTCATTCAGTTTGGCAATATGCTTATAGGTGCTGGTATTCTCATTAAAATAGTTCTCGAGGACATTGCCGTTCGCGTCCCGCTTCACCATCGACCAGCGGTTCCAGGTATCTGCAATTCCGCCCGTCATAATCTGGCCGTTGCCGTTACCCTTATTCTGCTCTGTACCCTGGAAGACCACAGGTGTGCCCCGGACAGTGAAGATGAAAGACAAAGCATTTTGCATTTTATCCACATTGCCGCCTGCTTCAGTCAAAAAACGGTTGCGGTCATGATTATCAATAAAGGTAACCATATGGTTTGCATTTCCGTTGTAATAGGAATCCAGGGCGAGTGTGCTTTTGATATTGGAATCAAAGGACTGCCCGTAAGCAAAGCTGTTAAGCACCGAGAAGAACATCGGGAAATCAAGCATGCCCCATTCCTTATTGCTGCCCACCCAGCGTGAGACAAATTCGGCATTGCCGTCAAAGTTCTCACCAAAAGTATTCACTCCCAAAAGATTCTGAAGTTCACCGATATCTGTCGGTTTGATCAGTTTGGCAGCATCCACACGTGCACCGTCGGCACCCGTATAGTCAAACCAGGCTTTAATGGAATTGAATACCGCCTGCTTGGCGGCAGGAACGTCAAAGTCGATATCATCCAGCCCGCCGAGATCATGATTCTCTAAGTAATCCTGAGCCCATTGATCATATCTCCCGTCCGTAAGTGACCAGTTAATATCACCATTGTGATGATACCAGGCCGGATTATTAAAAGGCGCTGCAGGTTGCAGCCCTGCTATATCATAATAAGCCTGAGTGCCCAGCATATAGTCTCCGATATGATTCGGCACTACATCGATAATGACCTTAATCCCGAGCGCATGTGCAGAATCCACCAGTTCCTTAAGCTTTTCTTTGGTTCCAAAGTAAGGATTGGCCTTATTGGGATCCTTCACGTTGTACCCGTGGTAGGCTGTGTTTTTTCCTGTACCGTTATTGTCGCGGTTTGTCATCTGCGGTTCTGCAACCGGAGAGATCCAAATCGCGGTATATCCCATGTTATGAATGTAAGGCAGTTTGTTGATGACCCCCTGCCAGTCTCCGCCCTTCATGTAGCGAAAATCATCCTCGGAGGTTTCTCCGTAACGGATTGCGGCACCAGTGGCATTATTGGTGGTATCCCCATCATTAAAGCGGTCAACCATGATCTGATAGATCGTGTCATTCTCAGTAACCGTACCAATGCTCGCTGCTTCAACCCGTGCGGATGGCAGCACAAACAAGTTAGCCGTAATGGACAGAACAATAGACGTGATTAATGCCGGAATAAGCCATAGCTTGCGTTTCATTCCTCATCTCCCTCTCATATGAGCGCATATCGAACCGTACTGCTTGTGAACACTCTTCCATTACTTGCAAAACGATGGTGCAGTGGGGAAACCGGTTTCCCTCATAAAAATTACCATGTCTATGTATGCGTTGTCAAGAATAATAAATTGGGTGCTTGAGTGTACGTGCTAAGGCTTCACAGGCGATATACACTGTTTAACAGAGGGATACAGCGAGAACAGCAGAAAGTGGAGGGGTGTAGTCTACCTTCTTGCATATAAAAAAGCCTCCCCCACTTAGAAATGGAAGAAGGCTTGAGGAAAATGATATCTAATCTTATTGGCATCGCTTATTTAAAGACAGGTTCCCTGAACTGAGCAAGCTTGGCTGCAGAATCCTTTTCCACATCTGCATGCAGACTGTTGCCATGCGCGTCCATCGTCACAATGGCGGCGAAGCCCTCCACCTGCAAATGCCACATGGCCTCAGGAATTCCGAATTCCATGAAATCTACACTGTTCACCTTCTTGATACACTCCGCGTAATACTGTGCCGCGCCGCCGATGGCATTGAGATAGACGCCACCATGCTCCTGCAGCGCTTGGAGTGTCTTGGGACCCATGCCGCCCTTGCCTATCACGGCGCGGATTCCGAATTTCCGCATAATCTCGCCTTGATACGGTTCTTCACGGATGCTGGTAGTCGGGCCTGCCGCCTTCACGTGCCAGCCTTCATCGTCCTTCAGCATAACGGGGCCGCAGTGATAGATTACTGCCCCGTTCAGATCTACCGGTGCATCATGGTCCATCAGGTACTTATGCAATGCATCACGCCCGGTGTGCATCTCTCCTGACAGAATGACTACATCACCCACCCGAAGACTACGGATATCTTCCTCCGTGACCGGCGTTGTAAGCCGCACCTCGCGGGATTCCCCGGCGGCTGCCGCTGGCTCCCCTGCCGCTGTTGGTTCATCAGCCGGGAGCATCGCAGGTGCTGCAGAAATCGTCGCATCCTCTGGAACAACACCAGAGTCGGTACCGCCAGCAGCGGCGCCCGCCACCTCAAGCACAGAAGCCGGTTCGGTGCTATCTTCCGTATCCACAGAGATTCCTGTGCCGCTCTCATAGAGCCATTCCTGAATCGTTCCGGCAGCCGGATCCACGAGAATCCCCTGACGGCGGAACGCCCAGCAGTTATAAGCCACGGAGACGAAAAAACTGGCCGGCAGCCGGTTCATAACACCTATCTTGCAGCCCAGCAGTGTAACTTCACCGCCAAATCCCATCGTGCCGATACCCAGTTTGTTGGCATTCTCCATAATATAGTCTTCAAGCTTGGCTAGATCCTGATTGGGATTCACATCCTCTACCTTGCGGAACAGCTGTTTCTTGGCAAGCTCATACCCGGTGGTACGGTCTCCGCCAATGCCGACTCCGATGAAACCGGCACTACAGCCCTGTCCCTGTGCCTGATATACCGAATGCAGAATGCATTTACGGATGCCGTCGAGATCGCGGCCGGCTTTGCCAAGTCCCTCCAGTTCCGCAGGCAGGCTGTACTGAATATTCTTATTCTCGCAGCCCCCGCCCTTCAGAATCAGCCGCACTTCCACGCCCTCTTCTTCCCACTGTTCAAAGTGAATCACCGGAGTGCCTGCTCCCAGATTATCCCCGCTATTCTCACCCGTCAGCGAATCTACGGAATTGGGGCGCAGCTTGCCATTCTTCGTCGCCCGGATAATGGCGTTATGGATGTCCTTCTTCATCTCGATCTGATTCACACCCACAGGAGTATGAATGATAAAAGTCGGCATCCCTGTATCCTGACAGATCGGAGATACCTGGAGCTCCGCCATGCCAATATTCTGCGCAATGGTGGTGAGCGCGAGGCCGGAGCGGGTTGCCCGGTCCTCCAGAGCACGTCCCTTAGCTACTGCCCGGCGCACATCACCCGGCAGATTTGTTGAGGTTTCTACGATCAGATTATATACGCTGTCTTCAAAATGCTGCATCTTCAGTCCAGCTCCTCTCCATGCGTTCGCGGTTGTCCAAACTCTGTTACAATTAGTTTTATCATAACATATTAAACCACGCATGAAAGGGGTTACGTAAAAATTGAATTACCATTTTTCAGCCTATCTGTACCGGCTTCAGTATATTCAGCGCTGGAGCCTCATGCGAAGCACGGCACCTGAGAACGTCGCGCAGCACTCATTCCAGGTTGCCCTGCTGGCGCATATGCTGTGCTCCATCGGCAACGCCCGCTTCGCCCGCTCGCTGAATGCCGACCGCGCAGCTGCAATGGCGCTGTTTCACGACGCTACTGAGGTCTTCACCGGCGATATCGCTACGCCGGTCAAGCACAACAATCCGCGGCTGCTGTCCAGCTTTCGCGACATGGAGCGGGTAGCCGCCGAGCGGCTGAAGGGAATGATTCCGCCGGAGCTTAGCTCTGTCTATGCCCCCCTTCTGCAGCCGCAAGACAGTCCCTCCGGCTCCGAGGATGCCCATTTGCTCCGCTATGTCAAAGCCGCAGACCATCTCGACGCTTATCTGAAATGCGTCTGGGAGGTCTCTGCAGGCAATCGTGAATTCGCAGCCGCCAAAGAACAGACGGCGGCCAAGCTGCGCGGTCTCGAAATGCCGGAGATGGAATATTTTCTGATCCATATGGCTCCCGGCTTCGAGATGTCTCTGGATGAATTGTCAGCCGGAACCGATAGCGGGCAGCCTACGGATGATACGGACAACAAATGAAGAACGAGTGCGCTGGGTATCAGGGTTACAGGGTCCTAACTCTAACAGCAATACCCGGGCTGTTACGGACTCGTAATGGGTCCGTTACACCGGCACCTTCAGCAGGTCCCAATCTTTGAAGACAGGCTGCAGACCGCTCTCCAGAAGCATGTCTGTTATCTCTTGCACAGTCCGTTCATCCGAGATTTCGAATTGCGGGGTTCCGCCATCCTGGGTGTGTCCTCCAACTTCAGTGGAGACACCTGCCGACATTTTGGTAATCCCCAGGTGGATCAGATGATCCCGCAGGGAAGCTGGCTCCCGGGTGGACAAGGTGATGCCGGATCGAGGCAGAAACAGCCGGTACGCCAAAATTATCTGAACCAGCGCACGGTCGGTAACGTCACTGTCCGGGTTGAATTCGCCCAAATACGGACGAAAGCGCGGGGCAGATAAGCCGATTTCGCATTCCGGATACTTGTCCTGCAGATAGCGTGCGTGCATTGCAGTCATGAAAGCCTCCTGCCGCCAGTCATACATACCCAGAAGAGCGCCAATGTTGACGGAGCGGAAACCGGCCTGACACCCCCGTTCGGGGGCATCCAGGCGATTGCGGTAGACTCTTTTTGGACCTTTCACATGCAGCTTGCGGTAGGTTTCCTGGTGGTAGACCTCCTGATACAGAGTCAACCCGTCTACTCCCGCTTCCCTAAGCTCCCGATATTCCTCGGTAGACAACGGATTTACCTCAATACTGACGGATGAGAAATATTCCAGAAGAATCTCCACGCATTCCTTCACATATGTGGCCGAACTTTCCCTGCGCGATTCTCCCGTCAGAATCAGGAGATGACGCAGACCTGTGGAGGAGATCGCTTTTGCCTCTTGTCTAACCTCATCAGGAGTCAATCTTTTTCTTGGAAAATCATAAATCGAGCTGAAGCTGCAATACGTACAGTGGTTCACACAGAAATCAGCCAGATACATCGGTGTGAACATCTGCATCACATGTCCAAAATGCGCACGGGTCAACTGCTGCGCTCGCTCAGCCATCTCCTCCAGACAAGCTTCTGCAGCCGGAGACAGCAGGGCCTGCAGGTCTTTTTCATCCAGACGATCTTTGCGAAGTACCCGTTTCACATCCTCTACCCGGTACTCCTGCCATAAGCTCTCGTAAGGCAATTGTTCCAGACGAGTCAGCACTTCATAAAAACTCATGTTACTCCCCCATTTCGCTTGGCCTGTGAGTTATTTCAGAAATCCGGTTAAAGGTGAAGACGCGACAGCCGTCTCTTCCACCGGACCGAGTCCAGCCAAATAGGCTTTACGGCCTGCAGCTACCGCCTCACGGAAGGCCTCTGCCATCAGCAGCGGATTACGGGCGGTGGCGATTGCCGTGTTGAGAAGCACAGCGGACGCACCCAGTTCCATCGCCTCAGCCGCTTCGGACGGGCGGCCAATGCCGGCGTCAACGATCACCGGAAGATCCACCTCTGAGATGAGAATACGCAGCAGCTCTTTGGTGCGCAGTCCCCGGTTAGAACCGATCGGTGAACCCAGCGGCATAATGGCAGCGGCTCCAGCCGCTTTCATCCGCAGCGCAGCGGAGAGGTCAGGGCTCATATAGGGCAGCACTACGAAACCTTCGGCAGCCAGTATCTCCGTAGCCCGGATGGTCTCCAGGTTATCCGGAAGCAAATATTTCTGATCACTGATCACCTCGATCTTGACCCAATTGCCGAGGCCTGCAGCTCTGGCCAGTCTGGCGATCCGCACAGCTTCCTCAGCGGTGCGTGCACCCGAAGTATTTGGAAGCAGGGTCATATGGGAAGGAATATGGCTGATAATATTGTCCTGGCTCTCCGGGTCTACACGGCGCAGGGCAACCGTGATCACCTGTGAGCCCGAAGATGACACCACCTCGGGAATCAGCGTATTGCGGCTGTATTTGCCGGTGCCGATGAACAGTCGGCTCGATAACTTAATGCCACCAATCACTAAAGGATCTAACATGAACTCGCCTCCTGGATTCTTCTGAACTTAAGAATTAGATAATAGAAAGTCGGTAACGCCTTCAGCCGCCGCCTACAAAATGCACCAGCTCCAGCCGGTCGCCGTCACATAACACCACTTCCTCATAATGATCCTTGCTGACAATCTCCCCGTTCCGTTCCACGATCACAAGCCGGTAGCTCCATTCGGGCCGGCTTAACAGATCGGCAACGGTCCGGCAGTCTTCAGCAACCTCTCCGGGTTTGCCGTTGATGATCAGATTCATGCCCTCTCACCTCCTTCGCGTGTCACGTTCATGACTCTACAAGCCTCCAAACCTCAGATCTACACCGCCTGTAACGCCAGACGGTAAGCATGGGCAGCGGCCACAGGGTCCTCCGCTCCACAAATACCGGACATGACCGCAATGCCAGCTGCACCATGCCTGATTACTTGATCAGCATTACCCTTATCAATCCCGCCGATGGCAATCAGCGGAATGCTGCTGCTGCGCACAACCTCCTCCAGGAGTGGCAAACCGCGCCCCTGCTGACCCGGCTTGCAGCCAGTAGGGAAGACATGCCCGTACAGGCAGTAGTCTGACCCCTGCCTGCCCGCCTCCGCGGCTTCCGCCGCCGAGTGTACCGACCTCCCCAGCCGGAGGCCGGGGGCAGCCGTGCGGGCCGCTGCGGGTGGCAAGCTGTGCCAGGCCAGCTGGACAGCACCTGCACCGACGGCCAGCGCAATATCCAGCCGGTCATTGATGACCAGTCTGGATGCGGGGATTCCAGCACGCAGAAGCTGCTCAGCCATACCCAGCAGTTCCACAGCAGAGCGGTGCTTTTCCCGCAGGTGAATATAGTCCACGTACGGATATACAGCTGCTGCAAGGCTGGCAAACCGCCCGGGGTCCAACTTACCATCCGATATCAAATGAATTTCAGCCACTTTGCACCTCCGGCTTCACTTTTTGGCAACTGAACGGTAACGCAAAAAAACCGCCCCCGGGATAGGAGGCAGTCATAAATTTCCGCAGGAATACGGGTGTAAGAGATACAACTCCGCTGCAGTTCATTCATTCTCCGCTTTCCTACGCTGGTGTTAACCAGATCAGGTTCAAAGGGTCCGAACCACACGTTCGTCTCAGCCTTACGGCACCCCTAGGGACAATTGCAATATTCAGTTGCTGACGTGGTTCATATTAACATAATATTCCTCAGAAAAGCTATCCCTTTTACAGGAAAGCTTAATTTAACCCGTTACAATAAAAAGAGCAGACCGCATAGGCCTGCTCTTACAACTATATTTTCCAGCACACGCTTGGCCGCTTAGTAGCTTCTAACCGTTGACAATTTCCCCGCCGTTGACATGCATGACCTGACCGCTGACATAGGATGAATCATCCGAAGCCAGATAGACATAGGCCGGCGCCAGCTCTTCCGGTTGCCCCGGACGCTGCATAGGCTGAGTGCCACCGAACTCACTGACCTTTTTAGCATCAAAAGTAGATGGAATCAGCGGTGTCCAGATCGGTCCCGGAGCTACAGCATTTACACGAATGCCCTTTTCCGCCAGATTCATCGACAGCGAGCGGGTAAAGCTTAGAATCGCGCCTTTCGTGGACGAATAGTCCAGCAGCTGCGGGCTGCCTCGATAGGCGGTAATCGATGTCGTATTGATGATCGTAGAGCCTTTTTTCAAGTGCGGCATGGCTGCTTTGGTCAAATAGAACATGGAGAAAATATTCGTACGGAACGTCCGCTCCAACTGCTCGGAAGTAATATCCTCAATCTTGTCCTGCGGATGCTGCTCGGCCGCATTGTTGATCAGGATGTCCAGCTTGCCCAGTCCCTCAACCGCCTTGTTGATCAGATCCTGGCAGAATGCTTCTACGCCGATATCACCGGCAATCAGAATACACTTCCGGCCTTCCTGCTCCACTTGGCGTTTGGTCTCTTCGGCATCGGAATGCTCATTCAGATAAGAAATGACCACATCCGCACCTTCCTTGGCAAAATGAACGGCAACCGCCCGTCCTATTCCGCTGTCGCCCCCCGTAATAAGTGCCGCCTTGCCCAGCAGTTTACCTGCCGCCTTGTAGCTGGAAGTTTCAAATTCCGGGCGCGGATTCATCTCACTCTCAATACCGGGCTGCCGGTCCTGCACCTGTGGAGGCAAAGTTTTGGAAGACTGTTTATTTTCTGGCATGATCCATTCTCCTTTCGCTGTGTACCTTTTGTTAGAGTAACCACATCGTATTAAGATGGCTTATGCGTCACTAATTATACAATCACTTCACGCTATGTTACTTACCACACTTCCAGGCTGTCCAAACATAAAATACAGTCGTTATTGGCGTGAAGGGCCGATATACTTTAGAGAAGTATGAATCCGGCATGACGCGGAAAGACCCATCTTTAAGACGAGGAGGCGCATATGTTAGATGACCAGAAATACACGAAGCATCATCGTTGCGGTCAAAGGAGTCATTCTGCATCAAGGCAGAATCCTGCTCGTACAGCGGGCAGCCGCAGATTCGGTAGGAGCAGGCAGCTGGGAATGTCCCGGCGGCAAAATTGAATTCGGGGAGGGCCTGGAGGCTGCGCTGGAGCGGGAGATTGAGGAGGAAACCGGACTTACGGTCAGGGTAGAGAACCTTCTGTATGCCACATCCTTTCTGACGGATCCTGGCAGGCAACTCATCATCATCACCTACTGGTGCCGCACCGATGGGAATACCGTGGTACTCTCCGAAGAGCACTCAGACTCTAAATGGTGTACCCGTCACGAGCTACAGAGCCTGCTTCCACCTGGGATTCAAGCGGAATTTGAAAAAAGCAATGTGTTTGCGTCAAAGGAACTGCTGTGAGGATCATCCGTAATATAAGAAGACTGCTATCCATTAGGAGAGCAGTCTTCTTATGTATGCCTAGCCACCTCAAGTGCTGCTTCAGCTGAACTACAGTCAGGGATAGGTATGTTCCACAATATACAGGGTTCATCCCATACCTTTTCCCTTACGAAATTTGTCTTCAGGTACTTCAACAAAAATAACCCTGACAGCCGCAGCCGCCAGAGCTATTTCACTTCAATAGGCTTAGATAATGTGTCTGTACACCATAAAAAACACCATTACGATCAGCACAACCATCAGTAGCAGACTCATCGTGCGTAGCTTCGCGGTATGGTCAGAGACATCACGGTTCTCGCGCATTCCGGCAGCGGCCAAACGCAAGGGCTTACTCATAATGCCACCCAAGGCAAACATCGCCAGCAGCAGTACTACGACAACAATCATCCAGGCTACGGTGTAATCCCCCTGTGAGATCATGTATCCGCCTGTCAACAGTTGAATCACCAGGCCATATTGGGCAAACCGGTTAAGTCCGCCGATCGCACTTAGCGTTCCTTCTTTGGCTGTATTAGACAGCTTGGCTGTACCGCTTAGAATAAACGGCAGCACCAGATAGAAGCCGAGCGCCAATGTCCCGATCATATGTAGGAAAAAGAAAATCCGATCCATATTTGACCTCCTCACTTTTCGCTATGATATAAGTTACATACTTATTATACCCAACCTCACCGTCGATGAAAAGAAAGCCCCCATTTCCGTTCAAGAAATGAGGGCATGTGCTTTAGAAGTTAGCTTAGTTAGCAGTAGACTACAGGTGCTTGATGATTTCGTCAGCAAATGCCGAGCATTTCAGCTCTGTGGCGCCTTCCATCTGACGGGCAAAGTCATAGGTCACAGTCTTGTTGTTGATGGCCGTGGTCATGCCTTTGTAGATTAGATCCGCCGCTTCCTGCCAGCCCAGGTGTTCAAGCAGCATAACGCCGGACAGAATAACTGAACCCGGATTTACTACGTCCTTATCCGCATACTTCGGTGCAGTACCATGAGTAGCTTCAAAAATGGCGTGACCCGTAATATAGTTGATGTTCGCTCCCGGTGCGATACCAATGCCGCCAATTTGTGCAGCCAGTGCATCGGAGAGGTAATCGCCGTTCAGGTTGAGCGTAGCAATCACATCGAAATCCGTTGGACGGGTCAATACCTGCTGCAGGGCAATATCCGCAATCGCATCCTTAATGATGATTTTGCCTGCGGCTTCTGCTTCCTTCTGAGCTGCATTAGCCGCAGCCTCGCCGCTCTGTTCCTTGATGGCATCATATTGATTCCAGGTGAAGACATGATCGCCGAATTCCTGTTCAGCCACTTCATAACCCCAGTTCTTAAATGCGCCTTCAGTGAACTTCATAATATTGCCCTTGTGTACCAGTGTCACACTCTTGCGGCCATGTTTGATTGCATATTCAATAGCGGAGCGAACCAGGCGTTTGGAGCCTTCCGAGGATACCGGCTTAATTCCGATTCCGGATGTTTCCGGGAAACGGATTTTGTTCACTCCCAGCTCGTTTTGCAGGAATTCTATAACCTTCTTCACTTCCGCAGAGCCTTCCTGATACTCAATTCCGGCGTATATATCCTCCGTATTCTCACGGAAAATCACCATGTCCACCAGCTCAGGATGCTTCACAGGTGATGGCACTCCATCGAAATAGCGCACCGGACGCAGACAGACATACAAATCCAATTCCTGTCTCAGCGCTACATTCAGGGAGCGGATCCCTCCTCCGATTGGAGTAGTCAGAGGTCCTTTGATAGCTACAATGTACTCACGAATTGCTTCAAGCGTATCATTCGGCAGCCATTCACCATATGTATTGAAGGCTTTCTCACCGGCAAATACTTCGTACCAGGCAATCTGTTTCTTCCCGCCGAATGCTTTGGCTACTGCGGCATCCAGTACCCGTTTGGAGGCTTTCCAAATGTCGCGCCCTGTACCGTCACCCTCAATGAACGGGATGATCGGATGATCCGGAACGAGCAGCTTGCCATCTTCGATTGTGATTTGTTCGCCTTCTGTCGGCAGATCGTATTTTTCCAGTTTCAACATTAGTGGGTATTCCTCCTAAAAGTTTGGTTTGGTAAGCCTAGACTTCCCCGAGCAGTACACATTCACATCTCTCTTCGGAAGCATAGGCTTAGAGTTTGGTGTATTATAGTTCATTCTACTAAAGGGGTGCAGCAGCCTGCAAGGGCAGCTTTATCTCTCGTCCACCGGAACGTACTTTTGTTCGGACATCCCTGTGTATTCTGCACGCGGGCGGATGATGCGGTTGTCCTCGTACTGCTCCAGAATATGGGCAGTCCAACCCGACACACGGCTGATTGCAAAGATCGGTGTGAACAGCTCCCGCTCAATGCCCAGCTGCGTGTAGACCGAAGCCGAATAAAAATCAACGTTAGGCTTCAATCCCTTCTGCGAAGTGATCAATTCCTCGACTTTGACGGACATATCATACAGAGTGGTGTCATTCTTCATCACTCCCAGCTCGTGGGACATCTTCATGAGGTGTTTGGCGCGCGGATCGCCATTTTTGTAGACACGATGCCCAAAGCCCATGATTTTCTCACGGCGCTCCAGCTTGCCGTTAATGTATGACTCTACTGCATCCAGACTTCCGATTTCCTCAAGCATCTTCATTACCGCTTCATTCGCGCCACCATGCAGCGGTCCTTTGAGCGCGCCGATGGCCGAAGTGACACCTGAATAAATGTCCGACAGCGTAGCAACGGTAACCCGTCCGGCAAAAGTGGATGCATTCAGCTCATGGTCGGCATGCAGCACAAGTGCAGTGTCCAGTGCCTTAACCGATACAACATCCGGCTGTTTGCCCCAGAGCATATACAGGAAATTCTCCGCAATCGACAGACCTTCCTGGGGAGCTACTGGTTCCAGACCCTTGCGGATGCGGGCAAGCGCAGCAACCACCGTTGGAATCTGCGCCTGCAGCTTAACGGCCTTGATCTCATTCGCTTCGCGGCTCATATCATCGGCGGCCGGATCATACAGCGCAAGACTGGATACAGCCGTGCGCAATGCAGCCATCGTGCTAACATTTTTGGGGTACAGCTTCATTTGTGCAATCACCTGTTCAGGGATTGGAGCAAAGGCGCTGAGATCACGCCGCAAGGCCTGCAGCTCAGGAGTTGCCGGCAGATTGCCGAACCACAGCAAATAGGCAGTCTCTTCAAAAGTAGCGTTCTCCGCAAGATCATCAATATCATATCCGCGATAAGTGAGTACGCCATCCACAATCGAACTGATCGAGGAGGTTGTGGCAACAATGCCTTCCAATCCTTTAGTAGCTGTCATAGTATCTCTCCTTTGCCAACAAGGGTATAAAAGCAGTTATTACAGTAATGAAAACATTTACATTTTGATGTATTCAAACGTTCAATACTTATGAAGATTGACCTACTTCAGAGAATGCAACGAACTTTTAGTGTGTATCCATTAATAATCATACCGGATTTTGACGGTTATGTGAACAACGTGGAAGCTTTGGGAAACATCAAATGATTTTATCGGACAGATAGAAAAAAACTTCCGGACCCCCTGTTTCATAATCACAATTCCAGTTTATTGCATCCCCAGCGAACCAGTAGATTCACGTGTCTGGATAGTCTTTATATCCTATCTCTGAATATATATTAGACGAGCTGATTATGAATCAGCAGCTTTCATCTGGAGGGATCGGGTATGGATTCGCTGGTATTAAAAAGAGTGCTGCGGGGCCTGTGGGTCATTCTGGCTGCCTCGTTATTACTGGTGGCAGTCTATATTATGCTTCCGCTTATGTATCCTCTGCTGCTTGCCTATTTGCTTGCCTACCTGATGCATCCGCTGGTGCTTATACTAAGAGGATTCAAGCTTCCGCACTGGCTGGCAGTATTATTGTCACTGTTATTTTATGTAGGGGGTACCGCACTCGTACTGACTGCACTGATTACCCGTCTGGTTAAGGAACTGATTGTCCTGCTGCAGACATTCGATCTCCACACCGACCAGTGGCGGGAGCTGCTGCTGTCCATCAGCCGGAATGCCAGCATTCAGAATATTATTAACCAAATCAATCAGTTTTACCATGATAACCCTGACTACCACGCCACCATCGACAGCAATATCAGCAGAACCACGGAGACGGTAGGCCAAGCCATGACTCAATTCATCACCGGATTCTTCAATATGATCCTGAAGTTAATCTCAGCATTACCCAGTGTGGGGACTATCCTGATTGTCATCATGTTGTCTGCCTTTTTCCTCAGCACCGGCTGGGACCGGCATAATGCAAAGTTAAGAGCACTTGTACCTGCGCCGCTCCTCAGACCGGTATCCGAGATCTGGGAGGATCTGCGCAGGGCGCTGTTCGGCTATATGAGGGCTCAGCTGGTGCTGATCTCAATCACGGCTGTTATCGTCATTACGGGTCTTCTGCTGTTAGGCGTAGATTCTGCATTTGCCATCGGACTGACGATAGGGCTTGTCGATCTGGTGCCTTATCTCGGCGTGGGTATTGTGCTGCTGCCATGGGCCTTATACTCTTACATGACCGGCAATCTGCCGCTAGGCATCGGGTTATCGGTTCTCTACAGCGTAATTCTCGTCACCCGTCAGATATTGGAGCCCAAGGTACTTGCAAGCAGCATCGGCCTGGACCCGCTCACTATGCTAATCGGGATGTTCGCCGGCCTGCAGCTGTTCGGCATGCTTGGTCTGCTCCTCGGCCCCGTCCTGCTGGTCGTACTAGATGCCTTTCACCGGGCCGGTGTGTTCCGCGCACTCCATAGCTATATAGTCAGCGGCAGGCTGCATTAAAGCTATATCAGGCAAAGTAAGAGCAAAGGCGTAGCATCAGATGCCGTGCGATCTTTGGTCTAAAAATTGAAACTGCGACAGTAAAGGACAAGAAAAAAGGCCAACCAGAAATCTCTGACTGACCTGCTAATATCAAATAATGTCCTGGGCTGCCGCTGTTTAATTAAGCTAGTGTTTTCCGTTTGTGTTGTGCCAACCCTATTCCGAGTATGGTGATATTAAGACCTGTTAGAGCCTCGCGAACGTGATGTAATCGATTTGGACAGGCACAGCCGATTCCATCCGTAGTGCCCGGTTGATCTGTCCCCGGTGATATTGCCCATGTAAGAGGACCTGCGACAGGATATCCCGGACGGACGTTCGGAACGGAACCCCGCTCTGGTTCGTATAGTCGATCATCTCGTCCAACACAGATTCCTCAAGCCCTTCAATATAAAGGCGATATTGTTCGGCGTTTTCTTCGAATATCGTCCGGATTGCCGTCAGGTCCCCCCCCTTCCTCCCACAACGAATATTGCGAGCTGCCCTTGCCCTGCAATCGGGACAGCCAGACTCGTTCCGCAACCGCGACGTGCCGGACCAGCTTCAGAAGATCCTTGTTCTTCGTTCCACTCTCCTCAAGCGCGTCCAAGATGCGTCCGTCAGCCCAGTACAGGTGCTCCATCATGCACTTAATCGTCTTCATTTCGGTTTCCCCCTTGTAGAAAATGCGAAGTCACTTATAGTCCGATTTATCGAATGCTTTCATGAGACCTGTTGCGACTCTAGAATATTCACTTTGTTCCATTGGATCGGTCCCTTACCAAATTAAATCTTATGTCTATCTTATCATGGACTGGGACTATCCGCCGACCACCAATAGATCATTGCATTTCTCACAACCATCCTTTACACTCTTTATATTGACAAATTTGCAGGTCTATAAAAAGGAGGTTCACGTACCTATGTGCCCCCGTACCAAAGAACAAAATCAGCTCATACGCATGCAGCGCAGAGAACAGATCCTTGACTTTGCTGCGCACGCCTACTTCCGCAAGGGCGGCAGCTTTGATATTCGCGACGTCGCCCGTGAGGCCGAGCTCGGTTACGGCACGATTTACCATTATTATCCCAACCGGCATTTACTAATAGAAGATGTGCTGGACAGCGGTTTCGAGCGATGCGAGCAAGCCCTGGAAGAATGGGCGAACATCAATCGAGGCACCCCGGATAACAGGCAGCTATTGACGTATTGCAAAATGCTGCTCCGGCTGTGGCAGTCGGACGCCCGCACATATCTCGTCTACAAAATGGCGGCGGAACATTATACCGGCTTGCCTGAGAAGGATCAGCTCCTTGCCAAAAGACGATTCACAGAACGGCTGTACGTTCCGCTTCAGTCGATCGCCCAACGCGAAAACGAAAGCGTCGATTATATGCTTGCCGTGCTGGTCGGCTGTTGCGGGCTGCACTACTATACGAGCACTTCTGAACTCGACGTCGATAGAATCGCCCAGCTCGCTATGCAAGCTATTACGAAGGAGTCCTAATACACACATGATCATCTTAAAAAGCAAACATGAAATCGAAGCCATCCGCAAGGCATGCCAAGTCGTGGCTGAATGCCATCGTGAGATCGCCCCGCTCATCAAACCGGGGATCACGACGAACGACATTGAGCGCATGTTCGAGGACATTATTTTGAAATATGGCGCCAAGCCATACACGAAGGGCTACAACGGCTATCAATATGCGACCTGTGCTTCCGTCAACGACGTGATTGCACATGGCTTTCCTACAAATAAGCCATTAGAGGAAGGTGATATCGTGACGATCGACACGGTCGCGGAGCTCGACGGCTGGCTCGGCGATTCAGCCTGGAGTTATGCGGTCGGAAAGATCTCACAGACGGCCGAGAAACTGATGCGTGTCACGAAGGAGTGCCTTGACCTCGGCATTACGCAGGCGCAGCCCGGCAATCGGCTCGGCGACGTGACGAGTGTAATTCAGCAGCATGCCGAATCAAATGGCTTCGGCGTCGTGCGCGACCTGCTCGCCCATGGCATCGGTCGGGACCTGCACGAGGCACCGAACTATATGCATGTCGGCAAGCCTGGTAAAGGCCCCCGCATCAAGGAAGGTATGGTGTTCACGATCGAGCCCATGATCACCGAAGGCACCTACTACATGACAATCGATCCGGACGGCTGGACCGCCCGGACACTGGACCGTAAGCTCGCCGCCCAATACGAGCATACGATCGCCATCACCGCTGAAGGTCCGCAAATTCTGACCGCACAATAAAATAATTAGAGGCCGACCATCGAGATGGTCGGCCTCTTTTTTCACATATAGAGCATAGCATCTTTCTTCATCCGATACATGCGTTCATCCGCTCTCTTATAGAGCCCTAATGAGCTGAAGCAGGTTCGCGGACAGCGACCTACCGCTTACCGACTAACACGACTTATCTGCGGTAAAAGGTGAAGGTGCCGTTTTTCATTTTTTTCTCAATCCATTTCAGCAGAAAAGCCCGGTACAGCGGCCGGGTCAGCGGAAATACCAGCGAAAATCCGACAATATCCGTCACGAAGCCTGGCAGAATCAGCAGCAGGCCGCCAAAAAAAATGCACAAGCCGTCCAGCATCGTACGCCCGGGCACCCGCCCTTCCTGCATATGTGTTCTGCTGTCGACCAGCACTTTCTTGCCTTCAAAGCGCATCATCAAGAAGCCGATCACTGAACTGGCCAGCATGAGCAGCAGTGTCTTGGGTGCTCCGAGAAAACTTGCCACATAAATAAACCCGAATAATTCCACGGCCGGGATAATAAATAACGCAGCCCACAGCCATTTGTTCCTGATCATACTGCTCCTCCTTCTTCCCTAAGCGCCAAAGTTATGGCGTAAAACAATTCCGGCAGCGTCCGGTCCAGTCTTACTGGCTTCCAGTCCGTATTCAGCCACACATGGCTGGTTGAGCCGGATACGAGCAATTGACCAGGCAGCTCATCAAAATATACTGGCCCGGTTGCAGGCGCGGAAGAATCCGGTCTCCCCGCTTCCGGCTCCTCCAAACGGCGGATTTCATATTCGTATACGACCCGAAGTGCCGAAAAAGTGGTCAGTCGCGCATACACAGCGACAAGATCATCATATCTCGCCGGACTTTTAAATTGCAAATCTGCAGCCGTGACTGGCAGAAGCACACCCTTATTTTCCAGGGAACGGTAGGCAAAGCCAAGCCCCCGGAACATTTCTGTCCGCCCGCTCTCGAACCAGCTCAGATAATTGGCGTGGTAGACCACCCCCATCTGATCCGTCTCCTGGTAACGGACACGGAATGAAGTAGCATACCAGCGGCTGACCCCTTCCGGATTACGTGATTGCATAAATAGATTGCTCCTTTCTATACAGAAACGGCTTCTGCGTCCTTAGCTATCCCTATTAGGCTAATCGAATGTCATTAGCACAGCGCTTCCTAGAGGCTTACTCCTTCAGATGCCACCGGTAGCGGAAGGCTTTTTCTGGAGCTTCGAACCACATAGAGGATGAGAAGCGCTCCCGCCGCAGAACTGATCATACAGGACAGATTCATCAGCCACACACCACCCTCATCCAGTAAAATCCCATTCAGGAGATTGCCCAGAATTCCCGCAAAACCGGAGAACACGATGTTGAACACACTTTGACCGGTAGCCTGCATCTCAGGCAGCGTAATGTGCGATACATATTCTACAGCAGCGATGTAAAAGAGTCCGAAGGACACTCCATGCAGCACCTGAACCCCAATCATCACCGCAGGGGCCGGAAATGCGAACTGGATCCCCCAACGCAGCACATAGATCAGCGCCCCTAACAGCAGAGTACGCTCCCTTCCAAGCTTCCGTATGACTTTCGAAGCATACAGCATGGAGGGAAAGTTCGTGAAGGAAGCGATGAACAGCGCAATCCCGGCATGGCTGGTCGAGCCTCCTACCGATTGAAAGGCAATTACAAAATAGGTGCCAAAAGCTGTCATGGTCTGATTGACCAGAAAGCTCCCGCCCAGGAAAGCCAGAAAAATCTTGTTACCCAGCAGGTTTTTAATTCCCTTGGAGAACGACTGGCTCATCATCCGGTTTTCCTCTGCCTGCTTGGGCAGGGTGAGCGCAATGATGACCGCGACACTGTTCAGAATCAGGAACGGGGCCCAGATCGTGGATACGGAAAAATTCGACACGTACTGCGACCCCGCATAGGCCCCTACGGCCGCTCCTATGCTCAGCATCATCCGGATGCTCCCGTAAGTGGAACCCGCCTGGTTCGCCGCTACAATGGCGTAGGAATCAGCAATAGGAGCTTGTGTAGAGGAGAATATGGTAGACACAGTATAGACCATCAGCAAAACTATGAAATAATCCGACTGGTAAAATACAGCTAGTACCGCCGGTACGGCCACACTAAGAATCAGCACCAGCCGCGCCTGATTGTAACGGTCTGAGATTACACCCCACAGAGGTTGAATGCAAATGGCAATCAGAGTTCCTGTTGCCATCAGCATTCCGATCCGGCCACTGCCGAGACCGTTGTCTTTCAGAAGCAATGTAAGATATGAACCGAATGAGCCGCCGGCCAGTCCCAAAAAAAGATAGAAACCGCGCAGCTTGGTTAATTTATTCATTTGAACGATAAGTCCTCTCTATTCCTTTTTAACGGAATACCCATACTTTATATGTCTCTACCGCATTAAATATAGCAAACCTAACTTTCTCATATTAATAAAAGGCGGTGGAACTGTGAGCAAAGCTAATCTCTTAAAAATTGCCCGGCCTTGTATTACGGATAAGTCCCATACAGGCAGAGCTCAAAGCACAGGTTTTGGCTGGAAATCGAGCAACTGGAGCGGGTATGCCATCTCCGGCAAGAAAGCTGCCTTCCGGCAAATATCAGGAGAATGGATAGTGCCGTTTGTCAAACCTACTTCCAGTCCCACCTATTCCTCTGCCTGGATTGGCATCGACGGCTTCAGGAACAGCAGCCTGATCCAGACAGGAACCGGTCACGAGTCCGTAAACGGAACCCTACGCTATTATGCCTGGTGGGAAATTCTCCCTGCAGCAGAGACTGTTATTCCGCTCCCTGTTTCTCCTGGAGACCACATGCGGGCTTCCATTATCAGGCTCAGTAGCGGCAAATGGAGAATCACACTATGCAATCTCAGTAAAACCTGGACTTTCCGCACCATTCAGCGATACTCCGGACCCCAAACCTCTGCCGAATGGATTATGGAAGCGCCCCAGGTAGGCGGAAGCATCGGGAGACTGGCCAAGGTATCGCCAACCCGCTTCTTTTGCTGCCGGGTGAACGGCAAGAGTCCAAGACTTACGCCAGCTGACGGCGGAATCATGATCCAGAATAAGGTTACAGTAGCTGTGCCGACCTCTCCTAACGCACGCGGGGATGCTTTTGTCGTCAGACGCGTCTATCGTAAAGGGAAACCTCTTGTTCACTCCAGAAGTCCCATTTTTGTCCGTTCTTAAAGTTGCTACTTCAAAACTCTCCATTCAATATATAACAATTATGAAATTTAAAATAGCCTTGCAACTGCATTAGTAATGCCTCTTACAGAATCGTTCATCAGCACGAATCAAAAAAAAGCAATGGCGTCTCGCACCATTGCTTTTTTGGAATTCAATCATACCTGGAAGAGGACAGATTCCCGAAGACTAGTCAGCAGGGATAGTGTCAACTTTCACCAGGTTAGTAGAACCGGAACGTCCAAGCGGAATACCAGCTGTAATCACAACGAGGTCTCCAGCTTTTACCAGACCGGATGCTTTACCACCTTTTAGAGCTGTTTCAAGCAATTCGTCCGTGGAAGTAGCCTCAAGTCCGTGAACCGGAGTTACGCCCCATACGAGAGCCAGTTGACGCATAGTTCTTTCTTGCGTTGTCACAGCGATAATCTGTGATTTAGGACGGTATTTGGAAACCACGCGTGCAGTGTGGCCCGTTACAGTCGAAGAAATAATAGCCTTAGCATTCAGGTCCAGAGCGGAGATCGCTACGGATTGGCTGATCGCTTCGGTTACAGTAGTTTCTTGAGCAATCTGCTGCTTCATGAAAATTTCACGGTGGTTCAGTGCAGATTCAGCCTTCTCAGCAATGCGGGACATGGTCAGCACGGATTCTACCGGATATTTCCCAGCAGCTGTTTCTCCGGACAGCATGATTGCATCGGTTCCGTCAAAGATTGCATTCGCTACGTCACTCGCTTCGGCGCGGGTAGGACGCGGGTTGCGCTGCATGGAATCCAGCATTTGTGTAGCCGTGATTACCGGTTTGCCGGCAATGTTACATTTTTGAATCATCAGCTTCTGAGCCAAAGGCACATCTTCAGCAGGAATTTCCACGCCAAGGTCGCCGCGGGCAACCATCAAGCCGTCGGAAACTGCCAGAATTTCGTCAAGGTTGTCAACACCTTGTTGGTTCTCAATTTTGGAAATGATCTGGATGTGGGAAGCGTTGTGCTTCTCAAGCAATGCACGGATTTCCAGAACGTCGCTGGCTTTGCGAACGAAGGAAGCGGCGATAAAATCGATGTCCTGTTCAATCCCAAAAATGATATCATTGGTGTCTTTTTCCGTAATGCCCGGCAGGGAGATTGCAACTCCTGGTACGTTAACGCCTTTTTTGCTCTTGATCGTACCGCCGTTAACAATGCGGGTCTTGATTTCGGTGCCTTGAACGTCAACAACGGTAAGTCCGATAAGGCCGTCGTCGATCAGGATAGTGGATCCAACTTGAACATCATTAGGCAGGTCGCTGTAAGTGATAGAAATACGGTTTTGATCGCCAAGGATTTCTTCCGTAGTCAATGTCAGATACTCGTCCTGAACCAGTTCAATCGGTTCTACTTCCAGCTTGCCTGTGCGAATTTCTGGTCCTTTGGTGTCGAGCAGGATAGCAACAGTCTTGCCAAGTTCCTTGGAAGCTTGACGGATCGTCTTGATCCGGTTGCCGTGCTCTTCAAAATCGCCGTGGGAGAAGTTCAGACGGGCTACATTCATACCGGCCAAAATCAATTTTTTGATATTCTCCAACGATTCACTAGCAGGACCAATCGTACATACAATTTTACTTTTCCGCATTAGGTTTTCCTCCGTTTTTTCGTTCTCTCTGTCTCACTTTTTCCAACTACAAAATCTACTATAAGGCATGCAATCCGCATAGGAACTTTGTCACATGTACCTTTTACTGCACCCTAATGAATATTACTGCAAATTGGACACAAAATCAATGTTGCAGCGACTTTTTACAGTAAATCAACTCCGGATTTTCAAAGAAAGCCAATAAAATAAAAACAACCCCGCTAGAAACACAGGGTTGCTTCATTCCTAATAAATGTATATTGCTGCCCGTCCAGATCAAAGGCTGCCAAAAACTGATTTATGTCTAAAAGTGCAAACAAAAAGCCATCCTCAATCGACGCTTTGCACTTCAACCTCAGCACTGATCAGTTCAGCTTCGGCTTCGGCAAATACACCGATCTTGCGGAATTTACGGTAGCGGTCCTCTTTGAGCTCGGCGCAGTCCAGAACAGACAACTCCTGCAAATGACGCCATATGGCATCCTTAACCGCAGAAGCGGTCTCTTCATAGTCACGGTGAGCTCCGCCCCTAGGTTCGGGAACGATCTCTTCGATCACTTCCATCTCCAGCAGATCAGCGGCAGTAATCTTCATAGCTTCCGCTGCCTGCTCCGCCTTGGAGGCGTCCTTCCACAGAATCGAAGCCGCGCCATTCGGCGAAATTGCTGAATAGATGGCATGCTCCAGCATCAGGACACGGTTGCCAACCGCCATAGCCAAAGCTCCGCCGCTGCCGCCTTCGCCAATAATTACACAAATGACGGGTACAGCCAGCTGGGACATGTCGTACAGATTTCTTGCAATGGCCTCTGACTGTCCTCTTTCCTCTGCTGTATTCCCGGGGTAAGCCCCTTTGGTATCGACAAAGGTAATAACCGGACGGCCGAACTTCTCGGCCTGCTTCATCAGCCTTAGTGATTTACGGAATCCTTCCGGATGAGCGCTGCCAAAGAAACGGAGAATATTCTCCTTCGTATCCTTGCCGCGCTGCTGGCCAATCACCGTAACCGGAGTCCCGTTCAGCTTGGCGATTCCGCCGACTACGGCCAGATCGTCACCGAAGAGACGGTCACCATGCAGCTCGATAAAGTCGGTAAAAATCAGATTCATCAGATCTAAAGAAGTCGGACGCCCATGATGCCGGGCCAGATGCATCTTCTGGGATGGTGAAATATTAGAATAGATTTCATCTTCAAGAACACGGTAGCGTTCCTCAAGCCGGGCGATTTCATCACTGAAATCAATCCCTTTTTCTTCACCGAACTGATTCAGCTCGGCAATTTTCTTGCGCATTTCTAACAGAGGCATTTCAAAAGGCAACTCTCCCGCCAACCTAAAAGCCCCCTTTCACATCGTGCAGATCCAGCAGCTTGGCAAGGGTGGTGCGCAATTCTTTACGGTGCACTACCAGATCAAGCTGTCCATGCTGCAGGTTGAATTCTGCGGTCTGGAAATCGTCAGGCAGCTTCTGGCGGATCGTCTGCTCAATGACAATCCGTCCGGCAAAACCAAAAACCGCCCCCGGTTCGGCGATGATGATATCGCCCAGACTGGCAAAGCTTGCGGATACCCCGCCCGTTGTCGGATCGGTTATCACAGAGATATACAGCCCGCCGACCTCGCCAAATCTGGCAAGCGCGGCACTGGTCTTGGCCATCTGCATCAGACTGAGGATGCTCTCCTGCATCCGGGCGCCGCCCGACGTGGAGAATATCAGCAGCGGCAGTCTCTTCTCGGTGGCTTCTTCCACCGCACGAGTAATCTTCTCGCCTACTACCGAACCCATGCTGCCTGAAAAGAACTCAAAGTTCATTACCGCAACAATCACAGGATGGCCGTTGATGGCTCCCTGGCCCGTGATGACAGCCTCAACCTGTCCCGTTTTGGATTGCTGCTGTTCCAGCTTGGATGCATAGCCGGGAAACTGCAGCGGGTCCACTGATGCCATTTCACTGTCAAACTCAATAAACCCTTCAGGGTCCAGCGTCATCGCGATCCGTTCAGAAGCGGACAGGCGCATATGGTAGCCGCAGGAAGGACATACCTTCAGGTTCTTCTCCAGCTCCTTACTGTACTGGATCGTTCCACATTTACTGCACTTGCTCATTAACCCTTCGGGAATTTCCCGTTTGGGCCGTTCACCTTCCGCAGATCCGCCGGTCCGCTCCACACGTTCTGAAGGAATGGTCGCGTACTTCCGTTTTTTCTGAAATAAATCTTTGAACAAGGGTCGCACCTCTTCAGCCGTTTATTTGCGTATACAGCAGCATGCCGCTGTCATGACTGTAATCTAAATGTTATTTCAGGGATGCAGAATCAGATTAAGGGCTTCCTGTACTTCCTCAAGCTCACCTGAAGGAACCAGAATCTCAAATTGCTGCTTGGACATGTTAACCGGACGGCATTTAATCAGAAAACCTTCTTCCGCAAGCCTGCTCTGAATCATATCCGCCACTCTGGCGGTCGGCGCTATATAGATTACCGTCCACATGCCCTGCAAAGCCTCCCTAATCTTAATTCCCAGCCGTATCCCGTATAATGGAATCATGATAACACAGTTTTCTTTTTTCCCGCAACAGGAGCTGGACGATGGAATTCAGATCAGGGGGCCGCATCCGGGGTTTCCCGGCATGAGCATTATTCCGTCCCGGCAATGGGGGGATACACCTTCGCACCCTCATGCCGGTGGGCGATTCTTGCTGAAGCCGCAGCTGCAATTCCGGCAACAAGATCGTCCAGAAAAACATGAATACTCCCTTTATCATCGTTCAGTTTACCGATGATTCCCAGTTTTATTTTGTCAAGATAGCCGAAGCCGGTCAGCCCGATCATCCCGTATACGCCTGTAATGCCAAGGGCCAGCGTCTCATCTGCACCATAGAGCGATTCGTCGGCTTCCAGCACCGCCTGTAGCGGCTGGGGAAGCAGGTGTTGTTCCGCCAGCTCATCCAGCGCAACACCGGTCATCAGCGTGTACTGGACCTCTCTTTTGCCGAGTACCGCCTTGACACTGGCCAGGCACTCTTCTTCTTTTAAATCCGCATAATAAGCCGATTGCAATGTATATACAATCTCAGCAATGGACGTCAGGGAGACTCCTCTGCGTTCCAACAGCTCCGCTGCCATTTGATAGGACATGATGACATTCCCCTTTCCGCACGGGCCTTGCCCTGTGGTGTCCTAATGTATGCGGAAAAGGGCGGAAATGTTCTTATTTTATTCGGACTGTCCCGGTCCCCATCATAGCCTCAATCGCTGCAACCACTTCGTCCGAAGGCTTAATCCGGTAGCCGTCGCTGAGCGCCAGCAGCTTCTGGTTCTGCTCATAGAACAGCAGCGTGGCTGCCGGGCCAGGGTGGGTCTGCAGCAGCGCCTGGAGACGGGACAGGAGCGCCGGATTCTCGGCAGCCGGCGTGATCTTGATAAAGACACGCTGGCTGCTTCCCGCTGCCCCGGAGTCCCGGGCAGCGGCCTCTGGGGCGGCCGGGCCGGGCTGGCCGCCGGCCCCCTGCGCCGTAGGCGCGGCGGCTGCACCCGCCGCG
>NZ_JBWAVA010000029.1:0-45101 GCF_056121505.1 Paenibacillus sp. LS-5 | reverse complement strand
ATGGTTCTACAGTCTGGACTACATCTCCGGGAGTGCAGATGCAGGCGTCTTCTTACAGTGGCTACAAGATGGCTACGATCCAGCTTGGGAGTGCAACCGGCTTAACCGCAGCCTTCAATAACGGTGCTGGCACCTGGGACAGCAACGGAGGCAGTAATTATCACTTCGGAGCAGGCACATGGAGTCTGGTGAACGGCAGTATCACATCAGGTGTGCCGCAAGCGGACAGTGTGACCTTCAAGGTCACGGTTCCAAGTACAACTCCAGCAAGCGGACCGGTGTATTTAACGGGGAGCTTCAATAGCTGGAATGCGGCGGACCCTGCGTACCAGCTGACCAAAGGAAGTGATGGCATATATTCCATCACCTTAAGTCTGCCGGCTGGAACGGCAGTTCAATACAAGGTAACACGCGGGAGCTGGGCTTCAGTGGAGACTAGCACAAGCGGGGCGGATATTGCGAACCGGACGCTCACACCTGCTGGCGGAGCGCAGACCGTCAATCTTACCGTGCAGCGCTGGAAGGATCTGTAGCAGCAATAAAGCTGCTGACAGAAACACTTAGGAAGCATGATGGGATTCATAACAAGGAGCGGCTCAATCCAGAGCCGCTCCTTGTTGTTGTTAAATAAAAGGATTTTGAAAAAAACAATATCGATTTTACACAGCGTTGATAATCGCTACAGGAACTGGTATTTTATCGAAAATGAAGGTAGGATGTTCTCAAGGACACAATGGATAAGGAAGAGGATACATTTCATGAGACCGTTTCGCATTCGATTAACATTGATATTAATGGCCCTGATTGGCATATCCATGATCGGCGCGGGTATTACCATGGCCAAGCTGTTTAAGGATTCACATATTTCCGCGCTGGAAGAGAATATGTCCCGGGAAATTAACCTGTTGTCTGGCACCCTTCAATTTACAGACACCGACAGCCCGAATGCAGTCAGCTATTATACTCAGCAGGCAGAGCATATCGCTAAGTTAACCAATTCACGAATCACATTTATTCTGAAGGACGGCAAGGTCATTGGCGATTCGGAGAAAAATCCGATGGAGATGGACAACCATTCGACTCGCGAAGAGGAAGTACTCGCTGCAAAAGAAGGGATCGGGCGTGCGATCCGATACAGTGATACGCTTAACCGGGAAATGTTGTATGTAGCCGGAGCCGTAGTGTCTGATCAGGGTTTTGATGGATATATCCGTCTCTCTATGGGGCTGGATGCAGTTACAGAGGGCTTAAGCCGTGCCTGGATGATCATGGCGGGCGGGCTGGTACTGCTGTTCATTGCAGCCACATTTGTCAGCTATAAGGTTGCCTCCAGTATGACCTCACCGCTTGAGCAGATTACCAGAGTAGCGCGGCGGATTACCGACCTGGACTATGATGCAAGGGTTCCGATGAACCGCAGAGACGAGATTGGTCAGCTTGCGAACGCCATTAATGCGATGGCAGACAGCCTCCAGGACCAGCTCAAGACGATCCGGAATAATGAGGATCTGCTGCAGAGCGTACTGGACAATATGACGGGCGGCATAGTAATGATCAATGCAGAGGGTGAAATTGCACTCTTGAACCGGGCCTCCGAGCGGCTGCTGGATGTGAAGAATAGTGAGATGACGGGTCGTTCCTACAAGGAGCTGAAACATCACTATGAGCTTACACGCCTGATCGAGGAGGGCGTCTCCCGTAATGAGCCGGTCCATGAAGAGCGGAGCTTCTATAACCCTGCGGAGCGGATCGTACGGCTGGATGGCGTCCCGATGATTCAAGACGGTTCCAGCCGGGGGATGCTCTTCCTGCTGCAGGAGGTAACAGAAATCCGCCGGCTGGAGAAAATGCGCAGCGAGTTCGTAGCCAATGTATCCCATGAGCTGAAGACTCCGGTCGCCGCAGTCAAAGGTTTTGCTGAGACACTGCTTGGCGGTGGGGTCTCTGATGAGAAAACGGCACGCTCTTTTTTGCAGATTATCTATGATGAGAATGAACGGCTGAACCGCCTGATCGGAGACATTCTGGAACTTTCCAAAATCGAATCCAAGCGCGTCCAGCTAGAATGCTCGCCGGTGCATCTGATTGAATTCTTCGATTCCGTGCTCGAAACACTTAGCAAAGTAGCCGAAAAGAAGAATATTAGCTTGCGTGCGGATGTGCCTGCTGAGCTGTTCATGGAGGGCGATGAAGATAAACTGCGCCAGATCTTCATGAACCTGTTGTCCAATGCGATTAACTACACTCATGAAGGCGGAAGCGTAAATGTAATTGTGGTTAACACCCTGAACGATGACGGGACGGAGACTGTTAACTTTACTGTAAGAGATACCGGTATGGGAATTCCGCGGAAGGATCTGCCACGGATATTTGAACGCTTTTACCGGGTGGACAAAGCCAGATCCAGAAGCTCCGGCGGAACCGGTCTTGGATTGTCGATAGTCAAACATCTGGTTGAGCTGCATCACGGATCGATCTCTGTTGAAAGCGACCTCGGAATCGGCAGTTCCTTTATTCTTGAATTTCCACTTTTGCAGGAAGGTTCTCACTAGGCAGGTGATCATAGGGAGCGGATTTGTTCGCTGCCGGATTGTCAGCAAGGTTTTAAATCGCTAGTATGAATAATAGAACTTGAAATAATATAAATCCTTTGCTATTTTACACCGGCTTAACATTCCGGTGATATGATGGGCTTGCCTGCAGTTTTGTAAAATTGAAAACATATGAAGACGGGGGAAACTATGGCACAAAGATTGCTTGTCATTGAAGACGAACCGACACTGTCCCGGCTGCTGTCGTATAATTTGACACAGGAAGGCTATGAGGTCACCGTTGAGGATCATGGAACGGCAGGATATGACCGTGCGACTAGAGAACCTTTTGACTTAATCGTACTGGATCTGATGCTGCCTGGAATGAACGGGATTGATATTCTGGATAAATTGCGCGGTCAAGGCATTCGCACGCCTGTAATCGTGCTAACAGCCAAAAATGCTGAAGAGGACGTGGTTCGGGGGCTGAAGTCAGGTGCCGATGATTACATAACCAAGCCCTTCGGTGTATCTGAATTGCTTGCCCGTGTCAGTGCAGTGCTGCGGCGGATTTCCGGTCTGGCCGAAGAAGTTCAGCCGGATACTGCAGTACCCGCCTCTACTATAATCCTGGGACAGCTGGAGATTTACCCTGAGCGGTATGAGGTATTGCTGGGTGGTCAGAGCATCAATCTGCGGCCGAAGGAATTCGAGGTTCTGTTATATCTGGCCCGCAAGCCAGGGGTTGTGCTTACACGTGATGATCTGATGAATGCCGTATGGGGTTTTGATTACATCGGAGGGCAACGGACGGTGGACGTTCATGTGAGTTCCCTGCGGAAGAAGCTTGAGCTGGACCCGGAATCCGTGCATATCGATTCGATTCGCGGGGTGGGCTACAAACTAGTAGTGAACAAAAAAAGAATCCCGGTTATGTGATATAACAGCGTCCTTTGTTAATTGAATGCATAAATATCTGGCGTTTTGGTAAAAGCTATGGACTGATATGAGTCTGGTCTGTAGGATAACTGTGGCAAGTCCTCACGTTGTGAGGGCTTTTTGTTCTTATTGGCTAAATGAATTAAGTGATCAAGTTGCAACTGCCAAACCTTACATAGGATTTTACAATCTGATAACAATTCTCTTCAACTCTATTTACACTGAAAGCTTATCATGGGGTACGAAGATGATGAGAAGGAGACACAAAAACTAATGAAATCCATCATTGACATAGAGAAGCTAGATCTCTACTATGAGTCATTTCAAGCGCTGAAAAGCGTGGACCTTCAAGTGCCTGAGAAACAGGTGACCGCTTTTATCGGGCCCTCCGGTTGCGGGAAGTCCACCCTTTTGCGTACACTTAACCGAATGAACGACATGATCCCCGGTACACGTATTGAAGGTAAGGTTAACATCAGCGGTAAAAATATTTACAGCGACGAGGTAGAAGTGGAAAGCCTGCGCAAGCAGGTGGGCATGGTGTTCCAGCAGCCTAATCCATTCCCCAAGTCGATCTATGACAATGTGGCATACGGACCACGTCTGCACGGAGTCCGCGGCAAAGCGGAGCTTGATGTGCTGGTGGAACAGAGCCTTCGCCAATCCGCCCTGTGGGAGGAAGTTAAGGATTTCCTTAAGAAATCGGCACTCAGCCTCTCCGGTGGA
The DNA here is from genome assembly GCF_056121505.1 of Paenibacillus sp. LS-5. Lineage (NCBI taxonomy): Bacteria > Bacillati > Bacillota > Bacilli > Caryophanales > Paenibacillaceae > Paenibacillus > Paenibacillus sp. LS-5. Next base: position 40,905 of record NZ_JBWAVA010000029.1, on the reverse strand, counting down.
CAGCAGCAGCGTCTTTGTATTGCCAGAGCGCTCGCGGTACAGCCGGATATTCTCCTGATGGATGAGGCGACCTCCGCACTGGACCCGGTATCCACGCTTAAGATTGAGGAACTGGTGCAGGAACTGAAGGATAAGTATACGATTGTCATGGTCACACATAATATGCATCAAGCCGCACGGGTATCGGGCCGGACCGTATTTTTCCTGAACGGTGTAATTGTGGAGGCTGCGGATACGGAGATGTTATTCTCGAATCCCAAGGACTCCCGCACTGAAGACTATATATCAGGACGCTTCGGCTGATCTGGTAGACCGGCAAGTTCCCGGAAATGACAGGCTGACCATACGTTTTTGAGGAGGATCGCTTTTATAATGATTCGCAGAAAAGAATTCGATAAAGATTTGGAAGAGCTGCGCAGTCTGCTGGAGCAGATGGGTGAGCATGTGACGGATGCGCTGGAAGGCGCGGTGCTTGCTCTGCAGAACCTGGATACTGATCGTGCACAGGAGATTGTGAAGGCGGATTTGCGGCTTAATGCCATGGAAGACAGAATTATGGAAATCGGTTCGAGGCTCATCATTACCCAGCAGCCGGTGGCCAAGGACCTTCGCCGTATTATTGTTGCCTTCAAAATCTCAAGTGACCTGGAGCGTATGGGCGATCTGGCCCTGGATGTGGCCAAGGTAACTATGCGGATCCAAGGTCAGCAGCTCATTAAGCCGCTTGTGGATATTCCACGTATGGCAGAGTTGGTAACGGTTATGATTACGGAAGCCATCCAATCGTACCTGGACGAAAATACGGATTTGGCCTACAAAATGGCCCAGGATGACGATCAAGTGGATCAGCTGTACAGCGGGATGATCAATGAGCTCTATGCCTTTATGGTCGAAAAACCGGAGTTCCTCAATCAGGCAATGCTGCTGACGCTGGTCGGCCGTTATATCGAGCGGATTGCAGATCACGCCACCAACATTGGCGAGAGTGTAGTCTACCTGGTAACGGGCAAACGTCCCGATCTGAATCAATAGTGAATGAATAAATTTCTTAAGACAGCAAGCTTTCTTCATAGGAAGCTTGTTTTTTTATGTGAATAAAGCATTTCTATGCTGTTAATGACCCGCTCGGCGTTTCTGCTTACGCAGGGCATATGTTAAAATGTAAGAAGTATGCAAGATAAAGGCGAGGTGCAGAAATGGACAAGTTGATTCTAATCGATGGCAATAACATTATTTACCGCGCATTTTTCGCAATGCCGCCACTAACGAATACCGCAGGACAGCAGACCAATGCAGTATACGGATTCACGACCATGCTGCTGCGCTTAATTGAAGAGCATAAGCCCACACACATGATTGTAGCTTTTGATGCGGGTAAGATCACCTTTCGTCATGAAGGTTATGAAGACTATAAAGGCGGCCGGCAAAAGACTCCACCCGAGCTCTCCGAACAGTTCCCGATGCTTAAGGAGCTGCTCAGAAATCTGGGCGTGCCGCAATTTGAAATAGAAGGATACGAAGCCGACGATATTATCGGTAGTATATCCCGGGAAGCCGACGAGGCCGGCCGTCAGGTCATGATTGTGTCGGGAGATAAGGATATGCTGCAGCTGGCTTCGGATCATACGACTGTGGCTTTGGTGCGTAAAGGGGTTACCGAGGTAGAAATGTACGGGCCTCAACAAATACGCGACAAATATGATCTGACGCCGCATCAGATTATCGATCTCAAAGGCCTGATGGGTGATGCCAGCGACAATATTCCTGGTGTCCCCGGAGTTGGAGAGAAGACTGCACTGAAGCTACTGCAGCAGTTCGGGTCAGTTGAAGGCGTACTGGCCGGAACGGATGAGCTTAAGGGAAAAATGAAGGAAAAGCTGGAGGAACATGCGGATAGCGCAGTAATGAGCAAGAAGCTGGCGACGATCTACCGTGAGGTTCCACTCCAGCATGCCTGGGAGGATATGGTCTTCACCGGAATTAATAAGGATACCGCGGGTCCGGCGCTGGCCAAGCTGGAATTCAAGTCCCTGCTGGAGCGCCTGTCGCTGAGCGCCTATGCTGCTGTTGGCGGAGTCCAAGAGGGTCTGGAGGCAGCTCCTGCTGCAGAGCTGGATATCACCATCGTTGGCGAAGCGGAGCTGCCTGAACTGTTAGATGCATTACCGGGTATCTCTGCGCTGCATGTGGAGTCAAACGGCGAGAATCCGCACCGAGCAGAAGTGATTGGTTTGGGTTTGTCCTCTCCGGAACAGCATTTCTTCGTTCCTTTTCCTCTGCTGAAGAGCCCGGCTGCAGCGAAGCTGCGGGATTGGCTTGGGGATGAGAAGGCGCCCAAAAGCGGATATGATCTGCATCGTGCAGATCTGGCCCTGCACTGGCAGGGGATTGCTTTTGCCGGAGCTGCTAATGATGTGCAATTAGCCGCTTATCTGCTGGACCCGACGGAAGCCAATCAGAATCTGAACGATCTAACTGCCAAATATGGCCTGCCTCGTCTGTCCCCGGATGAAGAGGTGTTCGGCAAGGGTGCCAAATATCGAATTCCGGAGCTTGAAATCCTGGGCAACCATATCGCCCGCAAAAGCGCTACCGTGCTCGGTATCGTGCAGAAGCAGCAGCAGGAATTGACGGACACGGATATGACCGGGCTGTTTGTTGATCTGGAAATGCCGCTGTCCCGTATTTTGGCTGATATGGAGAAGCAGGGGATTGCCGTTAACAAACAGGATCTGATTGATCTCGGCAAAGAGTTTGAGAATCAGATTTCCAGGCTGGTATCGGATATTTATTCGATTTGCGGAACCGAGTTCAACCTCAACTCGCCGAAGCAGCTGGGGGAAATCCTGTTCGTGAAGCTGGGCCTGCCTGTTGTCAAAAAGACGAAGACAGGTTACTCCACGGATGCAGAGGTACTGGAGAAGTTGGCTCTCTACCATGATGCGGTGCGGCTGATTCTGCAATACCGCACCCTTGCCAAGCTTCAGTCCACGTATGTAGAAGGTCTGCTTAAGGAAATTTCTGCAGAGACCGGTAAGGTCCATACCTTCTACCGCCAGACGATTGCGGCTACCGGACGGCTCAGCAGCCAGTTTCCAAATCTGCAGAACATCCCGATCCGGCTGGAGGAAGGCCGCAAGATCCGCAAGGTCTTTGTGCCTTCCGAACCGGGCTGGTCGATTCTAGCGGCAGACTACTCGCAGATTGAATTACGGGTGCTGGCTCATATCTCCGGTGATGAGCGGATGAAGGAAGCCTTTCTGGAAGACATGGACATTCACACCAAAACAGCAATGGATGTGTTCGGGGTTACCGCCGACCAAGTGGACAGCAATATGCGCCGTTCCGCCAAAGCGGTCAATTTCGGGATTGTGTACGGTATCAGCGATTACGGCCTGTCCCAGAATCTTAATATTCCGCGTAAAGAGGCAGCACACTTCATTGAGCAGTATTTCGAGGTATTCAAGGGTGTACGCCAGTATATGGATGATATTGTAGTGGAAGCGCGCAAGCAGGGCTATGTGACTACATTACTGGAACGCCGGCGATATCTGCCGGAGATTAATGCGAAGAACTTCAATCTCCGCTCCTTTGCCGAACGTACGGCGATGAATACCCCGATTCAGGGGACAGCGGCGGATATTATCAAGCTGGCTATGGTTCACATGGACGTAGCGCTGCACCAGCGCGGACTCAGAAGCCGCATGCTGCTACAGGTACACGATGAATTGGTGTTTGAGGTGCCTGAGGATGAGCTGGAGCTGATGAAAAAACTGCTTCCGGAGGTCATGGCAGGAGCACTCAAGCTCTCCGTACCACTCAAAGCAGAGGTAAGTTATGGAAGTAACTGGTATGAGGCGAAATAGCCCCCCGCAAGAACCGTATATCCGGTATAATGAAGTGGAGGTGAGTCATTATGCCGGAATTACCGGAAGTAGAAACTGTCAAAAGAACACTTAATGCCTTAATTACAGGCAAGCAGATACAGAACGTCACCGTCCGGCTGCCGCGGATCATTCAACGGCCGGACGATATTCAGGCTTTTGCAGGCATGCTGGCAGGCCATACAGTAGTACAAGTGGAGCGAAGAGGAAAGTTTTTACGTTTTGTGCTGGATGGTCTTGTCATGGTGTCTCATCTGCGGATGGAAGGCCGCTACGGTCTTTATCAGGGAGATGAGCCGCTGGACAAGCATACTCATGTCATTTTTCATTTTACGGATGGTACGGAGCTGAGGTACACGGATGTGCGCCAGTTCGGCACTATGCATCTATTCCAGCCTGGTGAGGATTTGCTGCTGCCGCCGCTGAAGAAGCTGGGGGAGGAGCCGCTTGAGCCTTCTTTTACACCGGAACGGTTCAAGGAAATTGTCTCAGGCAAAAGCACCAAAATCAAGCCGCTGCTGCTTAATCAGGAATATGTAGTCGGCATCGGAAATATTTATGTAGATGAGGCGCTGCACCGTGCCCGTATCCACCCGGAGACAGGCGCCAAAGCGCTAACCGGAAGCCAGCTTGATCAGCTCCATCATGCCATTGTCGCTACGTTGACGGAGGCTGTAAATGCTGGGGGATCGTCGGTGAAATCGTATGTCAACGGCCAGGGAGAGAGCGGGAACTACCAGCATCAGCTGCTCATCTACGGTCGCAAAGATCAGCCTTGTGCGAGCTGTGGCACACTGATCGAGAAGAGTGTGGTTGGAGGAAGAGGCACGCATTATTGTCCAAGCTGTCAGCCGCCAAATGAGATTGTAAAGTAAGCGTTATACCGTAAGATTTGGCACTGCCGTATTTCCCGATTTACGCTAATGTTGTCCATGCAGCTATAAAAGTCAGGCACTCACTGCTTGTTCCGCCCATATACTGTGTGAAGAATGCTGATTAGAGCGAACGGAGCCTTACCCGGAGTCATCTGGGTGGGCTGCCGGTTCTTCACGGGAGGGATTACGGGTGCTCAGCCCATTTTTTTCATTGCTGCTGCTGGCGTTTGCCTTGAGTCTGGACGGTTTTGGTGTTGGTATTACATATGGGCTGCGTAAAATGAAAATACCGCTGCTCTCGATCCTGATCATCTCGTTGTGCTCGGGTATCGTCATTGGTATCTCCATGCAGGTCGGTGTGCTGCTGGCCAAGGTGGTCTCTCCTCATGCCGCATCCAGTATTGGAGCGGTTATTCTCGTCTTGATGGGCTGCTGGTCCTTATTCCAGATGCTGACGCAGAAGGAGAACAGCCATAATGAAGAAGCTGCTGGCGGGAAGGCCGATGGGGAGGCCAGACGGGAGACGGCTGCTGCTCTTGCCGGGAACAATGAACTTGCGTATTCTTTTGAAACAGTAGACGAACAACCGCCGAGATCTGCGGTCTTCTCGCTGGAGCTGCGGCATCTGGGTGTAGTGATCCAGATTCTTCGTACACCTTCTTCAGCCGATATGGACGCTTCGGGCAGTATTTCTTCGATGGAAGCGATGGTGCTTGGAATTGCATTGTCGCTGGATGCGTTCGGTGCGGGACTTGGAGCGGCATTGCTGGGATTCAGTCCCGTCTATACCTCACTGATGATTGCCCTGTTTAGCGGAACTTTTCTGCTGTTTGGAATGAAGACGGGATTGAAATTATCGGGAAGCTATTGGATGAGGCATGCAGCTGCATTGCCTGCGTTATTATTAATTGCAATGGGTATAATGAAGCTATTATGAGGTGAGTACATGATTATGGGCTTAACCGGGGGCATTGCCTCCGGAAAAAGCACCGTATCTGCAATCTTTGCGGATAAGGGGGCGCGGCTGATTGATGCCGATGTCATTGCCAGAGAGGTAATGCTGCCGGGGTCTCCCGTTCTGGACGCAGCCGTGAACAAGTTTGGAGTAGAAATTCTGCTGCCGGATGGGACGCTTAACCGGGCTAAGCTGGGAGAGATTGTTTTCCACGATCCTGAGGCTCTGCAGAACCTGAATGATCTTACACATCCGGCGATACGCCTGGAGATTAAGAACCGCATGTATACCTTGGAGCAGGAAGACCCCCGGCGATTGGTCATCGTGGATATTCCGCTATTGTATGAATCCCGCCTGGACAATCTTTTTCAACACATCATCGTGGTCTACGTTCCCCGTGAGCTTCAGCTGTTCAGACTGATGGAACGCAATCAGTTAACCCTGGAGCAGGCGGAAGTCAGATTAGGTGCCCAGATGGACATTGAACAGAAGCGCAGGAAGGCTACCTATGTCATCGACAACAGTGGAGAACTGGAAGATACAAGGCAGCAGGTTGCTGTTTTATGGGACAGGCTGGGGCTGTCATGAAATGGTTGCGTAAAAAAAGAGTGCTGCTCCTGCTGTTTATAGGTTTTACAGCCATTCTATTCTTGAGTACGAACTGGATGTCCTTGTTTTATCCCATTTACTATAAAAATGAGATCCGTACGCATAGCGTTACTTATGAGATGGATCCATTCCTTGTGGCAGCCATCATTCGGGTAGAGACAAATTACAAAACAGGCCGGGAGTCCAAAAAAGGGGCTATAGGGCTCATGCAGCTGATGCCTGATACCGCCAAATGGGCACTCGAAAAGGCCAAGCTTCCGGATGTATCACTGGATAGGCTTAAGGAAGAACCATCGGCTAACATTGAGCTGGGCACCTGGTATCTGTCTTCACTATCCCGGCAGTTCGACGGCAACCGTATAGCGGTTATTGCGGCCTACAATGCGGGTCCCGGCAAGGTCAAGCGCTGGATGGATGAAGGGGAGTGGGACGGCAGCGAAGCCGCTGTGAAGGATATTCCGATTGGTGAGACCCGCCATTATGTGCAGCGTGTTATTTATTATTACGAACAGTATACAGAGATCTATAATGAGTTCTAGGCTGCGAGGAGTAATGAATAGTCATTAAGCCCCTGAATTATGTAAAAAGAAGTATTACACGACCCGAAAGTCGAATAATACTTCTTGGCAAACTTAGGAGACATGTTTATTTGAACTGACCTGCCAGTGATTGTTCAGCCAGGGTTACAAGACGTTTTGTGATGTAACCACCGATCGAACCATTTTCGTAAGAAGTTTTATTGCCTTGGTACCCGTCTGGGGAGAGGGTGATACCGAGTTCTTGGGCAACTTCGTATTTCAGTTGATCCAAGGCACCGCGTGCATTTGGAGCTACCAGGTTATTGGAGCTGTTATTTTGGCTCATTACTGTTCACCTCCTATCGGTTGGTAACAGTATTATGTGCTGGACTTGCCATCTTCATAACAACAAATAAACGGTGTTTTATGGAAATTAGAATGAGCGCTTCAGAGCCGATTCTTTGCCGGACCGGGGCGTTACACCTATTGCAAAAGGAAGTGATTAAGCTTATGAAATGTCCTTACTGTGATCACACGAATACCAAAGTGCTGGACTCACGCCCGGCCAACGAAAATAAGTCAATCCGTCGCAGGCGGGAATGTGAATCATGCAGTCGGCGGTTCACCACATTTGAGATGATCGAAGAGACACCGCTGATTGTAATCAAAAAAGGCGGCAGCCGCGAGGAATTCAGCCGCGACAAAATCCTGCGAGGCCTGATCCGCGCCTGTGAGAAACGTCCTGTCTCCGTTGAGCGCCTCGAGGTCATCGTCTCCGAGGTCGAGAAGTCGCTGCGGGGGATCGCCCTGGCTGAAGTGGAGAGCCGCCAGATCGGTGAGCTCGTCATGGAGCAGCTCTATCCTGTAGATGAAGTCGCTTACGTCCGCTTCGCCTCCGTCTACCGCCAGTTCAAGGACATCAACATGTTCATGAAAGAGCTGAAAGGCCTGTTGTCCAAGAGTACCGGGGAGCTGGAGGGTTTGTAGTCCTTCTAAGTGAAAGTAATAAGCCGCTGACCTGCTGGCGGCTTATTACAAGGGTTAGCGTGGGGCGCCTCCAAGCTTTTTGAAAAAAGGTGTTGACACGGACCCTGAATTTTTATATTATATAGAAGTCGCCTACGAAACAAATCAGCTTCTAAGTGACATGAACATTACAAATAAAGTCAGTTTTTAGAATACATATTGTAGTTCTAAAACGTCTCATGGGGCCATAGCTCAGCTGGGAGAGCGCATCGCTGGCAGCGATGAGGTCAGGGGTTCGATCCCCCTTGGCTCCACCAATAATTTTTATACTTGGACTCTTAGCTCAGTTGGTAGAGCAGTAGACTCTTAATCTATTTGTCCAGGGTTCGAGCCCCTGAGAGTCCATCACAGTAAGAACGGCAGAGATGCCGTTCTTTTTATTGTTCAGGGGAGTAGGTGGATTAGGGGCAGTGAATGGAGTGGGGAACTACTGCCTAGCAAACGCTCGCCAAGTGTAAGTGACAGCACCAAATGCTGTCGACCACCAACCCACCAACCCACCAACCCACCAACCCACCAACCCACCAACCCCGGCCCCCCGCTTTTGGACTAACCAAGGCTTCCCGACTGTGCTCTCTTAACAATGGTACCGTAACGGACCCCATTGACTTTATCTTCTCAAATCGGCATGTTCAGCAGAGCTTACGGACCGTACCGCGCTTATTTACCTCGATCAGGCATGTTTCGCACGGAATATCAGCAAATAACTGCATCTGAGTCCGTAAGATAGACGAAATAGCCTTTTTGGTGGGAATAAAGGCACCTCGGTCCGTAACGATTCACTCAACTCCTCCACCATTACGATGGCAATAAGAATGTAGTCCGACCTAACCCCGACTCCTGATTAGTCAGCTCCACTGATCCACCCAGCCATACATTTTCTTACCCACCCCCTCACCTAGCTACACTTTCAGCTGATATGTACGATTGCGCTGCTGTCCGCCGCTTGCTATATCCAGTAGCTGCAGTTGGACCATTTCGTGTAGGATCCGTCTGGCATGTCTATCTGTGACTTTGAGATGCAACGCAAGTTCCAAGGGTGTGAACGCCCGGAGCAGACGTCTTGCGAAACGCAGAGACTCTGCTTGCAGCCAGGTTAACGAGGCAGACACATCTGTCGCAATAAATTTGCCTATAAAAGACAGCACCAGTTGCTGACATTGCTTTGGCTCTTCCACAATCGAAGGATAAGCGATGGGGAGGAAGGTCCAGCCATCCAGAGCCAGCAAGCAGTGCCTACGGCATAAATCCTTGAACCTTCGGACGTCCAGATCCCTGGCATGTGGACCATAGCCTTGGATTTCAATCCCGCCCTTCACACCCCCAGGCATATACGCCAAATCCAAATAACGGTATCCGTTATGAAAGTCGCGTACCTCCCATTCCGGAAACAGATGATCCAAATTTCCGATGGCCGGAAACCATATTGTGCGGAGAAACTCAACTGTTCCGTGACCTAATCCTTTGCCAAGTAATTCTATACGCCTGTGGTTGTTCTCGTTCTCTATATTGCTTTTTATCCATTCCTCGTACTGCTGCTCAAATCGTGGCATCAATAATTCCTCCTTAAGTCATATACCAAAGTCTAATTTATCGCACAAAAAAACCGCCCACAACAACCCGTCCTGAAGTATTATTCAGGCAGGCATTGTATGAAAGCGGCGTGTGCTTCACAACCTATGTCTTTTATTATAACGCGGCCTATTGAGTGAACTCAATTCAACATTCCAAAGTGTAAGTATGAGTGGAGTTTATTAGTTAACGATTTTCAGTGGTACACTGTTGCGTTAGATAGAGGAACTGAGAAGCAAGGTTTCTCATTGTATCTGTAATGACCGCTATTTACTGCCGGCTTCCCATCTCAGATTCCAGTTATAATACTGATCCAATTCCTGGTGTCCGGCGAAATATTCTACGAGTCTCTCGACGCTGAGTGTCTCATCATTCAGATTACGAATCATAGCGATGGCACACATGCCCTTATTGTTGTTGTGCTCATCCAGCCGGACCTCGATCTCCGGACCGCCTTGCTGCTTGATGGTTACAATCGCATCTGCCTCCGACCAGTTCGTGATTCCCTCATAGATGAAGGCAAAGATAACAATGCGGCTAATTTCGGAAAGATAATGGCCATTAATCCTCAGATTCTCGCCGGTAGCTATGGAGCCGGTGCGGTCATCCCCGTCAAGGGAGATATAAGGCGGCCTGTTCAAGCTTCCGAAGGATTCACCGAGTGCTTGGACAGAGCCCTTGATGCCATTTTTCAGTTCAAACAGACAACCAAGGTCAAGGTCAACGCCTTTACTTCCGAACCAGCCCGAAGATTTTTTTTGATACCAGTTAAGATTGATCAGTATCTCGCCCAGGGAATCAGTCCCTTTCTGGAGATTGATCTTCTCCCCGCGTTTCTTAAGGAGGATGGTATTCAGATTTAATTGGGGTTCTGGAGGTAATGCTGGTGAAGAAGGGGGCAAATTGCCCGCTGCCTTAGGCCGTGACCGCAGTTCTGGGAGGACAAGTGGCGACTGCTGTGATTGAATTATTGGGCTGGCGGGTACAACCGAGGGCAGTATGTCATTGACCTCTATCCCATAGCTTTTGCATAAGGCAGCTAGACCTCCAGCATATCCCGAACCTACAGCGCTGAATTTCCATTCATTATGGTATCTATAGATCTCTCCCGTGACAATGGCGGTCTCTACAGAGAAACCTTTACCTAGGTTATAGCGGAGAAGTTCCGTTCCATCATCAGCGTTAATAATCCGTAAATACGCATCGTCCAGAAGCGAGAAGTTCTGCTGCCGCTTTTCAGCCTCATATATCGTTAGTGCAAAAGCAATCCGTTCGTAGTCTGCAGGAATTTGCCTGAGCTCGACAGCGATTTGTGTGTTATCGGTTAAGCCTGCATAGGCTTTTTTATCCGACAGCAATACAGCTATGGATTGGTTCGAAGTAGAAGAATTGCCATAAAAAATAAGGTCTTCATCTTTAGTTACAGTCCCGGCAGGCGTAAGCAAAAAGGCGGAAAAATCAACTTCAACCTCAGATCTCGTATTGTGCCAGCCCATTCCTACAATAATCCGGGTAAGGAGAGGATTGTCTTTCGTTAAGTTACACTTTTGTCCCTTTATAAGCTCAAGTGTCATTAGAATCAGCCTTTCAAGAGATTTATAATCTGCCACGTCTTCCCGCGTCAAGATCCGGGCCGTTCAGATTGGATAGCTTGTCCAAGGAATGTTCGTAAATACGTACGATATCCAGTACCTTTTGGAACTCCGGATCTGAGGGACCCAGGTTGTCCATGAACATACGCTGCAGGATCTCTCTATAAAAGGAGATGCGGCTTCCAATAAGACCGCACTCGTATTCAATGACCTCTTCAACCGAATGCTGCTGAACAAATTCCATCAGGTCATCAGCCGGGTTATCACGAGACTCCCGATCATTGCGCTCATTGCGTGCGGCAATCGGAGTGTTCACATTGTCGAGGTTAACGGTGGAACGGATATCGGTGAAGAGAATACCTTCTTTCGCCAGCATTACCTGAAAAGGCTTGTGTTTGAACAGCTCTTGTGCGACAAGTGCGCACATCGTCTGGTTCCTCAGCAGGATGCCATCAAAGGGATGAAGGACCCATCCCCTGTCATCCCGATAAAGGCTGAATGTGAAGTACTCCCCTCCATATTCATATCTCAGATTGATGCCAGTCTCTGAAGTAAGCTCATATTGAAATGCATCCATTCAAATTGCGCCTCCTGCTTCTTCTCTATGATTATATTAGCATAGCAGAATATGGGGAATCTTGGGAGAGAGGATTTATTCCTATATTGGTAGGTTACAACGGAGAGTTTCTTTTATAAGCAAACTTACCCGAAATGGGTCCAGGAGGAATGAAGTTGTTCGCTTTCAGTTCCACAGCTTCATGATAAAATCAAGAGAAGGGGGACGCACAAATGCACAAACCTATAGAAAAATGGAAAGGTCAGTGGCGGGAGCTGATTCAGGCACTGGAGCTGAAGTCTGCAGATACGTATATTTACTTTGATCCACCAGCGAAGAAAAAGGACATTGAGACAGTGGAAACTCGTCTTGGAGTTTTGCTGCCCGAAGAATTTCGCTCGCTGCTGGAAGAGGGCGCCGCTAAGGCTCAGGTGAGCTGGTATCTTCCGAGTGAGACGATTATGCCGTTTGAGGTGAGCGGTGATGTAGGCTGGGATCTCAAAGTGCTGGATTTCTCCGACTTTGCCGATAAGAGCATGGATGGGCAGAAGCGGAATCTGAGCTTTCATCTTGCCGGGAACGGAGATGAGCTGGTGCTTGACCTGCATAGCCCATCTGGAACCTCCGTCGTCCACTGGGCTCACGAGACAGCAGAATTCCGGGTGCTGGCTCCAACCATAACGGATTTTTTGGAGCGGGTTACCGAGCTGGGATGTGTGGGGGCGGAGGAATGGCAATACCCGGATTTTTGCGATGAACAGGGGCTGAATCCAGGCGGTAGTAACGGTATGCGCTGGATGGCCTGGCTGCACCAATATCTGACCCTCACCGTGGAGCAGGCGAAGCAGGAGCTGCCACTACTGATCTTGTATACGGAAATGAACGGAATTCATCCGGAGGTAGAGGCGGCCTTTGCCTGTTATTCACAGGAAGCGGTGCTGCAAGCGTGGGTCACAAGAGCAGTGGAGGAGGCAAACCTTAACAATCGGTCACAGCTATTGTGTTACGCGGGTGATCTGCTTAAGGAATACGCTGCTGACTTCGTACGGACCCTGTGGGGAAATGAGCCTCCTCTTAAGGTGAGTCGTCAGGTGAGATCTTATCTCTCGTCTGTATGCTTACCGGCAGGGGAAGGGCTGCAGCGTGTAGTTGAAGAGCTGGATAAGCAAGGGAAGCATAGCAAGTTAAGTGGCTATGAAGCGAATTCCTTATTGCAGCCATTCCGCAGCCAGCAGGTACTGAAGTGGATGGAGGATAAGGTATCGTTCCCTTTTGACGGGTGGGATACGCTGTATATTCACTCGCAGCCAGAAGCTTCTGACGTGATTCAGTGGCTTGAGGGCAAGGATGTTCAGCGCCGGATCGTAATTTCGGCCTTATCCAGTCTGCCGGAAGGTTACCCGCTGTTTGGAAGCGAGATGGAGGCATTACAAGTAAGAGGTTTACTGGAGCGGTTGCAGGGTGAAGCTGTGCTCAAGAAAGAAAAACAGGCCATCCAAAATGCGCTGGACAGTCTTATTCACCTGGGACAGGCTTAGCCGGATCTTCCCTCCAGTCAGTTATGATCGATCTAAAATACGCTACAATCTAGCAACAGGAAGGATAGTAAATGTCAGAATGAATACAAAGCCGCTTATAAAAACTGTAACATTCTTTGAAGCCCTGGCCCTTGTGGTAGGGATGATTATCGGTTCGGGGATTTTTCTGAAACCAGGGATTGTGCTGAATAATGCCGGTACCCCATGGATGAGTATCTTGGCCTGGGGGGTTGGTGGTATCATTACTCTGGCTTCAGCACTGAGCGTAGCAGAGATTGCAGCCGCCATTCCGAAGTCGGGAGGTCTGTATACATATCTGGGAGAACTCTATGGCGGAGTATTCGGTTATTTGCTGGGCTGGGTGCAGGCTGTAATCTCCTATCCGGCTTCCGTTGCGGCCTTGGCGATTGCCTTTGCTACATACTCCGGCTATTTTTTGCCGCTGAATCAATGGCAGCAGAAGCTGCTGGCCGTTGCTATTCTGGCTTTCATTCTAATCATGAACATCATTGCGACCAAATTCGGTGGGATTATCCAGACCGTTGCAACGGTTGGCAAGCTGATTCCGGTGGCGGGAATAGTAGGAGTGGGCTTATTCTCGAATTTGGCTCCTGGCTTTGGTGGGATAGGGGCGTCGGCAGCGGGAGCGGGCTTTGGAGCAGCTGTTCTGGGCACGCTCTGGGCCTATGACGGCTGGATCGGTGTGACGAATATGGCAGGAGAGATCAAGAACCCGGCCAAGACGCTGCCCAAAGTCATTTCCATCGGGGTTATTTTTGTAATCGCCGTTTATGTATTATTCAATATTGCCATCTTTCAGGCACTGCCTTACGACCAGATCATTTCTTCCCCGACTCCGGGGGCGGATGCGGCAGAGGCATTATTCGGCAATGGCGGTGGAGCTTTTATTACTGCGGGTATTATTGTGTCCGTGCTTGGTGCGCTAAATGGTTATTTGATGACTGCTGCACGGGTGCCTCAGGCGATGGGGGAGAACAACCAGATTCCGTTCTCGCGGGTGCTCCGCAGCATCCATCCCAAGTTTCAGACTCCGGCCAATGCGCTTATCTTTCAAAGTGTGCTGGCGGTCATCTATATTTTCTCGGGAACCTTTGATACGCTGACGGATTTGCTGGTGTTTGTGTTGTGGATTTTCTTTACTATGGGCGTGTTTGGTATATTTATCCTGCGCAAAAAAATACCGCTGGCAAAAGGACGCTACCGCGTGCCTTTATACCCGGTTACTCCTATTATTGGGGTAGCGGGCGGATTATATATTCTGGGCAGCACAATTATCAGTGATCCGCTGCGCTCACTTATAGGAATAGGCATAACGCTGGCCGGACTCCCGGTCTACTATGTGCTGTCACGCAAAAACCGGTTGTAAGGCATAGAGTTTTTTGCAGGCGTAGGACGGAGAATTTATAAAGATAGCAAATGGTAGCTGAAGAATCCAGGACAAGAGAAAGACCGCCTTCCATTGGAGGCGGTCTTTCTTTTTCAACCACTGGTCTACCTGTGCTCCGCTAACTGCACCTCGAAGCCGTCCGGGTCCAGTACATACAAGAATCTCAGGTGAGGATTGGGCATGATCGGTCCGCGTGCTAACGGGATACCCTGGCTTTTTAAATGATCGATGGCCTCATCCAGTGAAGTCACCTCGAAACCAACAGAGACGCCGCTCTCAGGTATCATAACCTTCTCATTTCCCTGAATCAGCTCGATCTTGGGTTGTCCTTCTGCACCTAACATAACTATTTGTCTTCCTCTGCTCTCAAATCTGCGTTCAATAGGAAGCCCTAGAATCCTGTGATAGAAATCGAGGGAAGCTTCCAGGTTGCGGACCCTGAGTGTAATCCAATTCAGACGCAGTATCATATCGGGTGCCCCCCCTTAAGTGATGGAGGCCTCGTAGATGGCCTGGGTGGATTGTTCGAGCATGGCGTTGAACTCTTCATCGGTTTGCTGATCACTAAGCCCTTGGGACAAGGCCCGGGAGAAGCTGGCGATCAGCCCATGGTTATGTGCAAGCTTGTCGTTGGCTTCCGCTTGAGTGTAGCCGCCTGACAAAGCCACAACCCTTACCACATGCGGATCTTCTATTAAATCACTATAGAAATTATCCGCAGTAGGAATTGAAAGTTTAAGCATAACCTTCACGTCTTTACCGAGAGCAGATAATTGAGCAGAGATCTCTTGTTTTAAAAGCTTCTCCGCTTGCTCTTTATCCTTACTATGGATATCTACTTCCGGTTCGATAATCGGCACCAGACCGGCATTAGCAATCTGGATAGCAACGGCAAACTGCTGCTCTACGACTTGTTGTATGCCGGTAGGATTCGCTTCCTTAATTAGTGAGCGCATCTTGGTTCCGAAGATATTTTTCTGGACGGCGCGCTGCAAAAGATCATCCAAACCGGGGATAGGTTTCATGAGCTGAACCCCGTTATCAGACTCGGCCAGACCCTGATCGATTTTCAGAAAAGGCACGATGCCTTTCTGTTCCCATAAATAATCAGCCGTGAATTGACCGTCAATGGAGCGGTCCATCGTGTTCTCAAAAAGAATAGCACCCAAAATGTGCCTGGAATTAAAAGCCGGACTCTTGATAATTCGCGTTCTCATCTCGTGCACCAGTGCAAACATCTCTTCTTCAGTGGCATAGCGGCCTTCCTGAATGCCATATTGCAGCAGGGCTTTTGGAGTACTGCCTCCGCTTTGATCCAAAGCCGCAATAAAACCCTTTCCTGTGTGAATCCGCTCTAATTGTTTCGTATTCATGAGTGTGTCCCTTCCCTTCTGTAAAGTGAATGGCAACGGTTATCATTCATGTATAGTTTAGTTAGATTAAACGTACAATGCAAACTAAGGTAAGGTATGAAGGCCAATCAGATATGGGAGTTGAGTTCAGTTGAGTATTGATTTGATCTGCACGATAGGCCCGGCTAGTTCATCCCCAGCTATTCTTAAGGAGTTACTGCTGAGCGGTATGACCATCGCCCGGCTCAATATGTCACACGGGAGCCATGAAGAGCATGCACGGGTAATTGAAGTGTTGAGGACCGCCGCCGCTGAAACAGGACAACCCGTGCGGATTATGGGGGACCTGCAGGGACCGAAGATCCGTCTGAAGAGTGTACAAGGGGAGGCTGTTCGATTAGAGGAAGGCCAAAGCTTTATCCTCGATCAGTCGGATGAACCGGGAAGCCAGGAGCGAGCCGCACTCGATAATCCTGTGGTGATGGAGGATATTCAACTGGGTGCTGCGATCTTAATCAATGACGGGGAAGTTAAGCTTGAGGTGACGGATAAGCATCCGGGAAGCATTATTACAAAGGTTATTGTCGGTGGAACAATCAGCAGCCATAAAGGTATCAACCTTCCAGGAACGAAAATCCGTTTGCCGGCCATTACTGAAAAAGACAAACAGGATCTTCAGTTCCTGCTGGAGCATCATGTGGATTGGATTGCTTGTTCTTTTATCCGTGAGTCATCGCATCTGATGGAAATTCGGGCGTTTGTATCTGCGCTGGGGAAATATAGTCAACCGGGTCTGGTATCCAAAATCGAAACCATTCATGCCATACAGAATTTCTCATCCATCATGGAGGCGTCCGACGGAATCATGATTGCGCGCGGAGATCTTGGCGTAGAGCTGCCTTTCGAACGAATTCCCTTCATTCAGAAAGCCATTCTCCGCGAGTGCAAGCAATCCAGGACCTATGTAATCACTGCTACTCAGATGCTTCAATCCATGGTGGAACACCCGGTTCCAACACGTGCAGAGGTAACCGATATTTCTCAAGCCGTAATGGACGGGACCGATGCTGTAATGCTGTCAGCGGAAAGCTCTGTAGGCGATTATCCGGTGCAGAGCACAAGAGTCCTGAATACGGTCGCCAAATTTGCGGAGAACATCCGGGAGCAAGGGAAGAGCGATTTTGAGCTGGGGGAGCTATGTACAGAATCCCTGTTTGATAATCTGTATAAGAAAACTGCAGTAAGTAACCGGACGGATTAGTGGACCACGCGAACCCAATACAAGTTTTTTTTATTCCAATGTGACAACATTGTCACTATCCCGCTCCTGCTTATCATCTGAATCGCACGACAGTATGGGTGGCTAGCCATACAATTAGGTGTGTTGGGACGGCCCGTTCTTTCTTAAATGGGTAAACCCAAATTCAAGAGAAGCAAGGAGAGGATTAGGTTTGAACCAGAATAGGAAACGAATACGCTGTACGTGCAGCTGCCTGACCGCTGTGCTGATGCTGAGTTTTGCCGGTGAAGCATGGGCTGCGACGCAGCAACCTCAACCAGCCCCGTCGGCTTCCGTCCAGCAGCATGTGTTACCCGACAGGAATTCCAAGGGAGATTATACCGGCGGACCTCAGGATGCGAAGGAAGTAAAGGCATTTCTCGACGCTTTTTTTGCCCGGGATGCAGTTAAGGGAAAAGCCAGGAATGCTGCGGTATCCGTTGTTCAGGGCAGTCATGTGCTTTTGTCCAAAAACTACGGGAGTTCAGCTCCAGCCTTGAAGCCGGAGGAAGCGGGGATGAAGGATACCTTTCGGATCGGCTCCGTCTCCAAAGTATTCACGGCTGCGGCCATTATGCAGCTTGTCGATCAGGGGAAACTCTCCCTTCAGGATAATATTGAAAAATACCTGGACGGTTACAAGGTGACGAATCCATTCGATACCCCTGTAACGATAGAGAATCTTTTAACGCATACGACCGGTTTTGAAGTACGTGAACCTTCGGATGCCAGCTATCTGACCAACCTCTCCCAGCAGCCGGTGTCCTTAAAAGAAAGCATCTTCGACGTATTCCCTCCAGTGATCCGCAAACCGGGAACGGCTTACATGTATGATAATTTCGCTTCACGGCTGCAAGGATATATTGTCCAGCAGGTGAGCGGAGAGCCTTTCGGGAGCTATATGCAAAAGCATCTGTTTGGTCCGCTCGGCATGACCTCAAGTAGCTTTGGCATGACGACGTATTTGACCCGGAGACTTGTACCATCTTACGACGAATCGGGCAGCCCTATCCCGGTGTATGGTTTTTCACCCAGTGAATGGCCGGAGGGCAGCATGCTATCCAGCGCTTCCGATATGGCGCTTTTTATGACAGCATTTCTGAACGGGGGCCGTGCGGCGAATGGTACGGTGATCCTCTCTCCCGAATCGGTTAAGGCCATGTCGGCCTATCAGATGGCCATCCATCCTGACTTGCCGGATACGACCTACGGTTTCGAATCGCCAGTGATTCCGTCCAAGACAAATGGTGAGCTTGTGATCTCCAAAGGTGGCGATATTCTGGGCTATAGTTCGCTGATGTGGCTTCTTCCCGACCGGAAGACAGGTGTTTTTATCACGTATAATACCAATCAGGATTTGCGCAACGACCTGTTTACTGCATTTATGAATCATTATTATGCGAAGGGCGAACCCACTTACGAAACCAAGGGGAGTAAGTCACAGTCTGTAGATACTCTTGCTAAATTCGCAGGGTTATACTCCGATTTACGAATCAAATTAATGACCAGGGTCGAAGTGGCCGGCAAAGGCACGCTGAAGGTTAGCGACGTTTTTGGCAGCCACACGCTGCAGCAGATTGACGATCTGTTATTCTTGGATAGTGAGGGCAATCCGCTTGCATTCCGGATGGATGCCGACGGCCGTATCACTTATATGAAATACACTAATCTATACAGCTATGCCGCGAAAATACCGGAGCAGCTGCCGGCTTTCCCCGATGTAGATACAGGCCACCCCTATGCGGGCTATATCCTCGGTTTGAAATCACTCGGGTTCTTAAGCGATGATTTGACTCAGCCGTTTCAACCGCTGCAGTATGTCAGCCGCGGAGCATTCATTCATGCCTTCAATGCGATGTGGAGCATTCCCGGATCTTCTAACCCTGACCTCTTCAAAGACACTGAACATTCTGAATATCGAAAAGATATCCAAGCTGCTGTTGAGGCCGGCATATTAAATGGGACGGGTAACGGGCGATTTGAACCGGACCGTCCGATTCTCCGTGAGGAGGCCGCGGCTATTTGTTACCGCTTGCTGACGGTAACTGGAATCCGTGTACCGGATTCTACAGCGGTACTGGAGCCAGGCACATCGAAATGGGCTGCAGATGCCGTCAGTTCTGTAGTAGCCTGGAAGCTTCACGGGCCTGAGGTAACAGAAGTGGATGGTGTGTTCAATTACGGCTCTCAGCGGGCAATTAACAAGCAGGAGCTGGCTGCACTGATGTTCACGATGCTGCTTCCTTAATGGTATGATGGGGGAAGCACGGGACCCCAGGAAGGATTGAACTGCTATGAATCTTAATATTTTTATTATAGAAGATGATGCGGCGATTTTTCGTGCACTTAAGGACAGGTTAGAGCAATGGTCTTTTCATGTAACCGGACCGGAACGGTACGATGATGTGATGTCCACCTATATTCAAGTACAGCCCCAACTAGTTATTATTGATATCCAGCTCCCGATGTATGACGGATTTCACTGGTGCCGTGAGATCCGAGCGGTGTCGAAAGTTCCGATACTATTCCTGTCCTCGCGGGATCATCCAATGGATATGGTGATGGCGATGAACATGGGGGCGGATGATTATATCCAGAAGCCTTTTCATATGGACGTGTTGCTGGCACATATTAAAGCAATTCTCCGCCGGACCTATGATTACAGAGAAGAAGCGGACGATCTGATGGAATGGAACGGCACAATTCTTGATATGAAACGCGGCCTGCTCCGTAAGGAGGGGCAAGACGTAAGCTTGACCAAGAACGAATTTTTCATTCTGGTTGTGCTTGTCAAAGCCAAGGATAAAGTCATCTCACGCCAGGATCTGATCCGCAAGCTGTGGGATGATGAACACTTTGTCAACGACAATACGCTGACAGCGAATATTACCAGGCTCCGTCAAAAACTTGCGATTTTTCATCTGGAAGAAGCCATAGTTACAAAAAAAGGGCTGGGTTATATGGCGGCTACACTATGAAGGGGATTTACTTGCGGCTCCGCTATTTGAATGACAGAAAAAGCTGGATTCTTTTTTATCTGTTTTCATTGTTGTTTGTGAATTTGCTGATCTGGATCGATGATGGCATTGCCATCAGGCGTGATTCCCTGCTGTATTTAAATCTGCTGCTGATTCTGGGCATGGCAGTGTTCCTGGAATGGCGTTTCCGAAAAGAAACGAAGTATGCTCAGGCACTGGCGGAACTGGGTGAAGAGATCCATGAGGGCTGGGTTGAAGCACTGCCGTCTGCCCATTTCCTTCAGGAAACCGCTGCCAATCAATTGCTTCGGGTAATGGAACGCTGGTATATGCATAAGCTTTCGGACAACCAGACGGCCCAGGCCGTCGAGCAGGATTATATAGCGGCATGGGTGCATGAGGTAAAGACACCGCTGACCGCAATAAAGTTAATTCTCGATACCGACAGGGACAGTCCTGCACTTCGTCAAATCGAACCGGAATGGCTGCGTGTCCATTTACTGATTGACCAGCAGTTATACATTTCGCGATTGCCGTCACTGGAATCAGATTATGTGCTGGAGGAGACAGGCATTCAGCGGCTTGCCGCGAAGGAACTCCGCGAGCTTGCTTCCTGGTGTGTGGAGAAAAATATAGCTGCCGGGTTTGAAGGGGAAGAAATTCGGGTCAGAACGGACAGCAAATGGTGCCGTTTTATTATCCGCCAATTGTTGACGAATGCGGTCAAATATAGCCCGGAGGGTGGTATGATCCATCTGTCGACTGAACTTACACCGGAGGGACAGGTCAGGCTGACGATAAGAGATGAAGGACCGGGCATTGCTGCGCACGACTTGCCGCGTATCTTCGATAAAGGCTTTACAGGAGGAAACGGCCGGATGTACAATGCCGCCACTGGAATGGGTCTCTATTTAGCCCAAACGGTTGCAACCAAAATTGGGATTTCATTAACGGTCCAATCCGGCCCCCCTCCAGGTACTGTGGTGCAGATGACATTTACGGCTATGAACGCATTTGAATCCGTACGTAATTTAACAGATATATTAAATGATAAAATTGTCACTTAAGGCTTCCTCGTTGTCATCTGATCCGGGCGACGGGAGAAGCCTTTTTCTCTACCATGAAAGGGATATCAGAGCAAGGGAGTTGTCAGGATGAGTCAAAATCATATGCTGAAAACCATATTGCAGGCACAGCAAGTCCGTAAATCTTTTGGAGCCAGAGGCAATGTTCAGCAGGTACTGAAAGGCATAGATCTTCGTGTGGTGGAGGGGGAATTTGTCGGGATTATGGGGCCGTCAGGATCGGGTAAAACGACGTTGATCAATGTCCTGGCTACGATTGATACAGCTACGGAAGGGAGAATATTCGTCGAAGAAACGGAGATTTCAAGAATGAACCGTGCCGAATTATCTGCTTTCCGCCGCAAGAAGATCGGGTTTATCTTTCAGGATTACAATTTGCTGGACACTTTGACTGTGAAAGAGAACATCCTGCTGCCGGTGTCACTCGGAAGGATGAAGAAGACAGCAGTGGAGGCAGATTATCAGGAAATTGCCGCTCGGCTTGGCATCAGTGAGATTGCCCACAAATATCCGCATGAAATATCCGGCGGTCAGCGTCAGCGTACGTCAGCGGCGCGGGCACTGATCCACCGGCCGTCCATTGTATTTGCGGATGAGCCGACAGGCGCACTCGATTCCAAAGCAGCCTCAACTCTGTTGGGGATGATCGAGACAATTAACCGGCAGCAGAGCACTACAGTCATGATGGTGACTCATGATCCTGTAGCCTCCAGCTATTGTAGCCGGGTGGTGTTTTTGAAGGATGGCGTCCTGTATTCCGAATTGTATCGCGGCAGCAAGACGCGGCAAGCGTTCTTCAAAGAGATATTGAATGTTCAGGCTGTGCTCGGGGGGGATCATATTGACACTGTTTGAGCTCCTGATCCGCGGTATGCGCAAAAATATTAAATATTATTACCTGTATTACTTTGCACTTATTTTCAGTACAGGCCTATACTTTGTGTTTGCTTCATTACAAAATGACTCAATAGTCATGGCGGCGTCCTCTACAGATATTCAGTTTTCTACCGTATTCAATGCGGCCGGAGTACTGGTGGTTGCGATCGTGGTCATATTTATGGTCTACGCCAATAGCCTTTTTCTAAAAAGAAGAAGCAGGGAAATAGGTCTGTATCAGCTGGTAGGGCTGACGCAGCACGCAGTCGGGCGGTTGCTCATTATGGAGCATACTCTGCTTGGGGCAGGGGCGCTTGGCATCGGGATCGCTGGTGGTGCGCTCTTTTCAAGACTTTTTGTGCTCATTTTGTTGAAATTGACCGGTATTCAAAGTGAGGTCGCACTATCGTTCTCCAGCAAAGCTGCCCTACAGACGATCATTGTATTTGCTATACTCATCAGCTTGACCTTAATTCAAACCCTGTTCAAAGTCTACCGTACAACGTTGCTGGATCTATTCAATGCAGACCGGCAGGGTGATCAGCCCAAACGGCCAAAGACGTTCCTGTCCGCCCTGATGGGACTACTCGGAATTATACTGATCGTGCTGGGTTACCTGCTCTCCAGTCAAACCTTGGGACCACATCTGTTTCTGCAAATGCTCGTTATTCTCGGCACGACCCTACTCGGGACGTACCTGTTGTTTCGCGTGACAATCGGCTGGTTATTCCACCAGTTCCGTAAGGGTAAAAACGGCCAGCTCGGACTGAAAAACAGCTTGTCGCTAGCCCCTATGATGCATCGGATGAAAGGCAATGCAAGCTCACTGACTCTGATTACTGTATTATCCGCAATGACACTTACAATGGTGGCCATCTCTTATTCACTGTACTATTCGGCTGAGCGCGAGTCACGAGCCTTGCTCCCCTACGATTTTATATTTGAAAATAAGGAACTGGATGCCAAGTCCTTTCAAGAAGAACTTGAAAAAGCAGGATACTCTTATGCTTACCAGCCCGTTGAGGCGATCCGGCTCACAGGCAGATCCGTCAAAGGGGAAGGGGATGGAATGGATATACTGCTGCTTACAGCTGAGCAGCTCCAGGCAAGTGGTGCTAATATTCCCGTACCCCGCCAGGGTGAGGGCATCTTTTACGATGGATTGAGGAGGGCGTTCAGCGAGGAGCGGGACATGGGTTTTCCGCCCCGGATGTTGGAATTGGGTGGACTCACTGGTCATCAGAGGATTAACCTGATCCGGGCAGAAGACAGCTATGCCATGAACTTCAGCGTACGTGGCCATCAGCTGGTAGTAGCCCTGGAGACGATCAAGATGATTCGCAGGCACATGCAGGCTTCAAGAGAATATGAATCGCTCCGCTTCGATACTTACCAGATTGCAGATAAGAAGCAGCGTGCTGCGGCATCTGCGATCTATGCGAGCTATATCAGCGAAGAAGAGTTCAGTCCGGATTTCGATGCCTATTATAAGGAATCACTCCGCAAATTCGGGTTGATTATTTTCATCGCCGCTTTTCTTGGGCTGATTTTTCTAGTTTTTACTGGCAGTATCCTGTATTTCAAACAGATGACAGAAGCAGAGCAGGAGCGAAAGAGTTATACGATTCTAAGGCAGCTTGGGTTCGGGGAACGCGAGATTATGGGCGGCATAGTACGGAAGCAGATATTTGTATTCGCATTGCCGCTGGTGGTTGGATTGCTGCATTCCATCTTTGCTGTGAGAGCGGCTTCTGCGCTAAGTCTGTCCGATCTTACCTTCCCGGCTGCAGTTGCCATGATAGCCTATACGGTGATCTACTTCATGTTTGCTGTTCTTACTATTGGTTATTATCACCGCATTGTGAAGGCTGTGCTCTAGCAGCTCCGCGGCCTTCTTCATATCTTCGAAATCGGATAATACAGATTACATTCACAGTACTGCTTATTGCATCTGGCGTAATTGATGAGCTCGAAGCTGAATTTCTCATCCAGATCGAATTGTATGGTGGGCATCCACGTCTCGAAGATATGCTTCCAGATGCTGCTTAAGGACTTCGAGTTGATGTCTTCCGGCCGATGAGGTCCCATATAGGTGAACACTCCGTACTTGTGGGGGGCAACATGCTTGACAGTCATATCCGGTGGAATGATGCTGGTCTGATTCACTTCGACTGAGGGTTGGTACCAGGTATAGCCCTGAAACGGCTCCGGAACGGTGGTATACCCGATATAAATATTTTTGTTGACCGGATTGATAATTCTTGGACGGTCCTTATAAAAGAAAGCGACACCCAGCCGGTTGGACGTTTGATTAGCCATATTGTCATTTACATCCACCTGATATTCGGGTCCTGCAATGGAAAAGGGCGGCAATACGCTTGTGGAATGGAAATAGACAAGACCTTCTCCGGCACGATGCAGAAAATCGGCATTGAACCTGTCCATGATCTGCAGTGGAGAGGGGTTTCGCCGCCATTTGGCGGGACTGATGTTGAATTCCTCTTTGAAGACTCTGGAATAGGTGCGTTCGCAGCCGAAGGAGTATTTGGAGGAGATGAACTCAATGCTGTTCCGTTCATGAATCAGATCTCCCAGGGACAAGGCGATCCGCCTTCTACGTACATATTCCATCAGGCCGGTTGCGGTTGCCCCTTTCCAGATGCGGAGTAAATGAAATTTGGAGATATTCACCTGTTCGGAGATACGGTCCAGACTTAGCTCATCGAGCAGATGATGTTCGATATAATCAGTGGTTTGGTTGATCGTTTCGAGGAGATGGAGTTCCATAATTGCTCCTTTGCAAGCTGAACTTTTTGCGGGATAACCCAGCAATTTTTGTCCGTTTCTATACATCGCAGTGTAGTATGATTCTACCATAAACGGAAAATACGAAAAGGGAAATTTTATAAGAAAAAGGAGGAGGGCTGGAAGGATGGATAGTGCAGCGCAGGCAGAGCTTAGAGAACGCTACATTGCCGCTCGGGACAGCTTTATCGGCAAGGTCAGCGGTGATCCGAATGTGATTGCCGTTATTCTCAGCGGGAGTCTGGCTTATGATGTGATTTGGGAAAAAAGCGATATTGACATGACCATGGTCGTCCGTGACCAGCCCCTTACCACAACAACCTATTGTATTGACGAGGACGGTATCTTAATCAATGTGTATCTTGTGGGCCGAAGCGACTTCAAGCGGGGGATGGACCGGGCGCTGGGCGGGTCCTTTGCCCAATCCTACTACTCCAAGGGGAAGATGGTCTATTCCACGGATGACAGCCTGGTTGAATACTTCGAAGATCTCAAGACCATAGGCAGTGATGATATAGCGATTTCGGCACTTCATATTGCAGGTCAGCTAGTATTTTTGTCCGACAAGACCCGGAAGTGGCTGACCGTCCGAAAGGATCTGCTGTATGCCCAGTATTACTTGTTAAAAGCTGCAGAGTCGGTTGCCCATATGGAGCTCTGCATTCACGGTGAAGCCATATCCAGAGAGGCTATTCAGCGAGCACAGATCCTGAATCCGGAGGTTCTTGTTCCTTTTTATCAGGAGGCGATGTCCCACCATATGAATGTGGAGGAAATAGAGAGGGGATTAGACTGCCTGGACCGAATACTGGAGCGGCATCTCCCTGTCTTTTCAAAGCCGGTGCTTGAGTTCATGAGGGATCAGCAGATCAAAACGGTTACGCTGATCAATAAGCATTTTCATGTGCAGAGTGACCAGCTGCTTGGTGTCATGGACTATTTGGTTCAGCAAGGCATCATCGAGAAGGTTACTCAGACGATTCGGATCACGCCCAAAAGCAAGCTGGCTGTTGAGGAAGCAGGCTATTTATACATTCCATAAATACAAGTGCGAAAGGAGCTTCATCATGCCCATTCGAACAACTATCGAGATATCCGGGGCCAAACAGAACAACCTGAAGAACATCTCCGTTGAAATCCCGCGGGACCAGTTAACAGTGATCACCGGCGTGTCCGGTTCGGGGAAGTCCTCGCTTGCTTTTGACGTCCTTTACGGGGAGGGCCAACGTCGGTTTCTCGATTCCATCTCCACGTTCGCCAAGAGCCGGATCAGCCAGCTCAAAAAAGCAAAAGTCGACTATGTACGCGGCCTGTCCCCGGTCATCGCAATTGAACAGAAGAAAAGCAATACCAATCCGCGTTCAACCGTAGGCACCGTTACGGACATTAACGACTATCTGCGTCTGCTGTATTCCACGGCAGGTGTTGGCAAATGTCCGGAATGCGGACATTCCCTGAAACAGCTGTCTGCTGCCCAGATCGCTGAACGTATTTCCTCCCTGCCCATCGGAACAGTAGTTGAGCTACGGGCTCCCGTCTATAAAGTATACGGAGAGGAATACAGCTTTACTTTTCAGCAGCTCCGGGATAAGGGTTATAAGAACCTGCTGGTGGATGGCGAGCCATTTTCACTGGCGGAAAAAAGAGAACTGGACGAAGCACAGGAATACCATATAGAAATGGTCATTGACCGCTTTAAGCTGAAGAAAGACACCTATATTCAACTGACCAAATCCATCGAAGCAGCGATGTTGGCCCTCGAAGAGGATATTATGATCAAAGTGGTGGTTCCGGGAGGGGTAGACCCGTCCTTCTATCAGGATTTCGGTTGTCTGGAGCATCATTTCTTCCTGTGCGACATGCAGCCCTTCCATTTCTCCTTCAACACACCCGTAAGCGCCTGTCATACCTGCCTTGGGGTAGGGATGTCCTACGTGGTAGAGCCCCGTTTTCTGGTAGTGGCACCAGAGAAAAGCATCAACAAGGGAGCTCTGAAAAGTACGGTTTTCAGCCCTGCAGGCAAGGACAGTTACCGTTCTGTGCTGATGTACAGCTTGTCCCAGAAATATCAATTCAGTCTCGACACCCTTTTCTGCGATCTACCGAAGGAAATTCATGATCTTCTCTTCTACGGAACCAAAGGCGAGGTGCTCCCTATGCTCCAGCCCCCTAATTCTACGAAGAAGAACTGGATGATCGGGAGGGACCGGCCTTTCTGGGGGTTCGTCCATGAAATGGAGAGCTGGTACAAGCATTACATCCGGAAAAGTTCTACCTCGGAAGTCTTTGAACCGACGTTCATTAAGGATTGTATGATCGAGAAGATTTGCCCGGAATGCCATGGAGCAAGGCTCAAAAAACAGCGCCTCCAGGTTACCCTTGGAGAAGAAAATATCGACCAGTTAAGCCGCAAACAGCTGCCGGAGCTGCTCCATTCGCTGGAAGGGTTAACGTTTGGAGCAGAGATTCAGGATGTGGCCACTTCGATTATTCATGAGATCCGCACCAGGGTGTCCCTGCTCATTGATATCGGACTGCACTATATCAGCCTTAGCCGGAGAAGCGACAGTATTTCGGGCGGCGAGATGCAGCGGATCAAAATGTCGACCCAGATCAGCAGTGAGCTGATGGGGATGCTATACGTTATGGACGAGCCAAGCATAGGCCTGCACCCCCGCGATTCCAGCCGCGTCATTGACACTATGAAGAAGCTGCGGGATATCGGCAACACCGTAATTGTGGTTGAGCATGATATGGATACCATACAAAGTGCGGATCATATTATCGAGATCGGCCCCGGTCCGGGAATTCATGGCGGCCAGGTCGTGGCTTGCGGGACCATCGAAGATATTATGAATGAGCCCCAGTCCGTGACAGGCCGATATCTATCGGGAAAAGCCTGCATTCCCGTCCCCGGGAAGCGTAGAAGCCTGGGAGATGATTTCCTCAGCATTCAAGGTGCCCGGGAGAACAACCTGAAGAATGTGGATCTGGATATTCCACTGGGTGTGTTCATCTGCGTTACCGGGGTATCCGGTTCAGGGAAAAGCTCGCTGATTAACGAGATTCTGTTCAAGCAACTGAAGATCGACAAGACTGCAGCGCGGATTGTGGCGGGT
Organism: Paenibacillus sp. LS-5; assembly: GCF_056121505.1. Lineage (NCBI taxonomy): Bacteria > Bacillati > Bacillota > Bacilli > Caryophanales > Paenibacillaceae > Paenibacillus > Paenibacillus sp. LS-5. Next base: position 12,878 of record NZ_JBWAVA010000029.1, on the reverse strand, counting down.
GAGCATGATTTTCTGTTCGGTGCGGATCTGCTGAACAATGTCATTAACATTGACCAGACCCCTATCGGAAGAAACAGCAAATCGAACCCGGCAACCTATATCGGCATCTATGATAAAATCCGGGATCTCTTTGCTATGCAGCCGGAGGCGGTGGACAGGGGATACCAGCCAATTGACTTCAGTCTGACCCATGCAGGCGGAACCCGTTGTGAGCAATGCGCCGGAGACGGTGTGATCGTTACCAATCTGCAGTTCATGGCTGATATTGAGACCATCTGTCCGGTGTGCAAGGGGCAGCGGTTCTCGGAAGAGGGGCTTGAGATTAAGGTCCATGGTAAAAGCATCGCCGATGTCCTGGAGATGACGGTGGAGGAAGCCCGTGAATTCTTCAGCGGTCACAAATACCTGAAGCATAAGCTGGAGATTATGGATGAGCTCGGACTTGGCTATATGCGGCTAGGTCAAAGCTCGACGACCTTGTCCGGCGGAGAAGCGCAGCGTGTCAAGCTGGTGTATGAGCTGTCCAAAATCAAGCGGGGCGCCCGTAATCTGTATATCCTTGACGAGCCTACCACAGGGCTGCATCTGTCGGATATTCAAAAGCTGCTGCTGTCTCTGGGCAAGCTGGTGGATAATGGGCATACCGTTATCGTTGTTGAACATCATCTGGACGTTATGAAGTCTGCAGATTATATCATTGATATGGGCCCTGAAGGCGGACATGACGGAGGGTATGTTGTTGCTGAAGGCACACCGGAGCAGGTGGCTGAAGTCGAAGCTTCTCATACGGGCAGGTTTTTGCGTTCGGTTCTGTGAGCCTAAAAGGAGTAAATCATGAAGAAAGGTAAAGTGATCATTTATCTGTTTATACTGATGCTTCTACTAATCGTCACTGCTTGTTCAACAAATGCTGGCGGAGCCAAACCTATAACCACACATTCTGAAATATCGAATAAGGAGAATGACGTATCTTCAAATGATAATGGGAACGAAACCACTTCTTCCGAAACGATAACAGGAATTGATGATAAGATATAAATAACTTTTTGATAAGTTTAGATTTCAAACCACATACGGCTATTATTACAGCCACAGATCCAATTACAGAGCCAGCAACAGACAATCTTGATGTTATTTCGACTATAAAAGTGAGGACTACGAAACCTTGAATGATTCTTTTCGGAAAAATCGAATAAATAAACCTTGTATTGTTTTTTATAAAGTGATATAATCTTTTATACGAGAGAATTATTCAAGTCTTCCCCGGGTTACCTGAAGGCGATATGATTCGACCAATAATGAGGACTCTTAGCTCAGTTGGTAGAGCAGTAGACTCTTAATCTATTTGTCCAGGGTTCGAGCCCCTGAGAGTCCATCACTGGAGAAACGGCAGAAATGCCGTTTCTTTTTTTGTTACCATATTTCAGAAATGGGGCTGATAAAGTTGAGAACTTACAACCTATATCAAGTAGACTCGTTTACCACTGAACTTTTCAAAGGTAATCCGGCGGGAGTAGTATTGGACGCGGATGGACTTTCGGAGCAGGAGATGCTAAAAATCGCCCGGGAGCTGAACAATTCAGAAACCGCTTTTGTAATGGCGCCGGATGGGCCGGATCATGAGGTGCGGATCCGTTATTTTACACCCCGAATCGAAGTTCCGGTATGCGGACATGCGACCGTTGCAGCTCATTACGTCCGGGCTAAGGAGAAGAAACTGGAGTCTGGCATGGTCATACACAAGATTGCTATCGGAGTGTTACCGGTTGAGATTATCAAGGAAGACAATGATTATTCTGTCATTATGACGCAAGGCAGCATTGAGTTCTCGGGGCCTTTTACAAACGGTGACCGTGAACAGTTAATGAAAGCCTTAGGTTTGCGGGAAGAGGATATGGACCCAAGGTGTCCGGTGCAGATCGTATCCACGGGACATTCCAAAGTGATGGTTGCAATCAAAAGCAGAAAGACCTTGGACCATTTGCAGCCGGATATGCGTGCACTTACTGAACTGAGCAGCAGGATGGGCTCCAACGGATATTTTGTGTTCACTCTGGATTCAGAAATGGACGGTATATTGACGCATGGGAGAATGTTTGCTCCCGCTGTTGGGGTCGACGAGGATCCGGTAACAGGTAACGCCCATGGTCCGCTTGGGGCATATCTGGTCAAACATGGATTGGTTGAGCACAATGGTGCCTCCTTTTCTTTCCGGGGGGAACAGGGGTCAGCGACCGGTCGGAGCGGCATCGTTAGTGTAACTGTAGAAATGGAGCACGGAGAACCTTCACTGGTAAAGTTGGGGGGAAGAGCGCTTATTGTATTTAAGACGGAGATTCAGCTCTAATGCTGATAGGGTTGTCCCAAAACACGAATAAGCCCTTCCCGCTCCTGATTGGGAAGCTGAAGGGCTGAGAAGGTTGTTTCAACTACCGTGTCTCCAGATAAGCAATGCCAAGCGCCCCGGTTACAGGGTTGCGGTAAGTTTCGCAGGCCACATCAAAGACCTGGCCGATTAATTCCTTCGTCAATATATCCTCTGGCTTCCCGCAGGCGGCCACTTGGCCCTTCTTCATGACATACAGATAATCGCAGTATTCCGCTGCAAGGGTGAGGTCATGAAGCGCCGCGAGAATGCCGATGTCGAGCTTTTTAACGATATTCAGAATTTGCAGCTGGTATTTAATATCGAGATGGTTGGTCGGCTCATCCAGAATCATGAATTCCGGCTGCTGGGCCAGAACACGGGCGAGGATGACACGCTGTTTCTCGCCACCGGATAGTGAATTATAGCTGCGGCCTGCATGGCCTTCCAGATTGACCTTGCGCAGAGCGCCTGAGACAATGTTGAAATCCTCTTGGTTATCGGTTTCCAGCATTCCTTTATGCGGGGTTCTGCCCATTGCCACCATTTCACGCACGGTGAAGTCAAAGCTGAGCTCGTTGAACTGGCCAACGACACCCAGCTTTTGCGCCACAATTCGGGGGCTTGATTTCATGACATTCATATCAGAGAGGAATACATCACCCTGGCGCGGCTTGATCACTTTATAAATACTCTTGAGGAGTGTGGATTTGCCGCAGCCGTTCGGACCAATGAGCCCGACAAATTGCTTGTTTCTGACCTTCAGGGATACATCTTTTACGATATTCGCATCGGCAAAAGAGACGCTTAGGTGATCAACGCTCAAGTTCATTAACTTTTCCCTCCAAACGCGTAGCCTTTTTTGATCAGCATGTACATGAACATCGGTGCACCGATTAAGGCGGTGATGATCCCTATGGGGAGTTCAACATTGGGTACAATCGTCCGGGCAATCACATCTGTCCAGATCAGGAAGATTGCTCCGAACAGAACGGACGCAGGCAGCAGTCTCCGGTGATCTGAGCCAACCAGTCCTCTGACCAAATGGGGGATGATGAGTCCCACGAATCCGATCATGCCGCAGCTTGCTACCATCACGCCTGTAATCAGCGCAGTAATCATCATATAGGCTTTGCGGTATGCACCCAGATGAATGCCCAGGGTGACCGCAGCCTCATCGCCCAGCATCATCGCGTTCAGGACGCGGAATTGCATGAGGAAGAAGAAAACAGCAAGAAGGACGGATATCGAGATGAGCGGGAGTTTGTCCCAGCTTGCCGCAGCCAGACTGCCCATCGTCCAGAACGTAACGGTCTTAATGCCTTCTGCATTATTGGCGAAATAAACAATGAAATTGGCGAAGGCGGTACATAACGCATTAATGACCATGCCGGCCAGGACGAGCTTGACGGAGGTCATTTTGCCGCCTGCGCTTGCCAGAATCAAGACCAGAAGGGAAGCGCCGACCGCACCGGCGAAGGCCCAGAAGGCAACCCCGGTCTGACCCAACAATCCCATGGAACCAAAGCCGATCAGGATGGCGAAGGTTGCGCCGAGAGAAGCGCCGGAAGAAATACCAAGAATATATGGATCAGCAAGCGGATTCTGAACAGCCGCCTGCATGATGGTACCGCATAACGTGAGTCCGGCTCCGATGAACATAGCCATCAGGACGCGGGGGAAGCGGATCTTCCAGATGATATCTACAAAGGAACCAGAGGTCAGCTCCTGTACATCTCCGATTTGAATACCTGTAAGGTGCTGGAGCAGAATCCGGTAGGATTGGGACACAGGAATGTCTACCTGTCCAAAGGAGACGGCCGCGCCTGCTGACAATAATGTAATTATAACCAGGATGCCAATAACGGTCATAAAGCCATAGCGGGTGTGGATAATGGATTTTTTGGGTTCGAACTGCGCAGCTACTTCAGTGTGCATGGCATTCATAGGGCTCCTTATTGAATATATTTAATTTAAAATATAAGCCATATTGAGAACCATTGTCAATGAGAATTATTATCATTGACAATGGTTCTCATATTCTATATTCTACGTTTGTACTACCTGCCAGATATCAGCTCGGTAAATAAACCTGCAGGATATACAAATGTACATACAGAAAAGGGGACTAGGGAAATGAAGAATGTATTCAAAAGATATGTGCCGCTATTGGCGGTATTGGTAATGGCGGTAATGGTAGCTGCGTGTTCATCGGGCACCAAGAATGCGAATGGAGCTTCGGAATCGGCTGCACCCGCAAGCAGTCCAACAAGCACAGAGGAAGCTGCTCCAAGCACTAAGACGGTCTACCCGATCACCATTGAGAACTACACCAATAATGGTGAAGGAACGGAATGGAAGGCCAAATCACAGACTTTTGACAAGGCACCTGAAAAAGTGGTAGCCAATACCCAGGGAGCCGCTGAACTGCTGATCAAGCTGGGCTTGACCGACAAAATGGTCGGTGTGGCTGCCCTTTATGGTGCGGGTGATCCTGCGGTACAAGAGGAATTCAAGAAGATTCCAGTGATCTCCAAGGAATATGCCAGTAAAGAGCTCGTCGTTGGAGCAAGTCCTGATCTCGTACTGGGGCGCAGTGACCTCTATGCGGATGCGGATTGGGGCGTTGGGACTGTAGAGGGTTTGAACGAACTAGGTATTAAGACGTTCGTGCAGAACACCAGTGTTAAGGGTGCTACACTTGACAGCTTGTACAAGGATATTGAACAGATCGGTCAAATCTTCGATGTGCAGGAGAATGCAGCCGCCTATATCAATGAATTGAAGGAGCGTGCACAGACACTTAAGGATAATACTGCAGCGAGTGGTGAGAAGACCTTTGCTTATGTGAACGACGCAGGAAACGGGGCAATCGGCATTTACAGCGGGAATGTGGATACTTTTGCAGGGGATGTCTTAGGTCTCCTGGGACTCAAAAACAGCTTCGGTACCGTTACCGGGGATATTAGTAAAGAGCAGCTGATCGCCACTAACCCGGATGTGCTTCTGCTCTCCGTGTATACGGGAGGCGTAGATCCGGAACAGACGTTAAAGGCATTTTACGCTGATCCGTCACTGCAAAGTCTGAAAGCCATCAAGAACAAGGCGATTTATAAGATCGATTTTAACCAGTTCTGGGGCTACAGCTACTCCATATTTGACGGGGCTGAGAAATTGGCAACCGAGTTGGTCGCCAAGCCTTAAGGCTACCTGATCAGAAGTATAATAGAAGCAGAGTGGGCAGTCCTCACGACATAGCCCACTCTGCTTTTTTTGTTGCCTGTATGTCTACTTAAGCTGAAGGTGCAAACCAATATAAAGAGGGAGTGACGGAGGGGAAGTTTGGAACTGGAGGAGTCTGGCGAAATTTAAATTTTGAATATTCAAACATGAAGATATACAATATAGTGATTATAATTCGAGAATAGCTTGGGGGAACAAAAAAGTGGAACTTGGAATCAGCACTTTTGCCGAAACAACGCCTGATGTGATCACAGGGGAAACCATGAGCCACGCGGAGCGGCTGCGTGAAGTGGTAGATGAGATTGTACTTGCGGATCAAGTGGGATTGGATGTATACGGGGTGGGTGAGCATCACCGTCCGGATTTTGCCGCATCATCACCTGCAGTTGTGATGGCCGCAGCGGCATCCCTCACGTCCAGGATCCGGTTGACCAGTGCTGTGATGATCCTGTCGTCGGCCGACCCGGTGCGTGTCTTTCAGGATTTCGCCACGCTGGACGGTCTATCGAACGGACGCGCAGAGATTATGGTCGGCCGTGGTTCTTTTACAGAGTCCTTTCCTTTATTCGGCTGTGATCTGAAAGACTATGAAACCTTATTCGAGGAGAAGCTCGATTTACTGATGAAGCTCCAGAAGTCCGGGAGCGTGAACTGGGAAGGTAAGCATAGAGCCGCCATACATAATCTGGAGATTTATCCGCGTCCGGTGCAGCAGCCTTTGCCCGTATGGATCGCCAGCGCAGGAAGTCCCGAATCTGCGGTTCGTGCAGGTGCACTCGGGCTGCCTTTCGCGCTGGCGATGATCGGACCTGTCCGTCCCTTACAGTTTGCTTCGCAAGTCCAGGCTTATAAAGAAGCCGCAGTCCGGGCAGGGCATGGTAGTCTGCGGCTGCCAGTTGCGGCCCATGCGCATGGATTTATCGCCGAGAATACGCAAAAAGCCATGGAACAGTTCTATCCATCTACCCATGCCCGTACGAATGTCAGAGCGGTGGAGAAAGGCCTCCCGCCATATCACCGTTCAGATTATGACGCGGCATGCAGCTTCGAAGGAGCTTTATATGTGGGAGACCCCGTGACTGTAGCAGATAAAATCATTCATTTACGGAAGCATGTAGGGATTACAAGGTTTCTGCTGCATGTACCACATGGTTCGATGCCTCATGCCGAGGTGATGGAAGCGATCAGGTTGTTTGGCACGGAAGTGGCTCCCCGGGTGCGTGAGGAAGTGGCGCGCTGGGAAGCAGACAACCAGTAAGACACAGTAATTATAATGATGTCTGAAAATACACTGGATGCATGAGTGTGGTAAAGCACAAATTTACATTTTTATTTACAATATTGTCTATTACATGTCTTGTCCATAACAAGATGACGCTTACAGCCTTGGGATGGTATGATAGGAAGTGGGGTGAATATGAAATGAACAATAAGTCAACGACTGACGAAGCAATGAGCAACGAAGAAACAGGCGAAGAATCAACCGGCACAGAGCAAACGATGACTGACGAACAAATGGCTGAGCTTGTAAAGGCTGTTCACCATAATGGCATTGTTGCGCTGAAGATGCATTTCAATGAGGTTCAGGGCCAGGTAATGAATCTGGATGCTTACGGCCCGATATTTGTGTTTCATGTTATGGACGAGGCGAAGGATGTCTATTCTTGCGGGTTTTTCCTGCGCGAGCTGATTAACAGATTCCAGACGAACAACAGTCCGAATATTTGGATGGCTTCGTTCTTCATCGACTTGATGAAGGTCAAGGGAGGCAAAGCCCTCATACCGCCGCCAACCAGTGAAGAAGAGGCCAAGGCCATGATCGATAACCTACTTGTGCCGCATTGTATTGCAGCCGTACGTGAAGAATTTGCTCCCGAGCAGGTTCACGCAGGACTGGCCTGGAATGAGACCCACGGTCCGGTGTTTGAAGCCGGATTCCCTGCGGTAACCGAAGGCAATAATGTCTGTGCCATTCCGCTGCATATGCTCTTAATCCATCTTCAGTTGAACCGCGATCCGTCGGAACTGCTGCTGCAGGGATTGTACAGCATCCGGAAAGAGCATGGGTTGGATTAATCCCGCTGGTTCATTCCAGTGAATCCTATTTGAAGAAACAGACCGTATCCTTTCAGGGGTTGCGGTCTGTTTTTGTGTTGCCATTTATTCTTGCAGGAAGCAATGCCAACGGTTTTGTTAACATAAAATATATTGATAATTAACAATGTATTACCCGTGATTTTACATATGTCTCTTAAAGTTAAAGAGATTACAAACTAGGGAGGTACATATGTTAATCAAACATCCAAAACGGATTTTAAGCGTATTCATGGGTTCGGTCATGCTGATGACGCTACCGGCATCCTATCCTGTTCATGCTGTATCTGCCGCAACCATTGAAAAAGGGGCCGTGATCTATACAACCGATTCTTTCCAAGATGTATCCCCTCGTACTGCCACAGGCGCAGTGTATGACCCGGCTACAGTGACACCCGCTACCTATGTATGGGAGCATGGCAAGACGATGAATAAAATCGGCAGCTACTCTACTGGTTTTTCTGATTTGGAAGGCGGAGTTGCGGAGATTGTAAAATACAACAGCGATAACCAGAAGTTCTATCTGGTTAACGGCAAGGAGAAACAGATTGATATTGTCAGCCTGAAGCCTCTGAAGACAGGAGAGGAAACCCAGCTTGTGCTGGAGAAACGGATTGACGTCAGTTCAATGATTAACGGTTTCACCTTCGGAGATATTACCAGTATTGATATCAGTACAGAATTGGGCATGATTGCAATTGCTGTCCAGGAAGCGGATTATAAGAAATCCGGCGCAGTCTTGCTGCTCGACTATGATGGGAATTACCTTACGCACTATACAGCAGGTGTTCAGCCGGATATGGTCACCTTCACACCGGACCACCACTATCTGCTATCCGCTGATGAAGGGGAACCCAGAGAAGGCTATACTTCCCCTGCTGTTGACCCGAAAGGCTCTGTAACACTTATCAATCTGGCGGCAAAAACAGCCAAGGTGATTGATTTCACCGGCTTCGACGGCAGCGAAGCGCGGAATGCGCTTTTAGCGGATAACGTGATTCTCAAAAAGCAGACTGCCCCTTCTGTAGATCTTGAGCCGGAATATATAGCCGTGTCTGCAGACAGCAAGCAGGCATTTATTTCTTTGCAGGAAGCCAATTCCCTAGCCACGCTGGATCTGGAGACGGGTGCTTTTACAAGAATAAAGGGGCTAGGTTTTAAGGACCACAGTGTTCCCGGCAACGAGCTGGATATGCGCAGAGACGGCAAAATCGATATCAAAGCCGAAGCCAATGTTCTCGGCATGTACAATCCTGATGGAATTGCCACCTATGCCACTGGAGGTAAAACCTATGTGATTACGGCGAATGAAGGGGATTCCCGGGACTGGAAAGGTTATACCAATGAGAAGGATGTTACGCTGGGTAAAGGCCAGGATGGTGATGCCACCAAAAGCATGAAGGTAACCACTTTTGATACTTCCGGTTATGAAGTGGGAACGGGTGGAACCGGATTTGTAAGCGGGAAAACTTATCTTTTTGGCGCACGTTCCTTCTCGGTCTGGAATGCGGAGGATATGTCTCTGGTCTACGACAGTGGAGCGGACTTCGAGAAAATAACGGCGACTGTGCTTCCAAAGGGGTTTAACTGGTCCAATGACGACTTTGTTTTTGAGAAAAGAAGCGCCAAAAAAGGCCCTGAGCCCGAGGATGTCAAGGTTGGTATTGTGGACGGTACGCCGTATGCATTTATTGGACTGGAGCGGGTCGGCGGCAATATGATGTTTGACCTGTCCGACATTAGTAGTCCTGTCTTTTACGACTACTTGAATACAAGAGATTTGGAGCACTCGGTAGATGTGTCCGGAACCAAACCAGTCTACCAGGTTGCCGGGGATGTCTCTCCTGAAGGCCAGAATTTCATAGCGGCAGCATATAGCCCGACAGGTTATCCGCTGTTGCTGGTTGCCAATGAGGTATCGGGAACGGTCTCTATCATAGAGATACCAGAAGGTAAGTACACACCGGAAGAACCAGAAGCGCCGGTTACGCCAAACCCGGGAGCAACCGCATCTCCAAGTCCGGCGGTATCGACATCACCAGTGGTATCGGCAATGCCGGCACCTACACCTGCCCCAGCTTCAATACCGGTTACATTACCCCCAAGCCCAAGTGCTTCGCCGCAAGCCGGGGCATCCGTTACGGATACGGTAGCTGTGGCAGCTATGAAGTTGAATACGGAGACAGGGGAAGCAACAGGCATACTAACAGATGAAGCTGCCCAGAAACTGCTGGATAATGCGAAGACAAGCGGAAAAGTAGGGAATCCAGCGGTGGTGGAAATACGCGGAGAAGCTTTACCGGGAGCCTCAAAAGGAACGCTCGAGCTCAGCAGCGCGTTTTTGGCGAAGCTGTCATCTGACACACAGGCTGATCTGAAATTAAGCACCGGGGTTGCTTCCATTACGTTTAATAGCAACGTTATTGGAGCCATCAGCAAGGCGGCCTCAAGCCAATCGGTTAAGTTCAGTGTTGCACAGGCTACCGGGACGGGTTGGACTAGCAATACCCGGGACCTGGTAGGCAGCAGACCCGCGTATGCGTTCACCATCACCAGCGGGACAACCGGCATTACAAGCTTTGGAGAAGAATCGGTTAAGATTCAAGTCCCTTATGCACGACAAGCGGCAGAGAACACTAATGCAGTCGTAGTGTGGTATATAGACAGCAGTGGAAATGCTGTACCTGTAGACAGCACATATCGGGAGGCTACACAAACGGTTGAGTTCAGAACCCGTCACTTCTCGACCTTTGCCGTTGGTTATCATGCTGAGGGGTTCAGCGATAGCTTGAATCACTGGGCGAAGGACAGTATTGATTATAGTGCGGCGAGAGGCTGGTTATCGGGTGTGGGAGGTAACTCCTTTGCACCGAATCAGACCGTGACCCGGGGAATGCTTGCCACCATCCTGGGCAAAATGTCCGGCGCGGAGCTGTCTATCGGAGCGGCCTTCACCGATGTTGCGTCAGCCAAATATTATTCACCCTATGTGGCCTGGGCTGCATCCAAAGGCATCGTTCAGGGGACAGGCAACCATACTTTTGACCCGGAACGGGCCGTTACGAGGGAAGAACTGGCGGTCATTCTGAATCATTATGTGAAGTTTTCGAAGCTGCCAGTAGGGAATTTGAGTACTTCTTCTGCTTTTGCGGATGAAGGTCAGATCTCAGCCTGGGCCAGGGAAGCTGTCGCAACGATTCAAGACTATGGCTTCATCAGCGGCAAAGCGGGTAATCTCTTTGATCCCAAAGGAACGGCAACCAGAGCCGAGGTTGCTACGGTATTGAGACGGATGATGGAGAGCAGCTTTGCTGAATAGCCTATGAGAAACAGAGGAACAGACCACACTAAACAATCTAAAGTGGGGTCTATTCTTTTTTGTAAGTGTCCGGAGATTGGGTTGTTGAAGCGGTTGGAGGTTTAGCTCTTGGCTTTCCTTGGCCAAATGAAATAAGAGCTTGTGATAATCAGATCAATGCCCACGACAACAGACCATATGGAAATGATGCTTAGGAATGCTTCTGTACGGGCGGGGTCATCGATCCAGAGGATAAGACCATAGAGAATCCCTGCCCCAAGCAGAAAAGAGAGCACATGCTTCACCCAGCCTTTGAAGTAATGCCTGGCATGGTCCATACCATATCGTTTGACTGGAGCAGGTCCCTGCTTGCTTACATAATAGCGGAAGCGTTCATCCGCCCAACGAATCATACTTTTGCCGAACACGATAGATACGGAAATATAAATGGCTGCAATCGCATGGACCGTGGTGGCAGAAACACCATTGTACAGATCAATTCCTGCAATAACTAGCAGAATGAAGTCCAGAACCGGGGTTAGGGCGAGGAAAAACAGCCCCAGCTTTCTTCGCTTGAATAGATAACGCGCCGAGAAACCGGCAAGAATGACAACCCAGAACAAAACCTCGCAGGCGACAATCGCCCAGGCAACCAGATTCATATTCCACCCCTTGTGTAAAATAATGGTTTTAACACATTGGATTATATCAGCTGGATTTAAATAATACAAATGTATTATTTAAATTGCGCTTAATTTTTTCTCGTGCTACAATATGGACATGCCAAAAATTGTAGATCATTCGGAGAGAAAATCACATATCGCAGAAGCAACCTGGCGCGTCATCATGAATCAGGGGATGAAAGGGGCGACAGTACGGAATATTGCGCAGGAAGCCGGAGTTTCTCTGGGCGCTCTGCGCCATTACTTCTCAACACAGCATGAGCTGATTGTTTTTGCCATGAATCTTGTTAAGGACCGGGTCGATATCAGAATCAATGCCCTGCTTGCTCTTGATCTTCCGCCCAAACAGCTGATTACGAGGGCTCTGATGGAGTTGATTCCTGTAGATGACAGTACCCTGGCTGAGATGGAGGTATGGTTTGCTTTTGTCTTTCATCGCAAGTATGCGGGGGAGCACTATGTTGAAGTAGACGATGGGGTATACTCCGGTATCCAAAAGTTTGTGGATTATTTGCATGAGCAGGGACTGCTGAGGCAGGACCTGGATAAGGACAATGAACTTGAACGGCTGTATGCGCTGGTTGACGGACTGGCTCTGCATGCGATGCTGGATCCTGAGCGGCTGGACAAGCAGCGGATTCTTAGCGTTGTGACGAGTCATATAGATTCCATATGCAATGTATAAACTCGGGAAGCGGGAAGGAGCAGGTAATGGAACCCGTTAAAATCACCTATGAGTCGATAGACGATTATATTACCAAGGCCCCACTTGAAGTGCGGGGGAAGCTTGAAGCGGTAAGAAAGGTTATTCATGAGTCTGCCCCGGATGCTGTGGAGAAGATAAGCTACCAGATGCCAACCTTCTTCTTGCATGGCAATCTGGTGCATTTCGCGGCTTTCAAGAAGCATATCGGATTTTACCCGACTCCGCGCGGAATTGAGGTTTTCCAGGAGGAGCTGGCACAGTACAAAGGGGCAAAGGGTTCTGTGCAGTTTCCGCTGGACGAGCCGCTTCCACTCGATTTGATCAGCCGGATAGTGAAATTCAGAGCGGCCGAGAATAAGGGAAAAGCGGCGGGAAAGTTAAAAAAATAATGGAGACCGCGTCATAAAGCAGGCACAAAAACCAGCTAATACTTGTCAAGGATTTTGTATTGGAGATTAACGTCCATCTTGATATACTATTTTTAAGCAA
>NZ_JBWAVA010000028.1:0-45822 GCF_056121505.1 Paenibacillus sp. LS-5 | reverse complement strand
CGAGAATTTGCATTCTCTATTTTGGATCTCACTTGCGTGAAATCCCACTCACTCGTTGTTCAGTTTTCAAAGATCAATGTCTTATTTTCCTTCATCGTTGCTTGTCAGCAGCGACCTTTATAATATATCACAGCACCTTCGTTTTAGTCAAGCGTTTTTTTATTTTAATTTTTCGCTTAACTTCTCGGCAAGTTCTCATAGGATACCTTGTCCAAAGGGCCGAGACTTAATGTATCATATATCTACAATCCACGTCAACCTCTAAAACAAAGTTATTTTAAGCCCCAGAAGCATCAACACTCCAGGAAGACCAAGAATCGTTACGGCTCCTATTGTAGCAGGGTTCAGTGGGATATATATATCTGTGATTATGCCTGAGAAATTCACCACATATATACCAAGCGCTGCCAAGAGAAGGTGTGTACCTAACAGAGTGAGCCAAGCCCAGCCCAGTTTTTTCCTGAAAACAATAAGAAGTAACAAAACTCCCGACACCACCAACACAGCTATCGCGGCCATTCTTAGCATGACAATCCTCCCTAATAATTCATCTATTGTACTTACAGCTGTTCTCGGTTAAGTCCGAGGGTTTTGGCATGCTTCAAATGAATTTGATATTTGCGCTCTGCCGCTTCCAGAATATATATGGCGTAATCAATCTGATCCTGTCCACGTGCCTCGTCAAACATTAGATGTGCTCTCTCCCACTCGGAATGCGCCTGCAAAACTTCGACAAACACATTCCAATGCTCGTCCTGTCGCCCTTCACGCTCTCTACTGCTCTGTCGTCCAAAGTTCCACCATCCCATTATCAGATGCCTCCTCGTAAGAATAAACTCGGCGCACGTTCAGAGATCGCACACTCCTTTATTCTCATTCATATCGAAACCAGGACAAACTTAGAACTAGAACGATGGGAAAACTAACGTGAAATTCCGATAAGATTATTCTTTGCAGTATAAAACGAAAAAAAGAAGCCCCTGTAGGGCTCCTTCTCCTTAATGAAATAACTTGATGTCAGACTGCTCAGAACAGCTCGCGCCGGCCTTCAAGAGCTTTGGATAACGTTACCTCATCCGCATACTCCAAGTCACCACCTACAGGTAGTCCATGGGCTATCCTGGTGATTTTGATCTCGAATGGACGAACTAAGCGTGAGATATACATAGCTGTGGCTTCACCCTCTATATTGGGGTTGGTTGCCATGATAAGCTCCTTTACTCTCTCATCGCTCAAGCGGGTCAACAGCTCCTTCAGACGAATGTCATCCGGACCTATACCCTCCATAGGAGAGATCGCACCCTGAAGTACGTGGTAATAGCCGTCAAATTCCTTGGTTCGTTCAATAGCCACAAGATCCTTAGAATCCTGAACCACACATATTACCGAGGCATCCCGGGTCTTGTCCTGGCATATCCGGCAAGGGTCTGTATCTGTAATATTGCAGCAGACCGAGCAATAATGAAGATTGCGTTTGACGCTGACTAGCGCCTTGGCAAAATCGATAACTTCATCTTCTTTCATGTTGAGCACATGAAAAGCCAGCCGTGCGGCTGACTTTGGGCCTATTCCGGGCAGACGCGTAAAAGCTTCAATCAGCTTAGCTAGCGGTTCTGGATAATACAAAATAATGGTTCTCCTTTGGATAGATGGAGTAAGGTCTAGAACAGGCCAGGAATCTTCATGCCGCCGGTGAATTTACCCATGTCGTTATTAGCCAATTCTTCCGCTTGGGTAAGTGCGTCATTTACAGCAGTAATCACAAGGTCCTGCAGCATTTCAATATCTTCTGGATCCACAGCCTCTGGTTTAATCTGAATCGACAGCAGTTTCTTATGTCCATTGACCTGAACGGTTACCACACCGCCACCGGAAGATCCCTCAATGGTTTTGCTACCCAGTTCTTCTTGCGCCTTGAGCATTTGCTCCTGCATTTTTTTAACCTGTTTCATCATTTGGTTCATATTATTCATTCATCGTCTCTCCTTTGGATGCGCATTTAGCGCTAATAGACTAATTACTCTTTTATGACAACAAGGTCTTCCCCAAAGAGCTGGATCGCCTCGTCAATCCATGGTTCAGTCCGGGTGTCTGGAGTTTCATGTTCATGCTCCAGCCGGAGTTCCTCTGTGCCAGTCTGCGCAGCGGATTTCATTGTAGCCTCGTTCCAGTCGCGTAGCAGCATGGTCACGAGCCGGTACGGTTTGCCCAGACGGGCAGCAAATACATTCTCAATCACCTGCCTGTTAGCCGGCTTCTCCGTGGTGTCGCGATGAATTGTATTCTTAAAGGCAACCAGCACAGCATCTTCCATAACTGCTACAGGCTCACCGTCGACAAACCACGCATGAACCGTCACCTTCTCTTCCTTCACTCCCTGCAGGACAGTGCTCCACTTCTTATAGACTTCAGCAAAATCGGCACTATCTTTGCCCGCAATAAATTTATCCAACTGGGGCGGAAGTTTGGCGGGAGAGGATATTCTTGGAGCCGGGGCTTGAGCGGCAGACGGTCTGCCTGGATTCCCTTGTTCACCGCGACCTGCAGCAGATATGGCACCAGAGTGCATAGCTTGTTCCAGCTTTTTTTCCAGGGCTGCAATCTGCCGTTTGAGTTGCTCCAGTTCACCAACGTCAACAGCTGCAGTATTACCTCCAGCTTGATTGGAGCCTGAAACAAGCAGATGCGAAGAGCTCTCTTGTAGAGATGTTTCCTGTTGTTGCAGACTGCATAACTTCATCAGCGCCACTTCAAACAAGGTTTGCGGATGGGTTGCATATTTCATCTCACCCAGATATCGGGTTAATGTTTCTACGATCTGAAACAGCCGGTCACGGGAAAATGCGGCTGCCATGTCCCGAAACTCCGCTGGATTCAGCACCCGATCCGTTAGTTGATCGGCCCCTGGGACCATCTTGATCATGAGCAAGTCACGGAAATAATACAGCAGATTCTCCAGACATTTATCGGCACTCTTCCCCTCATGCATAAGCTGCTCCACAAGCTCCAGAAGAAGTCCCATATCCCCGTCCAGAATTGCTGTCGCTAGGCGTGCGAATTGTTCAGAAGGAATTCCCCCTGTCATCCCTAACACCTGCTGGTAAGTAACCTGGCCATCCGTAAAGGAAGAAATCTGATCCAGTATACTGAGCGCGTCACGCATTCCCCCATCGGAAAGTCGGGCGATATACTGCAGAGCATCTGCATCTGCTGAAATACCTTCCTTCTGGCAGATCGCCGCTAAATGGGCCGTCTGCTCCTCCAATGAGACTCTCCGAAAATCAAAGCGCTGGCAACGGGAAATAATCGTTGCCGGCAATTTATGAGGCTCTGTCGTTGCCAGAATAAACATCACATGAGGCGGCGGTTCCTCCAGCGTCTTCAACAGCGCATTAAAAGCCTCAGTAGTCAGCATATGCACTTCATCAATAATATACACTTTGCGGCGGACTTCGGTAGGCGCATACTTCACCTTGTCCCGGAGATCACGTATTTCCTCAACGCCCCTATTCGATGCAGCGTCAATCTCCTGCACATCCATGACGTTACCCGCAGTGATCCGCAAGCATGATGGACACTCATTGCAGGGCTCCGGACCCTCGTTCCGTTCGCAATTAACTGCTTTGGCCAGAACTTTGGCGGCACTTGTCTTACCGGTACCCCGCGGTCCGCTAAACAGGTAGGCATGCGAAACCCGCTGTTCGCGAATTGCATTCTGCAGCGTCTGAATAATATGCTGTTGCCCTACCATGTCATGAAACGACTGCGGCCGCCAGGCACGATACAGCGCGATATGTTCCACTATGCATTACCCTCTCTTAAGCTGCCGCTTCCGGCATTTGTCGCTAATATATTATACTATATCCACCAGACTTTGACCAAAAACAAAAAAGCACCTTTGCTTGTCGCAAAGATACTATTATAAATAATATGTAAACCGTGCACCTGTTATTGATGGCTGCGATCCAAGCGGCAACCCTACAACACTGCTCGGGCTAGGCAACCCTCCGGCACAAGAGTAAACTTACTTATGGCTGCTTCCTTCCGGACCTGACCAGGTTCACAAGCACTCATTGCGGAGGACCCAACCGTCAACACAGCCCGTAGGAACCAAGGCCTCACATCGACAGCACCTCTAACAGGAATTCAACCTCGCTACAGCGGATTGCGAGTTACAGGGCACCGCTACCTCCCCGTCTAGCACGGCGAAGATAAGTATAGCTTACACCCGCGTAAAAATCAACTCCAGCCGCAACTCCAAATAAAGGAGAAGCCCCCGGTCAGCATGTCCGGGGGCGGGACTAACCCATTATTGCCAGCGCAGTAAATGGATTAGATACCATATTTTTTCTTGAATTTATCAACACGGCCGCCGGCATCCAGGAATTTCTGCTTACCTGTATAGAACGGGTGGCAGCTGGAGCAAATTTCGACCCGCAGCTCTGGCTTCACAGAACCGGTCTCGAATGTATTGCCACATGCACAGGTTACCTTGGTTACATTGTAATTAGGTTGAATTACGGATTGCATATAAACCTCACCTCTCGTGCCCTAGGCCTCATGCGGACCTAGAGTTAATAAAATATCTAAGCGGTATTTTAGCACGAAAGACTCGGCTCTGCAATATATCTAATCCTTGGATATTTACAGTTATATTTGTGCGCGCCGCTGTTTGGCGCGGGCCAAATCGGCAGGCGGTACATGGGTGTATGAACCAATAACAACACCCGGAAGTTCCTCGCGAAAGATCTCCAGCATCGTCTTCATCCCCAGAATCTCGCCTCGAGCCGGTGGAATTAATTCCAGGTAGCTCTCCGGGTCAATATTAAGGTTGCGCATTTGGATCAGCTTCAGATCTGTACGTCTAACGAATTCCAACATCGCTTCAATCTCTTCCTCGCGGTCGGTAACCCCCGGAAAGATCAGATAATTGATCGATGTATACACACCCTGTGAAGCAGCATATTTCAAAGATTTCTCCACATTAGCCAGCGTGTAGCCACGTGGCTTGTAATAGGCATTATAATGGTCATCTAACGCACTGATTGTACTGACACGCATTAAATCCAGTCCGGCATCAACAATACCGCGGATATGGTCACTTAATCCGGCATTAGTATTAATGTTGATATAGCCCATATCTGTAATGGATCGGACTTCACGAATGGACTCAATGATAAGCTTCGCCTGTGTAGAAGGTTCCCCTTCACAGCCCTGGCCGAAGCTGATAATGGACTCAGGTGTCTTGAGATGCTCCAACATGACCTCTGAAATCTCATTCACTGTGGGACGGAAGTTCATTCTTGTCTGAGGGGACACAAAGCCACTGTCATCAGGCTGTTCGGAAATACAACCGAAGCATCCGGCATTGCACGAATAGGAGACCGGAACCGCCCCCTCCCAACGTCCCAGAAAGGTATTCGAAGAGGTCAGGCATTCATAGCCCAGCGCACAGTTGGAGAGATGATCGTATAGACGGTTCTCCGGGTACTTGGCAGTTAAACTGCCAACTCCCACTTCTACATCTTCACGTTCACAATTGAGCGGGTTCCACTGCTCTGGATTATCCGTAAGATCGGCTGCCACATAAAAGCCGCCATCTTTCCACACTACCGCTGAATAACCGAAGAGTGGAAGCTTATACGATTTGTCTGTCTTTACATAACCAGGGAGACACAGGCGGGTAAACCCTTGCGGCAGCAAAGCCCCTACAGCCTGTGATCCTTCCGGAAGAGGTAGCATCTCCCCCGTCTCAGGGTTCATGCCTACCGCCCGTGTATTAGGCAGACTTACCAGGGTAGCTCCCTCCGGCAACGGTATTAATTCTTCCTCCAATATCTCAACAATCATATCCCCGCTGCGAGCCAGCCCGTACAGCTCGGGATGATCATATACGTTTCCTTGCCCGTCGGCATATACCAAATACATGTTAGTCTCCTTATTATCGTTTCTCAGGTGGTAGGCACAGAAGGCGTCTTAGGCCGCGTCGTACGGCGTGCGGATGAGCCGCTGTTTGAGGTTCCTCCACTGCTTGCAGTTCCGCTAGGCGAAGAGGATTCTTTGTTTCCGGCAACGTCGAAGGACGCCAGGAATTCAGCATTCGTCTTGCTGTCACGCAGCTTTTTAAGGAAGCCTTCAACAAAGTCATACGATTCATTCATATTTTTACGGATAGCCCAAATGGTATCCAGCTCTTCCTTGCTAAGCAGCACCTCTTCTCGGCGCGTGCCGGAACGGCGTATATCGATGGCAGGGAATATGCGGCGTTCCGCCAGTTTGCGGTCCAAATGAAGCTCCATGTTCCCCGTACCTTTAAACTCTTCATAAATGATATCATCCATACGCGAACCAGTATCAATAAGCGCTGTGGCAAGTATGGTCAAGCTTCCACCCTCTTCCACATTCCGCGCCGATCCGAAAAACCGTTTGGGACGATGGAATGCAGCTGGATCAATCCCTCCACTCAATGTACGCCCGGATGGGGGTACTACCAAGTTGTAGGCACGTGCCAGCCGGGTAATACTGTCCAGCAAAATAACAACATCCTTCTTATGCTCTACTAACCGCAAAGCCCGCTGCAATACAAGCTCGGCTACTTTGATATGATTCTCTGGAAGTTCATCAAACGTAGAGGCGATAACTTCGCCCTTCACCGAACGCTGCATATCCGTTACTTCCTCGGGACGTTCATCGATCAGCAGTACAAACAATGCAATTTCAGGATTGTTAGTGGAAATGCTGTTGGCAATTTCTTTTAGGAGGAGCGTTTTCCCTGCTTTGGGAGGTGCTACAATCAAACCGCGTTGCCCCAGACCGACAGGAGCGAGCAAATCCATTATTCGAGTGGACAAATGTGTAGGGGATGTTTCAAGCGGCAGCTTATCTTGCGGATAAAGCGGTGTCAGCGCCGGAAAATGCAGACGCTCTGCTGCACTGGCAGGATTCTCGCCGTTGACGGCGTTAACTTGAAGCAGTCCAAAGTAGCGTTCATTCTCTTTGGGTGTGCGGCATTTACCAGATACAAGATCGCCGCTTCTGAGATCAAACTTACGGATCTGCGAGGCTGAAATATAAATATCTTCTGCGCTGGGCAAATAGTTAATCGGCCTCAAAAAGCCATAGCCTTCCGGTAAAATCTCGAGCACACCTTCCATAAACATTAGCCCGCTCTGCTCCGCCTGTGCCCTGAGGATGGCAAAAATCAGTTCCCGCTTTTTAAGCGTCCCGTAGTATGGAATCTGGTACTTTTTCGCCAGTTTATACAAATCGGTCAGCTTCATTTCTTCCAAATCGGAAATTTGAAGATCCATGTAATAACCACCTATTCAATTTTTATGATAAGTTCTTCTAGCAGTTCGGCAAGCAAAATAGGAGTCTATTAAATTGCTTATTAGGATAGCATTACCCAATCTGGAAGAGGATATGCAGTTTGGAGGCAAAAAAACACCTCTTCCAGGACATTGAGTAAACCTATTCTATTCGTTCTCCCGCCATACTTCGGCTCCCAAAGTGCGTAGATTGCTAACTAAATTGTCGTAACCGCGATCTATATATTCCACACCTGTAACTTCGGTAATTCCTTCCTCTACCGTCAGACCAGCGATCACAAGAGCTGCTCCTGCACGCAGATCGGCAGCCTTGACCTTCGCAGCATTCAGCTTACTTCCTTCAATGATGGCAGAACGGCCTTCCACACGGATTTTGGCGCCCATTCGCACCAGTTCAGGCACATGCTTAAATCGGTTGCTGTATACAAAATCGCTAAGGACACTAACCCCTTCGGCCTGGGTAAGCATACTAGTCATTGGAGATTGCAAATCGGTGGCAAAACCGGGGTATATCAGTGCTTTGACATCGGCATGTTCGTATCTGGCTTTGCCGATGACTCGGATGCTCTCATCCAGTTCTTCGATACCTACGCCCATCTCAAGCAACTTGGCAGTAAGTGCCTCCAAATGCTTGGGGATCACATTATCTATTATTACATTGCCGCGCGTAGCCGCAGCAGCAATCATATATGTTCCAGCTTGAATACGGTCGGGTATGATGGAGTGACGGCAGCCGTGCATTTCCGTAACACCTTCGATCCGGATCGTTTCGGTACCAGCGCCTTTAATAACAGCGCCCATGGAGTTGAGGAGGGTAGCTACATCTATAATCTCAGGCTCTTTAGCCGCATTTTCAATGATTGTTGAGCCCTTGGCACGTGAAGCCGCAAGCATGATGTTAATAGTGGCACCTACGCTGGATACATCTAAATAAATTTTGGCACCACGCAGTTCTTTGGCGTACAAGTGAATAGAGCCATGGTCGTTGGTTACAGTTGCACCCAGCGCTTCAAAGCCCTTAATATGCTGATCAATTGGACGAGGCTCAAAATTACATCCGCCAGGAAGGCCAATTGTGGCTTCCTTAAATCTTCCAAGAAGCGCTCCCATCATGTAATAAGAAGCACGGAGTTTCTTGACCGGTCCGTTAGGCATTGGAATGGATACGATACGGGAGGGGTTAATTCTCATCTGGCTGCCTGTCCAGGAGACTGTGGCTCCAAGCTCTTCCAGAATTTCGGAGTATACAGCTACATCACTTAGGGACGGCAAGTTATCCAGAACAACTTCAGACTCAGCCAAAATGGCCGCAGGAATAAGCGCAATCGCACTGTTCTTCGCTCCACTGATGGTGACGACACCTTCTAAAGGGCGTCCACCGCCAATCATTAATTTTTCCATAAATTTATCCGGTTCCCCCTACGTGTATTGCAGCTTGCCCTGGCAATACCTGCTGCGGCTTTACTTACTTTTAAATAACTAGAAACGGCTGCGCCGCCCTTAAACAAGGACGGCACCCGTTTCCACAAGGAATACAAGGACTGGTTAACGCCTTATGCGAACGACTCCTTATATTAAATGGAAAGACACCGTCTAGGCGGTGCTCTCCATATCATACTATTCAGCTAGGTTCAGCTCAGAAGCCTGTCCTTTGCTTGATAAAATATTAGGCTTTGTTGCTGGAACCGAACTCGCGGATTTTGCCGATAACGGTTTGTTTGATAGCTTCGCGACCTGGTGCAATGAATGTACGAGGATCGTAAGCATCCGGTTTAGCAGCCAGTACTTCGCGAACAACCTTAGCAAATGCGATTTGGTTCTCGGTGTTCACGTTGATTTTGGAAGTACCCAGGGAGATGGATTTCTGAATGTCATGTACAGGAATACCAGTACCGCCATGAAGAACGAGCGGAAGGTTAACTGCGTCACGAATCTCTTCCATTTCCTTGAATCCAAGGTTTGGTTCGCCAAGGTAAGGACCGTGTACGGAACCCAGTGCCGGAGCCAATGTATCGATACCTGTTTCTTTGACGATGCGTACGCATTCGTTAAGGTCAGCGTATTGGATACCGCCGATAACGTCATCTTCCTGTCCGCCTACAGTACCAACTTCAGCTTCTACAGAAACACCTTTAGCATGAGCATAGTCAACGACTTTTTTAGTCATTTCAATGTTCTCATCGATTGGGTGGTGGGAGCCATCGATCATTACGGATGTAAATCCAGCATCAATTGCGTCTTTACATTTGTCAAAGCTAGAACCGTGGTCCAAGTGGATAGCTACTGGAACGGTGATTTTCATGTCATGAATCAGACCTTCAACCATCTTAACAACAGTGTAAAAGCCGCCCATGTGACGAGCTGCGCCTTCGGAAACGCCAAGAATTACTGGTGACTTCTCTTCTTCTGCGGCACCAAGAATTGCTTGAGTCCACTCCAGGTTGTTGATGTTGAACTGGCCAACTGCATATTTTCCTTTAAGTGCTTTGGTTAACATGTCTGTCATAGATACTAATGGCATGGTTTCAATCCTCCTAAGAATGTTTGGTTGCTTATATAAGCCGACATCACATACAGGCTTATTATAGCACATCCTGTATTAAATACTAAATAGGACACGCAAAAAAATGTCCCGGTGGGACGATATAAGACCACCCCCTAATCAGGGCAGACTATTCTCTCTATGGTATCCATAATCCAGTCTTCCCAAACCACGGATTCCTGAGTTAGTTATACTGGTCTATCGACTTATTATTTAGGTGCATATTTACTGCTACACGCATTTCATCAATGTCAAACGGCTTCGTAAAATGCATCAGTGCCCCCAGCTTGGTCGCTTCCTTAATCATATCCAGTTCACCGTAAGCAGTCATCATAATAACCTTGATAGCGGGGTTAATCTCCTTCAGATGCTTTAGGATCTCAAGACCGTCCATGCCTGGAATTTTCATATCCAGCAAGACCAGATCGGGAGATTCGCTGCGGACAATGTCCAATGCCAGCTTTCCGTTAGCCGCTTGAAATGTGGCATACCCTTCGCTATTAAATACTTCCATGAGGAGAATCCGGATTCCGTTCTGATCATCAACAATTAATACTTTTTTCTTTTCCATACCATACCCTCCCAGAATTTGAAGCAGATTGTCCATACTGCGCACTTCCACAGCTAGCGGCCCGTTACCTAACAAATCTATACGAAACCTATAATTCGTTCCCAACAGCCAAAATCCTGCTAATTGGTTAAAATGCGTAAATCTATGTCATTTTTTGGCCAGTAATCAGACTGAGGTGTACAGACAATTTCACGCTTTACAAATTAGTCGCTGTTAAGAGGATATGGTGAAGCTTATACTTTCCCACATTGTAAAGAAAGCCTCCATAAGGAGGCTCATCAAGGACCTATAAAGGCCATTCTTTCTATAAGAAATTACAGTTGTTCGGAATGAGTCAATGAAGCTTTGACAAATTCGCGGAAAAGCGGCTGAGGACGGTTAGGACGAGAAGTGAATTCCGGATGGAATTGGACCGACAGGAACCATGGGTGCCCTGGAAGCTCGACAATCTCTACCAGGCGGCCGTCCGGTGAGGTACCGGATATCACGAGACCCGCTTTTTCGATTTCATCACGGTAAGCATTGTTGAACTCATACCGGTGACGGTGGCGTTCATATACCAGTTCATCATCATAGCAGGACATTGCGAGTGATTCAGGAAGAAGCTTACATGGGTAAAGACCAAGACGCATTGTTCCCCCCATATCTTCGATATCCTTCTGCTCCGGCAGCAAATCAATCAGCGGATGTTGTGTAGACGGATCGATCTCCGAGCTGTTCGCACCAGCCAGTCCCAGCATGGAACGGCCATATTCGATTACGGAAACCTGCATTCCAAGGCAAATGCCGAAGAACGGAATAGACTGTTCACGGGCATAACGAATGGCGGAGATTTTGCCTTCAATTCCCCGGTCGCCAAAACCGCCTGGAACGAGTATGCCTCCGATGCCTCCCAGCAGTTCGTCTACATTCTCATCGGTAACCAGCTCTGCATCGACCCAGCGGATTTTCACCTCAGCATTTGCGGCAAAACCGGCATGAGACAAGGATTCCACAACGCTCAAATAGGCATCATGCAGGGCTACATATTTGCCGACAATGGCAATCTCCACGGTACGTTCCAGCTTCTGAATGCGTTCCAGCATATTTTCCCATTCACGCATATCCGGTGCAGGTGTCGTCAGCTTCAAATGGTTGACTACAATTTCGTCCAGTCCTTCATCCCGTAGGTTAAGAGGAACTTCATACAGGGTAGAAGCATCACGGCATTCCACTACCGCATGGGCATCAATATCGCAGAACAAGGCGATTTTAGCCTTCATATCATCGGAAAGCGCATATTCGGTGCGGCATACGATAACATTGGGCTGAATCCCGATACTGCGGAGTTCCTTGACGCTATGCTGTGTAGGCTTGGTTTTGACTTCTCCAGCAGCCTTGATATACGGAATCAAGGTTACGTGGATATACATTACATTCTCACGGCCAATGTCGCCTTTGATCTGACGGATAGCTTCCAGAAACGGTAAGCTCTCGATATCGCCCACTGTTCCGCCAATTTCGGTAATTACGACATCGGATCCGGTCTCACGGCCTGCGCGGAATACGCGCTCTTTAATTTCATTCGTGATATGCGGGATGACTTGAACGGTTCCGCCCAAGTATTCTCCGCGCCGTTCTTTGCTGATAACCGATGAATAAATTTTACCGGTTGTAACATTGCTGTTCTTGGAGAGATTGATGTCAATAAACCGTTCATAGTGTCCAAGATCCAGGTCGGTCTCCGCCCCATCATCGGTTACAAACACTTCGCCATGCTGATAAGGACTCATGGTTCCAGGGTCTACGTTGATGTAAGGATCGAATTTCTGAATCGTTACCTTCAACCCTCTGTTCTTGAGCAGCCTGCCTAAAGAAGCGGCAGTAATGCCTTTGCCCAGGGAAGACACAACGCCCCCCGTTACAAAAATATACTTTGTCACTGTAAAACCCTCCTAAATAAAGTCCAGAAATTCAGGCGACGCTTGGTGTTTATCGTAACCCTTTTTTCCATTATCAAAACGGGGAACCCAAAAAGTTACTTCTCCAATGAATCCCGGAAAAAACCATCCGATTCTGTAGAAAGATAAGGATGATTTGTATCGTGAAACAATGAGTTCTACCTTTTAAAAAAACAAAAAAGTGACACCCGTAGACCCGGGGCACTTTTTATTTTAGAAAACAATATTAACTTCCATTATAAGCCCATGCAATAGTTTACTCTGACGATCCCACCCATGTCAAGGGAGGAATTACGCACACACGCATACTACTTTAATATTTGTCGTCCTCTTCCTCATCATCGGCATCTTCTGCTTCGCCGTCTTCGGAATCCTCATCGTCAACCTCATCTTCGTCAATGTCATCTTCATCGATAACAACATCTTCGTCGACTTCTTCTTCACTGTCGTCGTCAGAATAGAGGTCGTCGCGATCTTCATCGATAGCATCGAAGTCCTCATCTTCAGCGGCGTAGTTTTCTTCCTCTTCGGCGAAGTCATCATCTTCCAGATCGTCATCCTCATCGTTGATGATACGCACACGTTTGGTGTTGCCGACAGGATCGTCAGAGCGTTCCAGAGGGTACCAGCGTTTAAGCCCCCACAGGTTGGTCCCGACACAGGCAAAACGCCCGTCAATATTAATCTCGGTATATAACTGTGCAATAGTATCTTGGCTTTCTTGTTCGGTCATACCGCGCAAATTGGCTACCTCAACCATCAGATCTCGGTAGTAGTAAGGCGTATTGGCTGCTTTGAGCACCAGGAAAGCCAGGTCCACCATCGGCATTTCTTTTATTTTCTCAGGGTCCAGCTTTAAATTGAGTGGCGTACTCACTAAAGGACACTTCCTCTCACGCATTGTTCACATTACCGTTA
This sequence comes from Paenibacillus sp. LS-5, assembly GCF_056121505.1. Taxonomy (NCBI): domain Bacteria; kingdom Bacillati; phylum Bacillota; class Bacilli; order Caryophanales; family Paenibacillaceae; genus Paenibacillus; species Paenibacillus sp. LS-5. Next base: position 32,523 of record NZ_JBWAVA010000028.1, on the reverse strand, counting down.
ATTTCTATCTCATAATATCCATTAACAAAACTAAGTAAAACCTATTTGGCAGCAAATTGCAAGTCAAACTGTCCGGCTGAATGTATGTATTCCAGGACCTGCTCTGAAACCTGTTCATTCACTAACGCAAAAAAGGCGGAGGAGGTTCCTCCGCGCATGACTGTATCCACGCCAAGGATCGGCTCCTTACGGGATGTTGCAAAGAGAACTCACGCTCTCTTCTGTATATTTTATGTAAAGCTCCGCTTTTTGACACGATGGGCAGCCCATTTCGCTAAAAAAGGGCAAGTTCCCATTCGGACGTCCGCCTCCTTTCATACAATATGGCAGCACGGCACCGAGGAGGGGACGGCGTAACTTATGGATTACTACGGATTTTGGCAGATGCTGCTTGGAGAGATATCGGCGGCCCCCAAAAATGCCGAGCGGCGTATCGTCACCTTCAATGACGCCCGCCAGTATGCCGGAGCGCTGTCAGAGTGGAAAATACTGAAAGCGAAAAAACCGGAATTGCGGCAAGTCCAAATATCCCCGCTGATCCGGGCATTTTTCGTGCCTGCTTCAGGAGCGGGAAAACTGCTCTATAAATATGAAGATTCCTTAAGCATCGAGGAGGACTCCCGGATACAGGTCCACGCGGTGGCCCCTGAAAAATCAGACACCTCTATGATGCCTTGGGGTGTTAGAGCAATCCACGCTCCGCAGGCATGGTCCCGGTCGACCGGAGTGCATGTGAAGATTGGAGTCATCGATACAGGTGCTGACTACCGGCACCCGGATCTCAGACATTCGTTAGCCACTGGCGTAAACCTGCTGCACCGGGGCATGCTGCCGCTCGATGATAACGGACATGGGACCCATATCGCCGGAACACTGGCAGCGGCGGGCGGCACCCGCGGCATGATGGGTGTAGCACCAAGGGCGCAGCTATATCCGGTCAAGGCTTTTGACCACAGCGGCTCGGCTTATGTGTCCGACATTGTTCTGGGCATCGATTGGTGCGTACAGAACAAGATCGATATCATTAATATGAGCTTCGGTATGAAAACGCGAAGCAAAGCCCTTCACGATGTGGTGATCAAGGCCTACCGGGCCGGGATCGCCATCATCGCCTCCTCCGGCAACGACGGCAAACGCGGCGGGGACTATCCCGCCCGCTACCCTGAGACAATCGCCGTCGGCGCCCTTGACCGAAGGCACCGCGTCGCGGCCTTCAGCAACCGGGGTCCGTATATCGATGTATACGGACCCGGCGAAGCTGTACCCTCCTGCTGGCTGAGGGAGGGCTACAAAGAAATGAGCGGCACCTCCATGGCGACCTCCCATGTCACGGGAGCCGCCGCCTTGCTGCTCGCGCTGCGCCCGGGCCTCTCGCCTCGGGAGCTGAAGCTGCTCCTGCGCCGCACAGCCTCGCCAGTGCGGCTGCGCAAAGGCCAGCGCCGCGCGGCTCTAGGCGGCGGCTCGGCCGATGCCCTGCGCCTGCTGCGGGCTGGCGCACGGGCGAAGCGGGCCGCTGCCGCAAAGGCATAGGCGCGCGGATGGGCGGCAGCCTCGAACGGGTTCGGCCGCCGGATGGGCGGCATGCTTGGCGGCAGCTGTAAGCTACCGCATAAGCCCGCCTTCAGCCGGAATCACTCCCCTGCAGCTCCCAGCTTGAGCTGCTCCTTATAGGCAGCGGGTAATCAGCCCGCCCACAGAGGCATTATGGAAAGTAAGAAGCTCCGCCTCCAATTATACGGAGGCGGAGCTTCTTGCTGATGCCGGACCGTTACATCCGGTCCGGTGCAGTAACACCAACGAGGCGAAGCACGTTGGCGATTGTGGTCCGTGTCGCGCCCAGCAAGGCGAGGCGGGCTACGGTCTGGGCAGCATCCTCAGTGATGACGCGCTCCGCTTTGTAGTAACTGTGGAACAGCGAAGCCAGATCGTATACATAGCGGATCAGGCGATGCGGGGCATAGCTGCTGGCAGCGATCTCAATCTCCGCAGGCAATTCGCCGATTTTGCGCAAAAGATCATATTCATGTTCAGCCGTCAGCTTGGCATAATCGATAGTGTCATAATCCGGCAGCACGATACCCTGCTCTTCTGCCTGACGGAAAATACTGCAGATCCGTGCATGCGCATACTGCACATAGAAAACAGGATTCTCATTGGAGGTGGAAATCGCCAGGTCCATATCGAAATCCAGATGCGAATCCATGCTTCTCATGGTGAAGAAATAACGGATCGCATCGATACCGACCTCTTCCATCAGATCTTCCATCGTTACCGCTTTACCGGTACGTTTGGACATTTTGACCTTTTCGCCGTTCTGGAAGAGGCTGACCATTTGGGCGATCAGAACGACCAGCTTCTCCGGATCGTTGCCAAGCGCCGACATGGCTGCTTTCATCCGCGGAATATAGCCGTGGTGATCGGCACCCCAAATATTGATCATTTTCTCATAGCCCCGGCCATATTTGTCGCTGTGATACGCAATGTCCGGGGTCAGGTAAGTATAGGTTCCGTCATTCTTGATCAGTACACGGTCTTTGTCGTCCCCGTATTTAGTCGTCTGCAGCCAAGTGGCCCCGTCCTGCTCGTAGACTTCGCCGCGGTCGCGCAGCTCGTCCAGCGAGCGCAGAACCTCTCCATTCTCGTACAGCGAGGTTTCGCTGAACCAGATGTCGAAGTTGACGCGGAACCGGCTGAGGTCGCGTTTGATTTTGTCCAGCTCCTTGGTGAGGCCATAGGTGCGGAAGAAAGCAGCACGGTCGCCCGGTGTCATGGACAGCAGCTCATCGCCCTTTTCAGCCACCAGCTCTTTGGCAAAACCCTTGATGTCTTCGCCATGATAGCCGTCTTCCGGCATTTCTGCCGGTTGGCCTAACTCCTGCAGGTAGCGGGTTTCAATGGATTTGCACAGGTTCGCAACCTGATTCCCGGCATCATTGATGTAATACTCGCGGGTCACCTGATACCCGGCAAAATCCAGAACATTGCACAGTGCATCGCCGACAGCAGCGCCGCGGGCATGTCCCAGATGCAAGCTGCCGGTAGGATTCGCACTGACAAATTCCATCTCAATCTTCTGCCCCTGGCCTGCATTAATACGGCCGTAATCCTCAGCCTGTTCGGCCACGAGGGCGATTACAGGGTAGAGGTAGCTTTTGGACAGCGTAAAGTTGATGAATCCCGGTCCGGCGATTTCCGCTTTTTCAATAGAAGCATTACCTTTATCCAGGTGCTCAATGATCGCTTCAGCAATCTGCCGCGGATTGCGCTTGGCAATCTTGGTCAGCTGCATCGCAGCATTGGTAGCCAGGTCCCCGTGAGCTTTGTCCTTGGGTACCTCCAGCACGATGGCTGGAAGCTCTTCTCTGGTGACCAGACCTGCGGATATAATGGCGCCAGCGATCGCTTCCTTCACCCGTTCATTGGCTAACTGAAGCGGATTTTGACTATGTGTCATGATTGTGGTTCCTCCTGTATATGCAAACTTATAGCGAACTGTCCCGATAATTCTTCATAAACGTATAGATCGTATTCCCATGAAACCACAAGTGATCTCCCGTCACGCTTCATATCCAGTCTCCGGGTGTCTGTGGAGAGGTTAAACTGTGTATATGGCGAGCGGTAAAATCCCGGCAGACGTTGTCCCTGTACAAAAGACTGCTCCGACTGGACATCGCCGTGACGAATCAGCTTCAGCTCACGGTCTGAAATCTTTAAAGTGGTTCGGACAGAAGCTTGCTCGCCCTTGGGGCCAGCCTGTGTTTCTTCATAACGGATATACAACTGATTTCCTCTGGCGATGACCTCACCTGAGGCGTGCACCACATTCCGTTCCCCGCCCTGTATGCTCTCCAGCGTTACAGAAACGCCGTATTTGTCCTGCTGCACTTCAGTCATCACACGTTCCTCGCTTATTCATACTTATATAATCTAAGGCACATTCGCTTTCCCATTGTACACTATATCCAGATCGGGAGGGCAATACAATGGCTATACTCTCAAAAATAATTACAACGGCAGCAGTGCTACCATATCCCTGCTCTTCAGTCCCTCTACCATGGATGTCCAGGCTTCAGGCTTATCGGCGAGGACTGCATAATAACGAGTCAGAAAGTCTGCAACCAGAGAAGCCTTTATCTGCTCCAAATCCTCATTCCCGGGCATAAAGCACAGGTCAAGGCCCGATACTGCCTCCCCGTCACCCTGCCATGAGGGATGAACATAGGGGAAGTCGAGTCGCTTATAACCCAGATGTGACAGCACTTCGCGGCGGACAAACGGATCCATGGGCTTAATGCCCCCAAATTCATGCTCTACCCGGTAAGGATCATAGATCTCGGCGAACATACCGAATAGCTCTTTACCGTTGCCTTCTGCCAGCTTCTGCAAGTCTTTCAGGCGGCTTTGCGCCAGAAAGCGTCCTACTCCAAGGCCTTCCCGGCCTATGATAGTGAAATCGGTCATCGCCACATTCCAATCGGTGTAATAGCGGTATTCCGTAGTGCCAACAACGGCGCCATCATGTACTGCGGCAAATACTCGAATTCCAGAATCTTCGAGAGGTTCCTTCCACAAGCTGAATTCAAGCACTTCCTCGGGGGGAAACACTTCTGAGAGCAGATTATGTACTTGTCTGAACAAGGGATCAGCAATATCCGTAATTCTTATATATTCCATATGAAAAGATCTCCTCCGATTCTGATATAGAGAGTTTGATATAGATATTCTTCACTTATTATAGAAAAGGATTCCGCCACTCCATGAGCGCCGCATAGTTGTCTGACTCTTCATCTTCCAGATAATCAGCTACTACCCCCACCGGAGACCGCCCGCAGCGAAGCAGAAAGGTGAGTACCGGATCAGACCATTTGCCGGTTGTCACTCCATCCAAATACTCCTCAGCTGACATTCTAGAGGCTTGAAGATGATAGCCTGGCATACGGCCCGCTCCCAGCAGCCTCTCCAGCTTCTGCTCCACCACAACATGATACAGCGATTGTACCAGCTCTTTGCCAAGCCCCAGCTTGCGGTGTTTGGGACGGACGCACAGATCGGCAATATAGAGCGTGTTCCCGTCTGGCTGGTGCGTTGTAATATATCCATCTGCCGTAACTTCTGACCAGGTATGATGGAGCGCAGGGGCCTCAGAGTCAAAGTGTATTTTCAGTCCGGTTACTGACCCCGCCAGCTCACCGTTCACCTCCACACATAGCGCACCCTCCGGAAAAAGCGTCACATGATTCAGCAGTTGCTCCCGGTTCCACCACATCTCTGCAGGATAGGGAGCCGGAAAAGCCTCGGACTGAATGGTTATCAGTTCCGCAAAATCAGCTTCTGTGTAGCTGCGGAGCACCGCAGCCACCGGGATTGTCCCGTCAAAAGCGTAAAAACTCTTGAAATACATGGTTCTTCATCCTCCCTACGCCCAGTCCGTATACAGATCCGTCCGGCGGTCCCGCCAAGTGGTCACCGACCCGTGTTCACGAACCTTATAGAGCAGGTCCAGATCGAGATCGGCGGTTATGACCATGTCATCGTTAATTTCACCCTCGGCCAACAGTCCCTGCGGAGGAAACGGAATATCATTGGGTGTGATCACTGCCGCCTGTCCAAAGTTCGCCCGCATCAGATCGACAGTGGGCAGGGAGCCTACGGTACCTGTCAGCACAACATAGATTTGATTCTCAATGGCGCGGGCGTGGCTGGTGTATCTGACCCGGTGGAAACCGTGACGGTCATCCGTGCAGGAAGGGCAAAAAATGATATCCGCACCCTTGGCCCGGGCCATGCGCACAATCTCCGGAAATTCGATATCGTAGCAGGTCAGCATGGCGATGGTCCCCTTTTCCGTCTGGAATACCTCGAGCCCTTCTCCAGCACCCATATTCCAGCCCTCGACTTCAGCCGGTGTAATGTGCAGCTTCGCCTGTTCGTCAACTCTTCCATCCGGATAAAAAAGATGGGCCACGTTATAAAGCTTATCGTTTCGGCGCAGCACATGGGTCCCCCCAATGATATGCACAGCATATTTCCGGGCATATCCGGAGAACATCTCCCGGTAACGGTCTGTAAACTGCGGCAGATCTTCTATGCCGAGGGCATCCCCCCGTTCATCGCCAATGGACATCAGCTGTGTCGTCAAAAATTCGGGAAACAGGATGAACTCAGCGCCGAACTCCCCGGCCGTTTTTATATAATGCTCGCACTGGGCGGCAAATTCCTCAAAGGAGGAGATAGTATGCAAATGATATTGTATGGCAGATACGCGAATAGCCATAGCGGCAGGCCTCCTAAGCATGAAATGAGAAGCGTTCGTAAAGTACATAAAATTTTACCATATTGGTTCATAAAACACACCTGAGAGCCTGGTGCGCGCCCCGCAGTGCAGAAAACGCTGTTCTTTTCGGGAAAGGCCTGGACCCTTATGAATATCCAAGCTCTTCCTTCCCCATAATGAGAATTGACAAGTTGTACGCAAAAAGAGAAGGAGCCCGATGCCATGCCGCGCGAACCTGCAATACCTCCCAAACCTAAACACCGACTCCGCCGGCTCTTCCGGCTGTTGACTGTGATAAGTGTGCTATTGGTGCTGGCGGCCTGCGCGCTGCTGGGTTACCTCTATCAAAAGGATCTTCCGCCGATTGCTGACGATATCCGCTCCAAGCTGCTCGACTCCCGCGGGAATGTGCTAACGACCTTTACCGCCGATGGCCGCAGCCGGGAGCCTGTAACGCTTAAACAGATTTCACCGCTGCTTATTCAAGCTACTCTTGCTGTGGAGGACCGTAAATTCTACAATCACTTAGGCTTTGATGCCAGAGGCATGGGCCGTGCGGTTCTTGCGAATCTGGAGTCCGGGGACCGCACGCAGGGAGCGAGTACCTTGACCCAGCAGCTTGCGCGCAATCTTTACCTGACCCATGAGAAGACTTGGACCCGCAAAGCCAAGGAAGCCCTCTATACGATGCAGCTTGAGATGAAATACAGCAAAGACGAGATTCTCAATATGTATCTGAATCAGATTTATTATGGACATGGCGCCTATGGGATCGAAGCAGCCTCAAGAATGTATTTCGGCAAAGCTGCCGCAGACCTTGATCTGGCGGAAAGTGCCTTGCTTGCCGGTATTCCCAAAGGCCCGACCTACTATTCTCCCTACACCCATATGGAGAATGCCAAAAAACGCCAGCGGATTATATTGGCTGCGATGATTGAAACGGGTGATATTACGGAGGCGCAAGCCACTTCCGCCTCGCTGGAACCCTTAAACTTCAAGCCGCAGGGGGAAAAAAACACCACCGTCATTGCCCCTTACTTCCGTGACTATGTCCGCAGTCTGGTCATAGATTCTCTTCACATCAGCAGCGAAGAACTGGATCAGGGCGGATTAAACGTATATACGACGCTCGATCCTGATATGCAGCAGGCGGCCGAGGAGGCTGTGGACAAAGGGATGGATTCCGCCAGTGATCTGGAGACAGCACTTGTGTCTATAGATCCCCGGACAGGATATATCAAGGCCATGGTCGGGGGCAAAAATTACCGCACCAATCAGTTTAATCATGCTTTGGCCACTACCCGGCAGCCCGGGTCTTCCTTCAAGCCTATTATGTATTTAACTGCCCTATCCTCCAAAACAATGACAGGACTGTCCGTATTCAACAGCCAGCCCACGCTGTTCCATTATGACAATGACCGCAAGACCTATCAGCCCAAAAACTTCGGCGACAGATATCTGGGGGAAATCAACATGCGCCAGGCCATTGCTGCCTCCGATAATATTTATGCTGTGAACACCATTATGAAAATAGGCGCGGATAAAGTGGCTGAAATGGCGGCTAAAATGGGTGTTGACAGTCCGCTCCAGCGAGTACCTTCTCTGGCACTGGGCACTTCGCCAGTGAGCCCGCTGGAGATGGCGTCCGCCTTTGCTGTGATCGGCGGAGGAGGCGTGAAGCTTCCGACCACGGCGATTCTAAAGATTACTGATGCCAATGGGCGGCTACTCTACGAGGCTCCCCAAAAGCAGGGAGAGCAGGTTGTGGAACCGGCCGCGGCGTATGTACTAACCCGGCTGATGGAAGGCGTATTTGAGAGCGGAGGAACAGGCAACCGTGTGGCGTCCATTATTAAACGCCCTGTTGCCGGAAAGACCGGAACGACTGATACCGATGGCTGGATGGTCGGATTCACGCCCGAGCTCGCAACAGCTGTCTGGGTCGGGTATGACAAAGGCCGAAATATTGCTACAACGGACGGACGGCGTGCCGCCCCCATTTTTGCCCAATATACGGAAAAAGCACTGGCAAACGTACCACCCAAAATCTTCCCGATACCCGATGGGGTTGTCAGTGTCTATATCGATCCGGAGTCCGGTAAGCTCGCTACGGCAGCTTGTCCTCAGAAGGTATTGGAAACCTTCATCAGCGGTACGGAGCCAAAAGAGTATTGTGATCAACACGGCACAGACGGTTCTAATAACCCTGCGGACGCAAAGGATGTTCCCCCGGCTGCAGGTAACAAAGAAGATCATTCCCTGTGGAATGACATCAAACGCTGGTGGATGAACTGATCTCGGTTGCCCTGCTGCAGTTCCTGCGGTACGATGGGACCAATCAACGAGGAGGGTGCTGATGATTACCCGATTCGGCCAGAGAGGTGTCATTGATCATGGAACTGAAGGGTAACGCAGATGGCAGAGAAGAGCTATCTTCCAGAAAACTCTTGTCGCCGCATATATATACACTGCCGGCGCTCCAGGCTGCACCGCTACTTCTGGGACAGCATCTGGTCCGGCGGACCGAAGACGGGGAGATCCGTTGCCGGATCGTCGAGACTGAAAGCTATGGCGGCTCAGAAGATAAGGGCAGCCACGCTTACGGCGGACGCCGCACGGCACGTACCGAAGTCATGTTCAGAACTGGTGGAGTTGCCTACGTATATCTCATTTACGGTATGTACCACTGCGTCAATGTAGTGACAGCTGCCGCAGATCATCCGCATGCTGTGCTGATCCGTGCGGTAGAACCGCTGACCGGAACCGATGCGGAGCAGATGGGGGCTTATCGGGGCATAACGGTCAAGAAGCCGTCGGACCTCTCCGGCGGTCCGGGAAAACTATGCCGGGCACTTCACATAGACAAAAGCCTAAACGGATGCCAGCTGAATGATCCTGCGGGCCCCCTGTGGCTGGAGCAGGGCGACCCGCAGAATACGCTGGATATTGTACAAGCACCGCGAATCAATATTTCTTATGCCGAAGAATATGCCCAGCTTCCCTGGCGGTTCTACCTCAGAAGCAACCCTTACGTCTCTGTACTGGATAGACAAGCACAGCCGTTTTATCAACCTAAAGATTAGTGAGACTGTTTCGGCAAACCAAAATTGGGTAAAAAACAAAAGAACCCTAATTAATCTCTCCTTTCGGACTTCCCGGATGGAGAGATTTTTAAATACACGGAAATATTTCCCTTTTTTTTACAAAATATCTATAAATGAATGCGCTTTCCCCGTTCTCACAACTTACAATTACTGCTATAATCATAGATATCCACAAAAAAAATTAAAGATGTAAATGAGGGACATGGGATGAAGGATACAGGCATGATCCGGAGTTTAGACAGTCTTGGCAGAATTGTGGTTCCCGTAGAAATCCGAATGACTCGAAATATCGACATTGGGGATTCTATCGAATTTTTCATTTTGGATGATGAAATTGTCGTACTCAGAAAGTACACCTCAACGGAATGCACGTTCTGCAGAAGTCTTGATCATGTGACCTATTACAAAGATCAGTTCATTTGCAACAACTGTCTGAAAGAGCTCAGTAATCCGGATCGGACAGCTGATGACAACGTTCAGCCGCAAAGCCCTGCAGACAGGAATCTAGAACCTGCCCGCGGGGGGCGGCGGACAAAGACCGAGGAAATGAGCCAGCGCCTAGAGAAGGCTATAGAGGATCACCCCTATGCCAATCAGAAAGAGCTTGCGGAGGTGCTTGGCATCAGCCAAGCCCGGGTTAGCCAGCTCAAGCGCAAGCTCAACCTGCTCAGCGGAACATAGGATAAAGCTCTACCCGACATCCTGAACTTCATACACAATACAAACAGCCAGGTCTCCTGAATTAGGAGGCCTGGCTGTTTAGTGTGCGAATGATCTGTCCTCGCTAGATACATATGGAACATTACTCTGACAATGCAGCTTTGAGCTCTTCAGCCGATGCATTCCACCACTCTGAGTTGTGGGTAATCAGGAGTGATTTCAAGGCTGCTTTGTCCGCTGCTCCAAGCCCCTCAAGAATTACTCTGCGCTTCAAGGCGGAATCCAGCTTGTTCACATGATCGGCAAGAATCTTCCAGCCCCTGCGTGCTTCGGTGTCAATCCACATCTCGCAGGCGGTAATCCCGCCATAAGACTGGCCTTCCGGGGTGCGGTCCACAGCCACCCATACCACCCATACCTGTCTTCCGTCCGGTACATCCTCACGGTTCGGACTGAATTTAATTCCCTTCTCCACTTTGCTCTTGGCATGCATGGCACCGATATCGATAACGGCCTCACCGCCGTCAATAATAACCGGCGATACATTGTTCAAATCGATGGAGCCTGCTCCAAAGCCTTTATGCTTGCTCTTGGCGTTCACGATATTCAGAGCCATCGGTTTTTTACCCTCTGGTTGGTTGTTATCCACAAGTGCACATCCTTCCCTTTCACTAATAATTTAATTTTAGCTAATAATGCGCCGAATGCAAACATATACATCCCGTAGATGCTTGTCACGGGAGGAATCACAGTATGAAGCCACTGTCATTTAGGTACACCCTCATCATTGCAGCTCTGGCCGCCTTCACTCTTACAGGAATGGGAATCCGAGCTTTTTCAGGGCATAACTCTGCTGTCCTGACAGCTGCCGCACCAAAAGAGGCCAAGTCCCCTATAGCTGCACAGATCAAAGCTCCGCAGCCCGTTCTCCCGGAGAGTAAGCCGCTCCCCGTCTCGGAAGCTCTTAGCAAACGGGTAACCGAATATCATATTGACGCGCAGCTAATCCCCTCTGCAGGGGCATTAAGGGCTTCCGAGACAGTTACCTGGACACATCCCGGTCAAAAACCGGTACAAGACCTCTACTTTCACCTTTATCCAAACGCCTTTGCCTCTAAAGATACTACCTTTATGAAAGAATCCGGAGGTACACTGCGCGGGGATACAATGCCAGCGAACGGATACGGCAGTATGACCCTGACCGATCTGCGGACTTCTAACGGTGTCTCGCTCATGCAGCGTCTGCAGTATGTCCAGCCTGACGACGGCAATATGAATGACAGGACACTGGTCAAGGTGCATCTTCCTGTACCCGTGAACGGGGGAGAAAGCGTTACGCTCAGGCTGAAGTATGAAGTCAAACTGCCAAAAATCTTCGCCCGAATGGGAATATCAGGTAATTTTGTAATGGCCGGACAATGGTTTCCCAAACTTAGCGTGTATGAGCCAGCCGGCACCCGCGGGGCGAAGCAGGAAGGATGGAATCTGCACCAGTATCACGGCACCTCCGAGTTCTACAGCGACTTCGGGATATACAGTATCACTCTTTCCGTACCCGCCAATTACACTGTCGCAGCAACCGGATTTCCGGTGAAGACCGCCAAGCTGAAACAGGATCAGAAGATTTATCAGTTCTACGCTGATGATGTCCATGATTTTGCCTGGGCTGCCTCTCCCGACTTTGTGGTTGCAGAGGAAGCCTTCTCGGCACCCGGAGTGCCCGGGGTAAGGATTAAGCTCTATCTGGACCCGGTGCACAAAGATTTGAAGGAGCGGTACTTCCAGGCAGCCAAAGCTGCTCTAAGTGCCTTCAGCAAATGGTACGGTTCTTATCCTTACTCGACACTATCCATCGTTGTTCCGCCAAAGGCTGGGAATGGCGCAGGCGGGATGGAATATCCCACACTCATCACCGCCTTCGGCGCAGCCGAGGATGCCCCGGGCACCCAGCTTGAGCGTACTGTTATCCATGAAATCGGGCATCAGTTTTTTTATGGCATGATCGCCAGCAATGAATTTGAGGAGGCCTGGCTGGATGAGAGCTTCACCTCATATGCAGAAGATCGGCTGATGGAACAGGAATATGGCGTAGCACCCAACTTAGCGCTTCAGTCTAGTCTGGTTACCTCATCACAGCCGCTCAATCTGGAGACCTGGAAATATACAGGTGATGATGCTTATACACGCAACGTATACATCCGGGGCAAACTGGTGCTCAAAGATATTGAACAGCAAGTTGGCACCAAAACCATGGATGCCATCATGGCTGCCTATGCCCGCAAATACCGATTCCAGCACCCTTCCACTGCCGATTTTCAAAAGATCGTAGAAAAAGTGACCAAAAAATCATGGCAAGCCTACTTTGATCAATATGTATACAGTGGTGGTGCTCCTGATTTTGCTGTAGATGACATTATCAATACCGTTCACAAAAAAGGGACCGGCACAGAAAATCTCCGTTATGATTCATCGGTCACCGTGAGCAACAAGAGCAGCCAGTACGAAGAGGTGCCTGTGAAGTTCACCTTTTCGGATGGATATACCGTTCAAAGATATTGGAATGCAAAAGACAAGAAAACTACGTTTCAACTCTCCTACAAAGCGCCGCTGGTATCGGCAGAGATTGATCCCGGGCACTCCATCCTGCTGGAGAGTAGGCATCTGAATAATTTCAGACTGGCAGAACTGGAACCCGACACGCTCTCTCGCTGGACGCTTAGCATAACCAACCTGATTGAAAATCTGCTCGGAACTCTTGTCTGGTGAGGTGAAGGATTGTGAAAAGATCGATATCCCGCGGCTGGTACAGCATGAAGGAACAATTCTATATACTGATTCTGTTGTTTATCTACAGGTTGTTTTGGAGTTATTTCATGTACAAGTTTGTTAAAAGCGCAGTGGTTCCGATACTGCTGCGTTACCCTGATCAGGATGCGGGTGGCAGTGCAATGGGCAGGCTTCTGTATTATGTGGAGGGACAGATCGCACTAAGCACACATTCCGGTGTTCAACAATGGCTCTGGATGCTGCTGGGTTTAAGTGCAATAAGGCTCCTGCTATCACCATTCATCCGGGCAGGATTGCTCCATGAGCTTCATCAGGAACGTAAAGGCGAGCGTGGAATGTTCTTTTTTCCGGGTATGCGGCTATATGGGCTTCCGGTGTTGCTGTTCAGTCTTGCAGAATGGGTGCTTACAGCGCTGCCGCTCTACTGGCTTCTTCCCAGAATGTACGATCTGCTGCTTACCGGAATTGTGGATTATAAGCTGCTGCTGAAATTGGTACCCTACATTCTGGTTTGGCTATTATATCTATTCTTCATCCGAAAAATGCTGCTGTACATGCAGTTCGGTTATACAGGTGGTACAGGAACCCTGTCTTCTCTGCTGGTCTGTCTGAAAGTAATCATTCCTTCAGTGGGAGTATCGGCGGTGATGGGAGCAGGGGGATTGGTAATGATGCTTGCTTGTGGCGGGATGTCGATCTTTTGTCCCGGGATGCCGGCACTTCTGCTGAGGCAGTTCTCTCCCCTCCCCACTACACTGTTCAAAATGTGGGGAATCGCCGCACAATACCATCTCTGGTCCAGTAAATCATTTCCACAATAAATACTGCAATTTGCCGGCATAAAAAAAGAGTCACTGCTCCTTGAGGGAGCGGGACTCTTTTTTTGGATTACAAAGTAAATAAGTGTATTTGCAAAACTGTAAATCCTCTGGTACAATGATGCCTGTACTACTAGTAACAAATTTGTAATCTTTAAGACGCAGCACATTCAAACACAATAAACTTACAAGCATTTGCAAATTGTCGACACGTCGCTCTTCTGGTGCATAAAACGCCAAATTCCCTGCACCGGGAAGTGGGGGAACCATATTTTGGGTGAATTGATCTCGCTTTAGAGGGGTCATAGGGGAACCTTCTACCGAATCCTTAAGCTAACCTCGCAGGCCTTGGAAGGAGTACATCTTTTGAGAAGTCAGAATTTTAAGAAAAAATGTACCGCAGCAGCACTTGGACTAGTAATGGTATTCTCCATCGGAGCTGGTAGCGCTTCCGCTGATTCGAAGATGGACAGCGTCATTGCTAAAACTATTGGAACCACCTATAAATTCGGAGGCACCAGCACAAACGGTTTCGATTGCTCCGGCTTCACCTCGTATGTTTTTAAAAGTGTCGGACTTACCCTACCACGCACGTCCAAGGCACAATTCAGCCTGGGAACATCCGTATCACGGAACAACTTGCGTTCAGGCGATCTGGTATTCTTCAATACCTTTGGATCAGGAGTTTCCCATGTCGGCATTTATGTCGGTGGAGGCAAATTCGCACAATCTTCCAGTTCACGCGGTGTAAATATTTCTTCGCTGAGTCAAGCCTACTGGGCCAACCGCTACGTTGGCGCTAAACGAGTGATGAGCACTACAGCTTACAAGACCGTTGCCTACGACTAATTGAAGTTTTTATCCCCTCAAAATCACACCTCTAACAACTAAATGTAACTTATACGAGCCCGGAACTGATTATTGCCGTAATCATTTCCGGGTTTTTCCTTTTCCTTATTCTCCCTTTTACACACTTTTTAGAGCTTTGAAACACCCTTTTTGATAAATATTCCAGATAAATCTTCCATACCTCTAACTTACGGAGTAATAAACAAGCGCAAATTAGGCATTTTTCTCTTAAAAGGCTCAAAAAATATGTATTTATATGCTTTTAGTGATTGCCAACTGCTTCTGTCTTTGTTACAATTATCGCAGTAAGTCGATAGTAACATTTTTGTAATTATTCAAACCTGATTTACAAAGGTTTTGTCATTGTTTGATCCGTAAGCTAATCCTAATCAACAGTCGTGCCGAGTTCCTTAATTATTAAGGAAACGGGGGAACCGATTTTGGGTGAATTGACCTCCTATTCACAGAGGGGTCATAGGGGACCTTCAACCGAACCCTTAAGCTAACCTCGTAGGCATTTGGAAGGGGTATTTACTTTTGAAGAAGAAGCTGGCAGCCGCACTACTCAGTTTTTCCATCATTCTTACCATCGGAGCGGGAAGCGCTTTCGCAGACTCCAAGATGGACCAGGTTATCGACAAAGCCATCGGTACTAAATACGTATCCGGCGGAGTTTCGACTAACGGGTTTGATTGCTCCGGATTTACCATGTATGTGTTTGATAAGATTGGAATCAACCTTCCTCACCAGTCTGGTTCCCAATATCAAATGGGTACTGCCGTATCCCGTGATAACATTAGACCAGGCGATCTTGTATTCTTTAATACAAGCGGCAAAGGAATATCCCATGTCGGCATTTATGTCGGTGAAGGCAAGTTCGCACACGCTTCTTCCAAGCGCGGTGTAACCATCAGCTCGCTGAGTGACAGCTACTACGTCAACCGCTACGTTGGCGCCAAACGAATTATGAGCACAGATGCTTATCAAGCAGTTGCTACTGATTCACAAGATAACGACGATGTACAATAAGGTCTAATATTGTAACTGAACAAGCTCTTTTCCAGGATTTTTGCCGAAATCTTGGAGGGGGCTTGTTTTTTTGTCTCTATAAAAGTTACTTACCCTCCTCGTTATTTGCAAAACATAAAAAACCGCGATTTTTGCTAATTCTAAAAATATATTTTTATGCGTCGAAATGGAATGGTTTTGTATATAATTATGATATAACGTTTCATTCTGAAGGGAGGCGGATAGCGGATGATTAGTTCTTCTGTAACTTTTTACGTTGTCCCCATGGAAGTGAATCACGCTGCAGAAATATGTGAATGGGTATATAAACCTCCATACAACATTTATGGCTGGATGTCCTGGGAGCAAATGCAGGCCTTAGATGTTGAATTCGGTGATCCCCGGCTGCGTAGCGAGCAGTATGTTTCTGTGCTGAATAGCCAAGGTATCCTCTGCGGTTTTGCACAGCTATTCCCGATGGAGGGTGTTGTCCGGCTTGGAATTGGCATGCGGCCTGATCTATGCGGGCAGGGTATGGGTCATCTGTTCATGAATGCGATCGTCAAGGAAGCCCTATCACGTTATCCGGAGCGTGAGATTGATCTGGAGGTGCTTACCTGGAACCAGAGGGCGATTCGCGCTTATCAAAAAAGCGGATTTACTATTACAGATACTTATGAACGCCGGACTCCGACGGGAGATAAGCCATTTTATTGTATGGTCTATAACAAATAGCACAAATCATTCATTTTTTTGTCACAAATGCTATGATAACGCTTTACCTTCTTGTATAATGTAGGAAGCAGCTTACAAGGAGGGGACGGATGCAGATGCAGAAATGGATCATGAGCGGTTTGTTTTTTGCCGCCTGTGCCTTTGCGGTAATCTTAATGTTCACCTTGCCCGGCAAAGCCGAAGTCGCTGAGGAGAACAAACCAACAATGCCCGAAGTACAGATGGATGCGGCGAGCGCCGAGGCTACAGTGAAGGCTAATTGCATCACCTGCCATGGTGACCAGCTCCAGGGCGCTGTCGGCCCTAGTCTCCAGCAGGAAGGCGGCAAGCATGACGCCGGAGAGATTTATACCATTGTCACCAAGGGCCGCGGACAGATGCCTTCTTTCAAGGATAAGCTGGCGCCCGAGGAGATCGCGAATGTAGCGATGTGGCTTGCGGAGAAGAAGTAGTTCTCCTCATTATTACATCACCTCCGTAACACAAAATGCCCGTACAAGGATCATGTAGATCCCGTACAGGGCATTTTTTATATAAGGGATATGAATTTCCAATCTCTAATCTGTCCTGCAAGGGTTGGAGTGTTAACGATTCTTCTCAAAAGCCTCATTAAATTCATGGGCCTGCCGGATATCAAGTGCCGTAAGGCCATCTTCACCCACAGCAGACAGACGCAGGACGACAGTTTTGTAGTCAACTGTAATATGCGGATGATGCTCGAATGCTTCCGAGATAGCTGCTACCTCATCCACAAAAGCAATGCCCTTCATATATTCGTTGAACATGTATTTGCGCACCAGGGTACTCGGCTCCAGCTTCCATCCTTCCAGCTTGCTCGCCTGCTCCCGCAGCTCTTCTTCCGTAAATTGCAATGTTCTTCCTCCCTTACTAGATTAACAACAAAATCCTTATATCTCCTTCACAATGTGTGAGGGTGCCTTAAACAAAACATCCCTCAGCTTATATAAGTCCAAGGGATGCGCCAGGATGAGGGCTATTTTTCGGTTTATTGTATTCGTAAATCCTGGCAAGTAGAACCTAGCTCTATCAATTTTACCACGTGGCACAGGCTACGGGCAAACCGGCTATCGGCGGCTACCTGTTTTAGACCAAAAGGACTGAAGCCAGATCTTCTTCGCCCAGCAAAATATTTATCCGATGTGTTTCCTTATCGTAAATTACAACGCCACTACCAACCTCAATAACCGGTTCATTACCCAAGGCGTAGAATAAATCCTCAGCGAGCGCTTCCCAAACCTCCATCTTCGATTCTTGCGGCAGTTCCTGCCACTCATCGGGTTCCATCTCAAAAAACACATACCCGTCAGAAATCCTTCCTACTGCTTCTGTCAGTTCACTAAGAATTTCACTATAATCTCTGCCATGCTTCACACCCACGTCAATCACTCCGTTTTCTCCATAGATGAATAATAACCTGCCTTACTCATTATAGCCGAAAAAATGACTTCACAAAAAAGGGAATCCTGTCGATAAATAAGAATATACGTTAATTGATCAGACGCAGAGTGTCCCGCCGCTGTTCATGGATGATACACGCGGTATAGTCGGATCACATCTTAATTCTCATGGACGAGGTGCATAATGGAAATTTCAACAATTATAGGTTTAATTTTTGGTCTGGTTACATTAGTATGGGGGATGTATCTAAAGGGCGCCCCACTGCATGCCCTAAATGCACCTGCAGCTTACGTAATTATCCTCTTGGGTACAGCCGCATCTATATTTATGGCTTTCCCGTTCTCGGAAGTAAAAAAAATCCCCTCGTTGTTAAAGCTAATTTTCGTAAAACAAAAAATGGTCAGCAAATCGGACCTTATCACCATGTTCATGGAGTGGGCTTCCATTACCCGCCGCGAAGGTTTACTTGCCCTCGAATCTAAGGTCGACGAAATTGAAGACAACTTTCTTCGTAATGGTATGCGGATGATTATTGACGGCAACGATCAGGAGTTTGTCCGTGATGTGCTAATGGAAGATATCCATGCTACTGAAGATAGGCATAAGGCCGGAGCTCTGATCTTCTCTCAAGCCGGTATGTACGCACCAACACTCGGGGTTCTCGGGGCCGTTATCGGGCTAATTGCAGCACTAGCCGATATGAGTGCAATGGAAAAACTGGCTCACGCCATCGGGGCCGCTTTCATTGCCACCCTGGTCGGTATCTTTACGGGTTATGTCCTTTGGCATCCTATCTCAAATAAGCTTAAGCGTCTGTCGAAGCGGGAAATTGAGGTCAGACTGATGATGGTGGAAGGGCTGTTATCCATTCAATCCGGCGTATCCACAATCGCTATCAACCAGAAGCTGTCTGTCTTCCTCACACCAGCGGAACGCGCAAAGCTGAGTGACAAGGAGGGTGCTTCTAGTGAGCAAAAAGACTAGACATGAGGAGCATGAAGAACACGCCGATGAGACCTGGTTATTGCCCTATTCCGACTTAATGACCTTGCTGGTAGCCCTGTTCCTCGTAATGTATGCGATGAGTGCAACAGATGCGAAGAAATTCGAAGAAATGTCACAGGCTTTCAGTTCAGCACTGAATGGAGGGTCTGGAGTTTTGGAATATAAATCCGATGCTCCTACAAATACGCAACTGGATCAGGGTAAACAAGATAAAATGAACAATGTCATTGCCCCTAATACCGGTAAGGCGGACCTTGCCAAATTGAAACAAAAAGAGCAAGAGGAACTGGAGAAGCTGAAGAAGCAATTCGATCAGTATATCAAGAATAACGGCCTGACCGATTTGCTTAGCACCAAGCTCAATCAGTCCCAGCTGACAATCACCATCAGTGACAATGCTCTGTTCTCTTCCGGAGAGGCCGTAGTAAAGGATGAATCCCGTCAGCTGGCGAAGTCCATCTCCACCATGCTGCAGCAATTTCCGGATTACGAAATACTGGTAGAGGGCCATACGGATAATATCCCAATCTCCAACAGTGAGTATCCTTCCAACTGGGATCTCAGTGTAGCCCGTGCGCTGCAATTCATGAAGATTCTGCTGATAAACCCTTATCTGGACCCGGTTAAGTTCAGTCCTATTGGATATGGGGAATATCATCCGATCGCGGATAACTCCACGGCTGCCGGACGGGCCAAGAACCGCCGCGTCGAAGTCTCAGTTCTTCGGAAGTATGTGGATGCAACGCAGAGTACTGAAGCTGCAGCTACCGGAAAATAATAATCTTAGTATTCAACAAGAGCTGTTCCGAAGGGTCTGGATACGACCTTCAGAACAGCTCTTTTTGTTATACCAATATTGTCTCCATGACCGCCGGTTACAGTAGCTGATAATTCAGCATAGCGCCCAGTTCTTGCTTCTCCTGCACAGAAAGCTCACGCCACTCTCCGGTTTGAAGTGTACCCAGACGGATATTCATTACACGGATGCGCTGCAGCCGCCGGACCTCATATCCAAAAGCAGCGCACATACGGCGGATTTGCCGGTTCTTGCCTTCTGTAAGAATAATCCGGAAGACCCGCTCACTGATCCGCGTCACTTCACAGGGGAGTGTACGGCTGCCCAGTATCTTGACCCCACTCGACATCCCTGAAATGAAGGATGGGGTAATGGGACGATCCACAGTCACGATATATTCCTTCTCATGTTTGCCTTCGGCCCGTAATATTTTATTAACGATATCTCCATCATTGGTCAGCAGAATTAATCCTTCCGAATCCTTATCAAGCCGGCCGATGGGAAAAATACGCTCGTGATGCCCGACAAAATCGACAATATTCCCTTGAATATGAGCTTCTGTGGTAGATGTAATGCCGACCGGCTTATTCAGCGCAATGTAGACAACCTTACTGCCCGTTTCAAGCAGTTTACCGTCTATACGCACCTCATCCCCCTGCTCCGCCTGACTGCCAAGCACAGCAGGCTCTCCGTTGATGCTAACTCTACCGCCTTCCACCAGCTTGTCCGCTTCACGCCGTGAGCAGAATCCTGTCTCACTGATGAACTTATTAATTCTCACTTCTCTCTTCACTCCGTTCTTCATTCATGACCTGCCCAGGGGCCTGCTCTCCGGCGACAGGCAGCCTAATTGTAACTTCTGCCCCCGATCCGTATTCACTCCGTATTTCTATGCTGCCTTTATGAGATTGGATGATCCTCTGGCTGACCATGAGCCCAAGGCCCGTCCCGGTTTCCTTATTGGTAAAGAATGGCTCCCCAAGCTTAGGTAGCATCTCCTCAGGGACGCCTTCTCCTTCATCAGAGATTACGATCACTACGATATCTCCTACTATGCGTTGCTCAAGTGTGATCGTACCGCCATCTGGCATAGCCTCAATTGCATTTTTGACGATGTTGATAAACACCTGCTTCAGCTGGTTTTCTTCACAATGCACCGTTGCCGGCTGTTCGGAGAAGCGGGCTTCAAATTCAATTCCGAACAAGTGCGCCTGGCTGTCCAGCAAAGAAATAACATCACCCAGAATGAGCCGGACGTCTCTTAGCTGAAAATGAACTGCCTGCGGCTTGGCCAAAATTAAAAATTCACTTACGATCAGGTTAATCCGCTCCAGCTCAGATAGCATGAGATCAATATGAAGCGGCACCAGAAGCCTTTTCTCTTGCTGCAGCTGCAGGAATCCTCTAAGTGTTGTGAGCGGATTCCGGATTTCATGGGCTACCCCAGCCGCAAGTTGGCCGACGGTAGTCAGCTTCTCCGACCGTCTCAACAGTTCTTCTATCCGGTTGCGCTCTGTCATGTCACGAGAGACATGAACGAATGACTGCGGATTACCTTCCTCGTCACGGATAATCGAGCTGCTGACGCTGACTTCGACGAGCGACCCGTCACGTTTTAATCTAATGGTCTCCAGTGGAGGCAGAACAGCCCCGTTCTTCAACTCTCTCAGTCTGTCTTCTTCCTGCTTCTGCGCAGTGGCTGGCACCAGGTAAGGCATCTTATGCCATACATCGTTGGCACTCCAGCCGTACAGTTCCTCAAAGGCACGGTTCGTGCTGAGTATCCGGCCTTCCATATCCATCGTATGGATCGCATCGGAGGTGCCGTTAATCACAGACTCCAGACGTTCTTTGACGGCACGGTTTTCTTCCAGTGTCTGTCCCAGCCGGTTCGTATGCTGCAGCAGATGCGAGGTCATGGCATTAATACGGTGGGCCAATTGCCCAAGCTCATCACGGCTGGCCACATTCAGCGGGGGCTCGAACTTGCCTCTGGCCACGTCATTCACCTTGGCGAGGATGTCTTTAATGGGCCGGGTTACAATGCCTGCAAGGATGTAACTTCCAATGAAGAAGACAATAAGCAGCAGAACTGACGTAGTTATATTATTCCGCAGCTGCTCCCGGATTACCGAAGAAATGACTGAATAATCCATAACTATACTGATGACATAATCCTCAGCTCCAGGCTGTTTTATGGGAATGAAGGTTTTTAGTACCCTTATACCACGTGCCTGCGTGTCCAGGACAAGGGGTTCTCCATTGCTGAGCGCCTCCATGATGGCCGACCTGTCTTCTTCAACGTTGCCATATTTGTAAGTACCATACTTAATCGCCTGGTTTCTCAGCTTAAGATATACTGGATCACTGCCATCAGATTGCATAGTGGATACTCCAAAAGTTTTGGGATTAATCCCTGTGATCTCTAGGATCCCCGGGTTAACCTCCTTGGACTGGTTGACAATCTCATCAGGGTTCATGATCTTCACATAGTCGCTTACGGCAGTACTGCGAATATAAGGGTCTATAATGTAGTTTCTCGATTGATCATAATAGTATCCCCACTTCTCAATATACTTGGGATTAGAAGTTGAATATTCAAAAGGCCCTGACCAGAAATGTTCAAAGCTCTGTCCTTGCCCAACCGATACCTCCTGGCCCGCGAACAGCTCAAGAAATGCCACATACCAATAACCCATGCCTTTAGTAGACAGATTAAGCTCACGGGGGTCCGAGGATTTCGCCACGACCACATCATCCTCAGTCTTCACCAGAAGCGAAATATTAGACACACCCAGCTTGTGGGCTAGAGTAACCAGTTGTCTGTTCTCTACATTCTTTATATCCGGATCAAGCTCCTTGGAAGCTAAGATAGCCGCCAATCTCAGGTTCTGCGCGATCTGGTGCTGCACATAATTGGAGCTGTAGCTGCTCTGCTCGACGGAAACGGCAATCTGTTTGGCGGTCATCTTCATATTATTTACACTCTCATTACGGAGGTGGCTTCGGACTTCATGAAGATTAAGTGTGAGATTGAGCGCCAGAATTAAAAGTACCGAACAAAAGATAATTACCGATAACTTAATTTTTATAGACAAGCTGTCTGTTCACCTCTTATCCGCTGGTAAATCCTAGCGGAGCGTTCAAACATTATCATACCTTTTGCCTTCTCATTTGAAAAGACATTTCACTTCTGGAACCTTGTGCGTGAAATATTGAATTTTACAGACACATTCTCTACAATGGATAAGGAACCATCCACAGGTTATGCACATATAAACATTTTATCAAATAGCGATGTGTACAAATTTGTGCATAAGTCCGGCTTTATCCACAGAGTTATGCACAATTTGTTAAGAACGAATATTTGTTCGTTGCACAAAGAGTAGTTTCAGAGGGGAAGATGAGATTGGATAATATAAATAATGAACGGTCCTCTGAGGAATTGGCCATTCATGAATATTGGATGAGGCAAGCGATAGAGGAGGCTCGTAAGGCGGAAGCCCTGGGTGAGGTGCCCATTGGGGCCGTAATCGTTCACCGCGGAGAAATTATTGGCCGGGGCTATAATCTGCGTGAAACTACCATGGACTCTACCGCCCATGCAGAGATGGTTGCTATTCGTGAGGCAAGCACCCTGCTCCATTCCTGGCGTCTCCTGGACTGTACGCTGTACGTGACCCTAGAGCCCTGTCCTATGTGCGCTGGGGCTATGGTCCAATCCAGAGTACCGCTTACAGTATACGGTACCCCGGATCCCAAAGCCGGTTGCGCCGGCACGCTAATGAATCTTCTGGAAGAGCCGCGTTTTAATCATCGAACCGAGGTCATTCAAGGCATCCTCCAGCAGGAATGTGCAGAGCTGCTGACCACCTTTTTCCGCCGGCTTCGGAAGAAATCTTAGGATTTAGGAGGATACTTCATGTTTCATAAGTTATATGACACATCTCATGGTATCTATATTGCTCTACTAGAGGTTAATAATGCAGAGGACCTGCTCCAGCTGCGTCTCCGTAACAAGGAACATCATCAGCCTTTTGAGCCTTTGAGGGAGAAGGATTACTTCACCCTGGAGAGTCATCAGCAGCTCATCAGGCAACGTGTGGAGGAGTCTATGCAGGACCGGGCATATATGTTCGGTATATTTTTAATGAACGATCAGCTGATTGGCCAGATTACCATCTCCAATATAGTCCGCGGTGTTGGACAGTTTGCGGATATTGGTTATTTTATTGATTATACCTTGCAGGGAAAAGGGTACACAAGCGCTGCCGTCGGACTTATCCTTAAGTTTGCATTCCGTTCCCTGGGCCTGCATAGAGTACAGGCTGCCATCTTGCTTCATAATCACAGGTCACGCCGGGTCCTGGAGAAGAACGGATTTCAGGCAGAGGGCATTGCCCGGCGCTTCATTCAAATTAATGGACAATGGCAAGATCACCGTACATACGCTATACTCGTTGACGATGCCCAGATGCAGGAGGAGTAACAAAGCGGCCCATGCAGAGCTCCGTCCCACCAATATACGAGATAGCCAAAAAAATCCCGCATGAACGCCGTCTTGGCGCACATACGGGATTTTTCAATTCAGTCTTGTGTTTAATAACTCATACCCATTGAACCAAATTCCTGCTCTAACTGATCCATTGTAATGACGTTCTCACCCTGCGGAATACCAATGGTGAAGGTCTGTTTTTCATTAACTTTGCTATATTGATTGCTGGCATTTAAGGATAAGCTCAGATTCTCACCTTTATCAGGGTCATTCACTTTAATATCCATCAGAAGATCCTGATACACTGGAAAATCATCTTTATTGATAGCTGTATTCATATGAAATTGATTGATGGTCAGATAAGTTCCCAAGTCAGCCAGGCTTTTGTCGAATTCTGCACGACTTTCGCTGGACTGAAGCTCTTCTTTGGCTTTTGCCAAGTCAGTATCCTTAATATTTAACATTTCCTTATACTCAGGTTTGCTTATAATATCGATAATCTTAGGCAGAGCATTATTCACAAAGATAGTAAGCGCCTCTTTAACATTTTCATTGGTGACTTTGAATTGAACTACCTGCTTGGCTTCAATACCCTCTGGCAAAGCGGCGTCCTTCGGCTTGATTTCACTAAAGTATTTCTGATCATCGTATTCGCCGAGCAATGTATCAAGCACCTCATTCGAGAGCTTCTGCAGCTTTTGTGTATCCATAGATGCAGGGTTGAATTCGGTTCCTTGCTGCTCTGCCAATTGTTTCAGGTCAAGTTCCACAAACTTGCCAACCACCGTCTCCGGAAGCGGCAGGAAAGGAATAGAAGGTACTTTGATGTACATTTTCTCCGCAGTCATAACCATTGGAATATTAAACGACATCGTCATATCGCCCTTCAGATTGAGCACTAGCGTCATTTCAGTCTGCATTGGATCTGCCTGATAGACACCATCTATGGTAACCTCAGCATTCTTCAGCATACTGAGCACCTGCGCAGTGGCAGCATCTGACTCCCCGTTTGCTGGCGCGTCGATAGTCAGGTTATTGATGACCACCTTGCTCTTCATTTCATACGACTTGAGCGTTGTGGCTTTGACTGCAGCTGACTTCAACGCCTCTTTAGGTGCTTGCTCTTTGTTGGCGCAGCCAGGCAGAATTATTGCAGCGGTTAGCAGCAATGCGGCAGCGGACAACCCCCATTTTTTGTTCATTATAAATCTCCTCTCCCATGTAAAAAGTTTCTTCACCCTCCCTAATGATAAACCATTTGGGAAAAATGAGAAACATTTCATTGCATATTTTACTCTAGGGTGATTTAGCCCTGAGGATTATGATGATCTACATGGTTAGCCTGCTTAACCTTTTTCGAACCGGATAATGGCTCTGGACCAGAGGACTTATGATCCTTGCGGCGCTCCTGGTGGTTGTTCTCGACCCCGGGAACAGGCATGCTCTTTGGTTTGCTCATGGTTATGTTTACCTCCTATGGATTGGTCAGGTCTTGAAGAGCCTGCGCACATTCATGAATTTGCCTGGTATACTGCTGTGCCAATGATTGCACCGCATCTGTACGTTCATCGGTATGGCGGCCAGCCTCTTCAACGTCAATCATACTTACAGCTACCTCACGACTATCGACATAAGTACAACGAAAATCCAGGGAAAAGGCCTGCCGCCCTGCAGCATTAAAATGAATGAGCAGACTATTTGGGTCGGCCGCATCACCTTGTACATTAAAGCTGTCCCCCTCCTCCATTAGAGCAGGTAGACGCTCCTTCCAAGCAGAAACCAAGCTTTGCTGATCCAGCTGTAATTGTCGATTCATTGTTATTATCAGCCTCCTTCCTATTACATTGCGGAGAAAGGGCGTATTTTATACTTGATGCCATTCATAACAAATGGAGACCAAGCCTCCGGATAGATCAAAAAAAGCCGCCTTCCAAGGAAGGCAGCTTCTAGCTTCATGTATTCATCTCTTAAAAGAATGGCGGAGAGGATGGGATTCGAACCCATGTGGGCTTGCACCCTAACGGTTTTCAAGACCGCCCCGTTA
The DNA here is from genome assembly GCF_056121505.1 of Paenibacillus sp. LS-5. NCBI lineage: Bacteria > Bacillati > Bacillota > Bacilli > Caryophanales > Paenibacillaceae > Paenibacillus > Paenibacillus sp. LS-5. The sequence goes on along the minus strand of NZ_JBWAVA010000028.1, from coordinate 6,529 downwards.
TGACCGCTTCGGTACCTCTCCAATGCATCAAAATTTCACATGCAAGAGGATTATAGCACACAACTCAGTCATTATGCAACCGTATTATTACTCAGCTTTTGGGCTGATCACTTTCACATTACGCATATAAGGCTGCAGGACTGTCGGAATCAGTACTGTGCCATCTTCCTGCTGATAATTCTCTAGAATGGCGGCTAAAGTACGGCCAACGGCAAGTGCAGAACCATTCAATGTATGAACAAATTCCGGCTTTGCCTTAGGCTCCTTACGGAAGCGGATATTAGCCCGTCTCGCCTGGAAATCCTCTGTATTCGAGCAAGAGGAGATTTCACGGTACATGCCGCTCTCAGGCAGCCACACTTCGAGATCGTATGTCTTGGCTGAGGTGAACCCCATATCGCCTGTGCAAAGTCCCAATACCCGGTACGGCAGTTCCAGAAGCTGTAGAACACGTTCGGCATCTGCTGTCATCTTCTCAAGTTCCTCATAGGACGTCTCCGGTGTAGTAAGCTTCACCAGCTCTACCTTGTTGAACTGATGCTGACGAATAAGCCCGCGTGTATCACGACCTGCTGAGCCGGCCTCCGAACGGAAGCAGGAGCTATAGGCTACATGATATTTCGGCAGATCCGCAGCTGTCAGAATCTCTTCACGATAGTAATTGGTTACCGGGACCTCGGCTGTAGGAATCAAGTAATATTCGGTATCCCGAAGCTTGAAAAGATCCTCTTCGAACTTAGGAAGCTGACCGGTACCGTACAGGCTGTCCTTATTAACGATATAAGGGGGCAGCATCTCCTCATAGTTATGTTCCCCGCTGTGAAGATCCATCATGAAGTTGATGAGTGCACGTTCAAGACGCGCTCCCAATCCTTTATAAAAGGCAAAGCGGGAACCAGTAACCTTGGCAGCGGCTTCAAAGTCAATAATGTCCAGTTGCTGTCCCAGCTCCCAGTGTGACTTTGGAGTAAATCCAAACTCACGCGGCTGTGACCAGCGCCGTACCTCCACATTCTCTTCCTCGGATTTACCTACCGGCACCGATTCATGCGGAATATTAGGGATGCTCATAGTCAGTTCTTCAATCCGCGCCTCAAGCAATCTGACTTCATCATCGAGCTCTTTAATACGGTCGGATACAGTACGCATCTCGGTGATTAAATCATCTGCAGGTTCACCGCTCTTCTTCTTCTTTGCCACTTCACCTGATACGGTATTACGTCGGTTTTTCAAGCCCTCAGTCTCTTGTAGCAGCTCACGGCGGCGCAGATCCAGCTGCGGAAATTCAGTGATCAATTCAAGTGATTTTCCGCGTTTGTTCAGTGCTTCTTCTACTCTGGCATAATCACTGCGCAATATTTTTACATCTAGCACAACGTTTCCCTCCTGAAAACAGCCCAAACTCTTTCAAATTGCTGTTCGCAGCTTTGAAAGAGTCAGAATGTTCTTATATACAGTTCTATTGTTTGGCTGCTACACTGTGCTCTACCATATCAGCAAAGTATTGGTGCAGCCTATAATCATCTGTCAACTCCGGATGAAAGGAGGATACCAGCAAATTGCCCTGGCGCGCAGTCACAATCTCATCATTATAGAGCGTGAGCACCTCAACTTCCGGTCCAACCTCGTTAATAAGCGGAGCTCGGATGAATACAGCTCGCACCGGCTCATTGATTCCTTTGACTTGCAGATCACATTCGAAGCTTTCCCGCTGACGGCCAAACGCATTCCGGGCAACGGTAATATCCATAAGCTCTAAATGGCCGGGTTCGCCTCCAGCAATATGCTTCGCCAGTACAATCATGCCTGCGCATGTCCCAAAGATGGGCTTTCCCTGGTCGGCAAAATCACGGATAGCTTCAATAAAGCCGTACTTGCGCATGAGCTTGCCTATCGTAGTGCTTTCACCGCCGGGGATAATTAATCCGTCGATCTCGCCGAGCTGCTCTACCCGTTTAATTGGCAGGCCTTGAGCTCCGGTCTTCTCTATACTGACAATATGCTCTGTTACAGCGCCTTGAAGCGCCAGCACTCCTATTATCATCGGGACAACCTTCTCTCTATTAACGGCCGCGTTCCGACATGCGTTCTGCCGGTGACAATGAGGCAATATCGATCCCCTTCATCGGAGTACCGAGGTTTTTGGATACTTCTGCAATCAGCTTGTAATCAGTGAAGTGAGTGGTTGCTTCAACGATTGCACGGGCAAACTTCTCAGGATTATCTGATTTGAAAATACCCGAGCCCACGAATACGCCATCAGCACCCAGATGCATCATCAAGGCGGCATCCGCCGGAGTAGCCACACCGCCTGCAGCGAAGTTAACCACCGGCAGCTTACCCAGCTGATGAACTTCAAGCAGCAGTTCGTAAGCAACACCCAGAGTCTTAGCTTCATTATACAGCTCATCCAGTGAAAGATTCGTTACCTTGCGGATCTGGCTGTTGATATAACGCATATGACGCACAGCTTCAACAATATTACCGGTTCCCGGCTCGCCTTTGGTACGGATCATTGAAGCACCTTCATTAATACGGCGCAGTGCTTCACCAAGGTCTTTGGCCCCACATACAAATGGAACAGTGAATTCACGTTTGTTAATATGGAAGACTTCATCAGCCGGAGTGAGCACTTCACTCTCGTCCAGATAATCTACACCAAGGGATTCCAGAACCTTCGCTTCTACATAATGTCCGATGCGGGCTTTAGCCATAACGGGAATACTTACTACCTTGATAACCTCTTCTACAATGGTAGGATCGGCCATACGGGCTACACCGCCCGCTGCACGAATATCAGACGGGACGCGCTCCAGTGCCATAACGGCTACTGCTCCTGCAGCCTCAGCGATTTTTGCCTGTTCTGCATTCATGACGTCCATAATGACGCCACCCTTTTGCATTTCTGCCATACCTCTTTTTACTCGCGATGTTCCTGTTTCCATGACCAAGCCTCCCGAATGAACTTTTATCTAACATATAATTTTACCGCAAGGCGGCTATATATACAACCTATTTACTCGGATTTTCTCCTGTCTTCGACATTTTCAGCCGCTAGAACAAGTTCTTAATTCCTTTAAACAGATCGCCAAAAAACTCTCCTATTGCTCTCATGAGCAGCTTGAACCAGCCAGCCTTCTCTGCCTCTTCAGCCGTAATCAGGTTAACGGTCTTCTCCTGAACTTGAGTAATGCCTTCCACCTGGTAGGAATAAGTCACCTTCCCCACTTTACTGGCTCCCGCAATCGGTGCGACCAACGTTGATGGATCATTGGTGACTACCGTCGTTTTGATCTGTGGTGACACTGTACCCTTAGGCACGATAAAAGTTACACCGGCATCTGTTACAACGGACACGTCTTTGTTCTTGCCTTTTAGTACAGGAACAGTTTCATTGCCCGCAATAACTGCCTTAGGAGCAACAACCTGCTTAATCTCAAAATTATTAAAGCCAAAATCGAGAACTTTCTTTGTTTCTGTGAAACGGTGAGGCTCTGAATCGGCTCCCATTACCACACTGATCAGCCGCATCCCATCACGAACGGCAGTACCGGTGAAACAGTTACCTGCATTGGAAGTATGCCCTGTCTTTAGACCATCAAGCCCAGGATAAGCATACGCTTTAAAATTCGTAACATTTTTATTACCTTCCAGCATCCAGTTATAGTTAACCATTGGTGCTGTGTCGCGCTCACGGAATTTGTAGGATTGTATAGTTGTGAAATCTGTGAAATCCGGATGTTCGGTTACAATAAACTTAGCCAAAAGGGCTGCATCCATAGCAGACATAACGGTTTCCCGATCTGTGTCAGGTCGGAACTTCTCAGGCATATCATCCCGGTCCAGTCCGGTTGAGTTGATGAAATAGGCCGTCTTCATCCCCATCTTCTGTGCAGTTTCGTTCATCAGTGCAACGAACTGCTGTTCAGAACCGGCAACCTCTTCTGCCAGTGCTACTGTGGCATCATTTGCAGAGCCTACCGCCATGGCTATGTATAGCTCTTTGACTGTATGTTCGTCCCCTTGTGCCAGAAAAATACGCGATCCAATTTGTTTGGAGGCATTCTCCTGCACTACGACTTTTTTATCCCATGACAACTGTCCTGAGTTAACGGCTTCTGTAACCAGATACTCTGTCATCATCTTTGTCATACTCGCCGGAGGAAGAGGCACATCCGCATTTAGAGATAGCAGTACCTCACCCGTAGTAGGTTCCAGCAGAACGGCTGATTTCAGGTTCAATCCCAGCGATTCCACCGAAGGAATCTTTACTGCAGTTTTTGTTGTCTTAGTTGTAGTTGCATTGGTAGCTGCTGTGCCTGACTCCGTAGTAGCCGGGGTCTTCACCGCATCTGCCAGCACCGAATTAACAGGTAAAGCCAGCATATTTAAAAGTAGACCTACTGTCGCTGTCTTAATCACAAATTGTTTACTGTTGAATTTACGCTTGTACTTCAATGATTACTACTCTCCTTTTGCCCTCATATCCATTGCTTGTTCTATTCTAACACAGGGGTACCCTCAAAAAAAGACAGACAGGACGAAATTCGTCCTATCTGCCCTTAAAATGCTGAATATCCAATATTATAGGGAATAGTTGGGTGCTTCCTTGGTAATCTGCACATCATGCGGATGACTCTCGCGCAGACCAGCACCGGTAATCCGAATAAAGGAGGTATCATTACGAAGCTCCTCCAACGTCTTGGTTCCACAATAGCCCATCCCTGAACGAAGTCCGCCAATCAGCTGATGAACCGTATCTGAAAGACTTCCTTTAAAAGCAACACGCCCTTCAATACCTTCAGGAACGAGTTTCTTGTCATCATCCTGGAAGTAACGGTCTTTACTTCCCTGTTTCATGGCACTCATACTACCCATGCCGCGGTAAACCTTGAATTTACGTCCCTGATAAATTTCCGAATCCCCAGGGCTTTCGTCCGTACCTGCGAACAGGCTGCCCATCATAACCGCAGATGCTCCTGCAGCAATGGCCTTGGTGATCTCCCCGGAGTATTTAATTCCGCCGTCCGCAATAATGGGAACACCATACTCGCGGGCTACAGTCGCACAATCATAAATAGCTGTAATCTGTGGTACACCAATACCTGCGATAACGCGCGTGGTACAGATCGACCCTGGTCCAATCCCCACCTTGACTACCGATGCTCCAGCCTCGATAAGCTCACGTGTGGCTTCACCGGTGGCAACATTACCCGCTACAATGGTAAGATCAGGATATTGCTCACGCAGTTTGCGTACAGCATCAATAATATTGATATGGTGACCATGTGCAGAATCTACAGTGATAAGATCGACACCGGCCTTTACCAATGCTTCCGTCCGTTCAAAAGTATCCTTGGAAATACCGATTGCCGCACCCACCAACAGTCGACCTTGCGCATCCTTAGCACCATTCGGGAATTGAATGGCCTTTTCGATATCTTTTATTGTAATCAGACCTTTAAGAATGTTGTTCTCATCCACCAAAGGCAGCTTCTCGATCTTGTGGCGCTGCAGAATGACTTCAGCCTCTTGAAGGGTAGTACCTACAGCAGCTGTTACCAGATTTTCATGCGTCATTACTTCTTTGATCTGAATATTAAAATCATGGATAAACCGCAAATCTCTATTGGTCAAAATCCCAACCAGCTTGTTGTTATCATCTACGATAGGCACACCAGAGATACGGTATTTACCCATCAGAACTTCAGCGTCGGATACCCAGTGTTCTGGTGTAAGAGAGAAGGGATTGGTAATAACGCCACTTTCAGAACGCTTAACACGGTCCACTTCTTCCGCCTGCTGCTCTACGGACATATTCTTATGAATGATGCCAATGCCACCCTCGCGTGCAATAGCAATTGCCATAGCCGCCTCAGTGACCGTATCCATACCCGCACTCATCAAGGGGATGTTCAGCTTCACATTCTTGCTTAGTACCGTAGTCAATTCCACTTCCTTCGGGAGCACCTCGGACTTACGCGGCACCAGCAGAACATCATCGAACGTTAATCCCTCTTTGCCAAACTTATCTTCCCACACCTGGGTCATTCCTCCTCAAATGTCTTTATTCTAAACGCCTGCAAACTTTATGAATGAAGAAACTAAGGTTCAAGTCCATACCCGACAGACACGGAAAAAGACTTGGAAGCTATACGTTTTCGTATCTTCAGTTAAGGTTTGAGATGCTTGTCCAAAAATATATTATTGCCATCTTAGCAAAGGGTTTTTGGCCTGTCAAGAATATTACATCATGGGAGAAGTTATTCGGAAAACAGCCTCCGGGTAAGCGAATTCTTGGACGAAAGTCCGCTTGGAGTGGACACTTTATCACTGAATCCCTATAGCCATTCACTGCTAGCACGACATCCTGCAATGGTGATGTAAGCATCTCCTTACTATCATTCCTCAAATTCAACAAAAACAACAAAAAAGCCATTGTCGATTACTCGACAATGGCTTTCAGTGCTTGGCGGCGTCCTACTCTCCCAGGACCCTTCGGTCCAAGTACCATCGGCGCTGGAGGGCT
>NZ_JBWAVA010000027.1:0-48245 GCF_056121505.1 Paenibacillus sp. LS-5 | reverse complement strand
GCGAAGTGGCCAAACGCATCAGACTGTAAATCTGCTCACGTACGTGTTCGGTGGTTCGAATCCATCAGCCTCCACCAGTTTTATGAGCCATTAGCTCAGTTGGTAGAGCACCTGACTTTTAATCAGGGTGTCGAAGGTTCGAGTCCTTCATGGCTCATTCCAATCTGAAAGTCATCACCTTTAGGTGGTGGCTTTTTTGTGTTTTCAGAATTTTTGATGATAATGTACTGAGGGGAGTTTAAGTTTTCTGTCTCCGTTTAAGTATATGGTTATATACGTAAGCAGAAATGAGGGAATATCCATGATATATGATGCTATTATTGTAGGAGGCGGGTTTGCGGGTCTTCAGGCAGCCATTCAATTAGGCCGTTACTCTGCTCACCGTGTGCTTGTGGTAGATGCCGGAGATGGAAGGTCCAAATTTTGCAGAAGCTATCACAATATTTTGGGGTGGCCAGATGGGATATCAGGAGAGGAAATACGGGCCAGAGGGCGGAAACAGGCAGAAAGTACAGGGGTAGAATTCAAAACAGATAAAATTGTAAAAGCTGAGAAGCCGGATGGTTATTTTTTATTGCAAGGAGAGCATGGCCAGACCTACCAATGTAAACTGCTGCTATTGGCAACAGGGGTTATGGACCGTTTTCCTGAACTGCCCGGATTGATCCCTACACTTGGTAAAACCGTTTATGTCTGCCCGGATTGTGACGGTTATGAGATTCAGGATCGGCAGACAGTGTTGATAGGCTCGGGGGATGCAGGAGCTCAGATGGCTTTTATTTTACGCGAACGTACTGGAGATCTAACGTATGTCAACCATGAGATGTTTCCGGTATCTAAAGAGAATATGGATCGGATAATTGATGAAGATATTGTATATATAGAACAGCCTGTGGTGAGAGTGGAAACGGTGGATGATGGGAGGATACAAGGTGTAACGTTGACAAATGGAATAACAATTCCGGCAGAACGTGGATTTATTGCCTTTGGTCATAATCCGGTACATTCTGAGCTTGCGGGGAACTTAGGAATTTCCCTTCATAAAAATAAGCATATTGAGGCGAATAGACGCTCCTTGATGACAGATGTGGAGCATGTATGGGTGGCAGGGGATGTGGCGGTACATGCTGAGCAGGCTACAGTAGCCATGGGAGAAGGGGCAATCGCAGGTATCTGGATGCATAAGGAATTACGAAAGTTAAACCCTGTCACTTTGCCACCAGCGAAAAAGCGGCACATCCACGCCAAATGATATTTTTGCTGATCACTACACCGTTTTTGCTGAGGCGCATATTGTCCACAAATGTGATAAAATAGGCGAAAAGAGCAAAAGTGGTGGAGTATGGTGACGATGGATAGTGAGATTTTGCGTCAAAGGTTGGAGCAACTCACCGGAAAGAAAACCGGAATCAAACAGCTTGGGAGGCAGCATTCGGCTTCCCTTTTTGGCATAGGCACAGATGAACAGGAACAGCCAGTGTTTCACGAGGGACATTTATGGGTGCCATTGTACGAGAATGAAGGAAGAATAACGGCAATTTGGCTGGAGCTGGAGGGCCTGACTCCTTTAGAAGTACAATTGGTCAATTATGCTGCTCGGAATTTTGCTATAGCCCTAAAGGCTACAGGACTCAAGGAAGAAGGCGAACTGGAAGCCCGCCAGCTCAGCGTCTGGTTAAATACTCAGTTAGAGCAGGAAAAGAATGATGCGGAAATCCCTGATGAGATGACTTTAAAGGGACGGCTGGTGGGGGAGATGATCCCATTCCTGCTAGTCAGCGAAAATGTTCATAACCCGCAAGTGACCTACCGCTCACTGATGAAGCTACTGCGAAGTTATTTTGAGAATGAAATTTTGCTCATTCCACTTCAGGAGAAAGAATGGTTAATATTAGCCCGTAAGGAACTGCTCACCGGCGGGGATGATAAAGAAGATGAAGAAGAGAGTGCTGAGGATCTGCTGGCTCAGACTTGTATGGGACTGCATGAACTGATTGCCAGCGAGTGGGTGGGAGTTTTCCACCTGGCAGTAGCACCAGCCATTATTCCTGTGAAGGGATTGACTGGGTCAGTAGCTTTGCTGAGGGAAACGATTATTTTGGGCCGTGTTTTTCAGGTTGGAGACTATATTCATCTTCCCTGGGAGCTTCATATGGAACGGCTGGTAAATAGTATTCCGGATGAGCGCCGCCGTCAGCTGCTTGGACAGATCGGTGATTATACCTCTGTGCTGGCTGATAGGGAGATGCTGCTGACGCTGGAGACTTTCTTTGAGATGGACTGCAATGTCAGTGAAACGGCTAAAAAGCTGTATATCCACCGGAATACGCTGCTCTACAGGCTGGATAAGATTAAACAGGAGACCGGAGCCGATGTCCGGAGCTTTGGAGATGCCGCTATTGTGAAGTTAGCTATGTTATTGTATAAAGTGACGAAAAGAAAATAGGTTTTTTGTGAACGTTACAAATAGCCAGCGCGGCATGTCTGGGGTAAGATAAATATACAAGAAAGCGATTTATTTTTTATCCAAATAATAAACTCGAGGGGGAAATACAATGGCAGGCGTTCGTTTAGAGCATATTTTCAAAAAATACCCGGGTTCCGATAAAGCGACAGTAATCGATATCAATCTTGATATTAAAGATAAGGAATTCTTGGTACTGGTTGGACCTTCCGGTTGCGGTAAATCCACAACTTTGCGTATGATTGCCGGTCTGGAAGAAATTTCCGAAGGTAAAATGTACATTGGTGATCGTGTAGTTAATGACGTAGCTCCAAAAGACCGTGATATCGCGATGGTATTCCAATCTTACGCCTTGTACCCGCACATGAGCGTGTATCAAAACATGGCATTTGGTTTGAAACTGCGTAAAGTGAAAAAAGAAGAAATCGACAAGAAAGTTCGCGAAGCTGCGAAAATTCTCGATATCGAACATTTGCTGGATCGCAAACCAAAAGCATTGTCCGGTGGTCAACGCCAACGTGTCGCACTGGGACGCGCTATCGTACGTGATCCGCAAGTCTTCTTGATGGATGAGCCTCTCTCCAACTTGGATGCTAAACTTCGTGGTCAAATGCGTGCGGAAATCACTAAGCTGGTTAAACGTCTTGAAACCACTTGTATCTATGTAACCCATGACCAGACAGAAGCTATGACAATGGGTGATCGTATCGTAGTTATGTACGATGGTATTATCCAACAGGCTGCTTCTCCTGAAGAACTGTATAACGAGCCTACGAACCTGTTCGTAGCCGGATTCATTGGTTCCCCTACAATGAACTTTATCAACGGTACATTGTCTGATGTTGGTGGCGCTGTACGCTTCCGTGCTGAGAACCTTGATGTTGAAGTTCCAGGCGGCAAAGCTACTCTGCTTCGCAACAAAGGCTACATCGGCAAAGAAGTAATAATGGGCGTTCGTCCAGAAGATATTCATGAAGAGCCAGTATTCCTGGAAGCTTCACCGAACACAATCTTCACTTCGATGGTTGATGTTACTGAAAACCTTGGTCATGAAATGCTCCTCTACTTGAGCGGTCTTGGCGCTAACACTGTAATTGCACGTGTAGATGGACGCTCCACTACTCGTGAAGGCAGCAAGCCAAAATTGGCCATTGATATGAACAAAATTCACCTCTTCGATAAAGAATCCGAACTTAACATTTTGCTCGGATAATAATAGTAAGACCTGCTTGAACTAAGCCGCCTGAGAAGGCGGCTTTTTTAATAAATATGTCCGATTTTATGAATGGATTTTTCTCTATAGACCTTGAATTTGGACCGAAGCCTGTGCCCCACCGAGTGGGGCTGTTTATATTTACATACTGCTATTTATAAAAGTCGGATTTTTATTAGCGCTCATGCGGGCGAAACAGCGGCTGTTAAGATTGCATTCATAGACGTTATCCATTAAGATAGCAGGAGAATTACCTGCGGCTGGAATAGGAATTAGGATTAACCAAATGCGGGACGAGCGGATCACACCGCTGGTGACGAAAGGACGGACACACATGGCTAAGAAGGTAAAAGTATCTGAATTGGTGCAGCATTTTCAGTTAGAGGTAGTTTCCGGACATGAGGGTCTGAAAAGACCTATTACCGTGGATGATTTGAATCGTCCGGGACTTGAAATGGCCGGTTATTTTGAATATTATCCGGAGGAACGTGTTCAGCTTCTGGGAAAGACCGAGCTGGCTTTTTTCTCCATGCTACCGGATGAAGAGCGTAAGAGCCGGATTCGCGGGATCTGTAATGATAATACACCGTGTATTGTGATTACGAGAGCGCTTGATGTGCCTCAAGAGCTTATCGACATAAGCAATGAAAAGGGACTGCCGGTGCTGCGCAGTTCGATGGCGACAACCATATTTTCCAGCAGACTGACTAGCTTTTTGGAAGGAAGACTGGCTCCTACTGCCACGATCCATGGTGTTCTGTGTGATGTGTATGGTGTGGGCATGCTAATTACCGGCAGCAGTGGTATCGGTAAAAGTGAGACAGCTCTTGAGCTCGTAAAACGCGGACACCGTTTGATTGCCGATGATGCGGTAGAAATCCGCCAGACCTCGGATAATCAGCTTCATGGTACGGCACCAGAGCTTATCCGCCATCTGTTGGAAATCCGCGGTGTTGGGATCATCAATGTGATGACACTGTTTGGTGCGGGAGCTATTCGTAACCATAAACGGATTACACTTGTGATACGGTTAGAAGCCTGGCAGCAGGACAAGCAGTATGACCGGCTTGGGCTGGACGAAGAAACGACCAGAATTATTGATACGGATGTACCCCTTGTAACAATTCCAGTGCGTCCTGGACGTAACCTTGCGGTTATTATAGAGGTGGCAGCAATGAACTATCGTTTGAAGCAGATGGGCTTTAATGCGGCTCTGCAATTTACGAATAAGCTTACTGCAACCATATCGGAAGACATGGATGATTTGGACTAGGAGTGTGAGAGTATGTTTTTTACATTAGCGATTGATCCGATTGTCTTCTCCATCGGTTCTCTGCCGGTTCACTGGTATGGATTAATACTTGGTGTAGGTGCGTTGGTTGGATTACTTCTGGCGATCCAGGAAGGTAAACGCTTCAACATTTCACAGGAATTCTTCATGGATATGCTGCTTCTTGGATTGCCTTCGGCCATCATTGGTGCCCGTATTTATTATGTAGCGTTCAAATGGGAGGATTATAAGGACAACTTTGCAGATGTCTTCAAAATCTGGAATGGCGGGATCGCTATTTATGGTGCTCTAATCGGTGCGATTATTTGCGGCATCATTTATTTCCGCTATAAAGGGTACCCCTTCTGGCGGATTATTGATATTTGCGCACCCGGACTGCTCGCAGGTCAGATGATCGGACGCTGGGGCAATTTCGTGAACCAGGAAGCGTATGGTGGCGTTGTGGAAGAGTCCTTCCTTCGCAATAAGCTGCATCTTCCTGATTTCATTGTGAACCAGATGTACATAGGAGATGCTTTTCATCACCCGACTTTCTTGTATGAATCCCTCTGGAGTCTGGTGGGTATCCTACTCCTGCTGGTGCTCCGCCGGCAAAAGTTCGTACGTGCAGGTGAAATTTTTCTGACGTATTTCATTTGGTATTCGATCGGTCGCTTCTTCATCGAGGCGCTTCGTACAGACAGTTTGGGGTTTCAAGGAAGTAGCGGGCTTGCATCTTTCCTGAATGGATTGTGGGCACCAATGAAGTGGTTTGGTTTTGAACAAGGATATCTCGATCCAGCTTATGGGAACATCCGCAGCTCGCAGCTGCTGGCACTGCTGACCATACTAGCGGCTATAATTATAATCATTGTCCGACGGGTAACGGGTAAACCCAAGGATCATTACTCTGATCCTATTGTCAGTACTAAGGCCACTGCCGCAGATACGATAGTTCCGGAAAGTGCGGTACACACGCCGCATAGTGCTCCACCGGCTAGACAGCCGGAACCGGACAAGACACCGGATAAAGTATCGGAGGAGTAGTAGAAACTAATGATAGAATGTGTACTATTTGATCTGGACGGAACCATTGTAAATACAAACGAACTGATTATCAACTCATTCATGCATGCACTCAGAGAGAATAATCTTCCCCCCTTAACCCGGGAGCAGATTATTCCCCATATGGGAACCACGCTTCAGCAGCAGATGAGAGTTTTTTCTGGTCTCGATGATACCAGTGTGCTGGAGCTTGCCTACCGAGCCTATAACAATGCCCACCATGACGAGCTGATTGGTTCTTTTCCCCGTGTGAATGAAACGATGGAAGAATTGTCACGGCGCGGCATCAAACTGGGTATTGTAACGACCAAGATCCGTCCAACCACGATCAAGGCGCTGGAGATGTTCGATCTGCTGAAGTATATGGAGACGATTGTTACCGTAAGCGATGTAGTTCAGCCCAAACCACACCCGGAGCCGGTTCTAATGGCTGTCAGCAATCTGGGAGTTGACCCGCAAAAAACACTGATGGTTGGTGACAGTGTGGTTGATATTCAATCAGCCAAGGCAGCAGGTGTTATTGCAGCTGGAGTAGCCTGGTCGCTCAAAGGTGAAGAGACATTACGGAAATATGGACCTGACTACATCATTCATGATATGAAGGATATCTTTGATATTGTGGATCAGGGGTCGATGAAACGGTGAGAAGAGTAACCCGCTACCCCGTGGAAGGGCATAACTCCCTTTGGTACATTTATCGCACGGTTAACCCCTGGAAGGGTGTACGCAATTTTATTTTTATACAGATTGCCCGTTATTGTCCGTACCTACCGCTTAAGAACTGGATATACCGCAGTGTTCTGGGTATGAAGGTTGGCAAGCACACAGCGTTTGGATTGATGGCTATGGTTGATGTGTTTTTCCCGGAGAAGATTACAGTGGGTGAGAATTCCGTGATCGGCTACAACACAACCATTCTTGCACATGAATACCTGATCAAGGAGTACCGCTTGGGCGAAGTTATTATTGGTGAAAATGTGTTGATCGGCGCCAATACTACAATTCTGCCTGGTGTAACTATCGGGGATGGAGCGGTTGTAGCGGCAGGTTCGGTAGTGCATAAGGATGTTGCAGCGGGTTCGTTTGTTGGAGGTAATCCTTTGCGGGTGCTGCGGTCGTCGGCTGAGATGAATACCGCAGAAGTACTCGAGGATAATTAATGGAAAAAATATGGCCCTGCAGTATCAGGTTGCGTGCACTTACGCAGGAACTGCGGGGTTTTGTTGTGAAAATTAGATAAGGCACCTGGGGTGCAAGTTCACAGGAGGAAATAAAATGGGACAAAAGGAAAGAATCCCGCAGCTGGATATATTTCGGGCAGTTGCGATATTTGCGGTGATCGCAATACATGCCACTTCACGCACACTTGCAGAGACTTTGGATACCTCGATGTTCCATCCGTTTTTATTCATTAACAAGTTCAGCCAATTCGCGGTACCTTCATTTATTTTTCTGAGCGGATTTGTGTTGTTCTACAATTATATTGACCGCCCGCTAAGCGGGAAAACGCTGGGGAAATTTTATAGCCGCAGGCTAATATATATTATATTGCCCTATATTGTCTTTTCACTTATGTACTTTATTCTAAAAATGACTGCCGGTCATACCTGGGGGATGCCTGCAGATGAAATGGCCCGTAAACTGGGCAAGTATCTGCTGACGGGGACGGCTTATACGCATCTGTACTACATCATTATTATTATCCAGTTCTATGTGCTGTTCCCGCTGATGTTGTGGTGCCTGCAAAAGGTCCGGCGTCTCGCTGCCTGGGCTCCGGTATTGGGGCTGCTGTTGCAATGGGGATTCGTGCTGCTTAACAAATATATGACTAATCACGGGTACTGGCATCTGTCCAAGGGGAGTTTGGCCATTACTTACTTCTCCTATTTCCTGCTGGGGGCAGCGATTGCCGTCTACTATGGCCCACTTAAAAAATGGCTGGTCCTCTCGCGTGAGGGATGGCGTTCCGGTAAAGGTCCGGGGTGGGTTGCGCTCTGGTTACTATGGGCTGCCGCAGGAGTGATTCATGTAGAGCTGTGGTTCAATAACTATACGAAAAAAACAGTAATTAACAGTCTATGGTATGAAGGTTTCTCCAATCTGCATGCCCTGCTGTCCTGTATTGTGCTTCTGCAGCTGTCGTTCCTGCTATATGGGACAGGCCGCCGTCTGCTGAGCCGTATGCTGATCTCTATCGGTGCCTGTTCCTTTGGGATCTATCTGCTTCATCCGGCACTACTGTTCCTATACAGAAAAATTCCGTTTCACGGAGGTTCGCTTGCGTATATGGCGGCCATTGCCGGGGGGTGGCTTGTAGCCTTGCTGGGTTCGTGGCTCTTGGTTGCTCTCGTCTTCCGCTATGTGAAGCCTGCCTGGATTGTATTCGGTTCTGGACCGAAGATGCCGCAGAAAAATGTATCCATATAGCAGCCATTATTTCAATACTCTAAAATAAAGCGCCGACGTTCGCTTCCTGCGATTTGTCGACGCTTTATTTGGTATATGAAGAAAATGGCGAAGAAAGGTATTATTCTCCGGCTTGCTCCCGCTGAAAATCGGCGATGGCCTGATACTGGCCTTCCAGGCTGCGGAATACCGAAATAAAAATAGGCAGCAGTTGTTTATAGACTTTGGCATGCTCCGGAACTGGATGATGGCGGTGGGTAGAGCCGATCATTTGGAAAACAACATCAAAGGAGTCAATGCGTCCTGTGGCGTAAAGGCCAAGCACGACCGCACCAAGACAGGAGCTTTCGAAGCTTTCGGGAATGATAACCTCCTGATCAAAAATATCAGCCATCATCTGCCGCCATAGAGATGAGCGGGCGAAACCTCCAGTGGCATGAATCTTGACCGGTTGTCCGATCTGCTCCTCCATAGCCAGCAGTACAGTATACATGTTGAAAATGATACCTTCCAGAACAGAACGGATCATGTGCTCTTTATGGTGATTCATTGTTAGGCCAAAAAAGGAACCCCGGGCATCCGGATTCCATAGCGGTGCACGTTCTCCGGTAAGATAAGGGTGGAATAGCAGGCCATTACTGCCCGGTGGCACCTGCTCCGCTATGCGTGTCAACACCTCATAGGGGTCAATGCCGAGACGTTTCGCTGTCTCCACCTCGGAGGCGGCGAATTCATCACGAACCCAGCGGAAAAGCATTCCTCCGTTGTTCACCGGTCCGCCAATGACCCAGTGCTTCTCAGTCAGGGCGTAACAGAAGATCCGACCCTTAGGATCGGTAAGCGGCCGGTCGACAACCGTGCGGATGGCCCCGCTGGTTCCAATCGTGGCTGCAACGACCCCAGGTTTAATGGCACCAACTCCGAGATTGGAGAGGACACCGTCACTGGCTCCAACTATAAAGGGTGTGGAAGGCAACACACCGAGCTTCTCGGCCCAACCTGGCAGCAGACCCTGCATAACCTGAGTAGTGGGTACAGGCTTGGAGAGCTGCTTTGTAGTAATACCGGCAATACGCAGCGCCTCCTCATCCCATTCCAGCTGTTCTAAATTGAACATGCCTGTGGAGGAGGCGATAGAATGGTCAATGACATATTCACCGAAAAGCTTGGCGAAGATGTATTCCTTAATGGAGATGAATTTGTACGTCTGGCGGAATAGCTCCGGCTGCTCCTCTCCCAGCCACATCAGTTTGGTGATCGGAGACATGGGATGAATGGGTGTTCCGGTGCGCAGATACAGTTCATGTCCGTCCAGTTCGTCCCGCAGACGAGTGGCATAAGCAGCGCTGCGGTTATCCGCCCAGGTGATACAGGCGGTTAAGGGACTACCGGTACTGTCAACAGCAATCACACTGTGCATGGCGGAGCTGAACGAAAGAAACAGGACAGACTCCGGGGGGATGGCGCTGTCTTTCATGACCGTCTGGACTGTATGGATTACGGCATGTAATATTTGCTCGGGATCCTGCTCTGCTACTGAAGGCGAAGGCGTGTGGAGCGGATAGCCGAGACTAGCTTGTGCGGCAATTTTCCCATTTTCCTCAAAGAGAACAGCTTTGGTGCTAGTAGTTCCAATATCGACGCCAATCATGTAGGATATGCTCAATCGTCAGACCTTCTTTCTAGTGGAAATGCGGAAATCGGGCCGGACTGAAAGTTTCAGCCGCCCCGTCCCGCTTTTCGGATATTCTGGAGATGTAAGAATTATAAGATATCTTTAGAGCCTTAGACAAAGATGCTCAGAATCATGATGAAAGTTAAACCGACCACTGACAGAATGGTCTCCATCACCGTCCATGATTTCAAGGTCTGCACTACAGACATGCCGAAGAATTCCTTGATCATCCAGAAGCCGGCATCATTCACATGGGAGAGCACCAGAGAGCCGGCACCCGTAGCAAGCACTGCAAGTTCGATGTTTACGCCAGGCGTTACGGCAAGTACTGGCGCGACAATTCCGGCGGCTGTTGTCATGGCTACAGTGGCTGAACCGGTTGCCACACGGATCAAGGCAGCAATTAGCCACGCGAACAAAATAATATTCACATGGGTTTGCGTAGCCAGCGCGGCAATGGCCCCGCCTACGCCGCTGTCGATTAAGACTTGCTTGAATGCTCCGCCGCCTCCAATGATCAGAATAATGGAAGCTGTGGGTGCCAGACATTCACTTGTGAAGCGTGAGATTTCATCTTTCTTGAAGCCGCGTGCAAAACCCAGTGAGAAGAAGGAAAAGACGGCTGCAATGAGCAGGGCAATGATCTCATGCCCAATAAATTTCGCAAAGGGTGTAAAAGCATTAGTGGCCTCAGGATCTATAATATCAGCTACAGACCCCATTAGCATCAATATAACAGGCAGCAGAATGGTTAATAGGGTAATCCCGAATCCCGGGAGTTCCCGGACGCTTTTTGCAGCAAATTGCTCAGCCAGCTCCCGGGGAGGCTCTACACTTATCCGTTTGCCTATAAATTTACCGAATAACGGTCCCGCAATAATTGCCGTAGGCAGACCTACAATAACTGAATATAAAATCGTTTTACCCAAATTTGCACCGTAGGCCCCAATAGCAATCATAGGCGCCGGATGTGGCGGAACCAGCCCATGGACCGTCGATAAGCCGGCTAGAATCGGGATTCCAATTTGCAGGAGAGGCATTTTTGTTTTGCGTGCTACCATAAAGACTACTGGAATAAGCAGGATTAAGCCAACTTCAAAAAATACGGGAATCCCTACAACAAACCCAACCAGCATCATAGCCCAATGAACTCTCTTTTCTCCGAACCGGTCTACCAGCGTATTTGCAATTCGCTCCGCGCCTCCGGATTCGGCCATCATTTTCCCCAGCATCGTACCAAGGCCGATGACGATCGCTATCGTGCCCAGTGTTCCGCCAAGACCTCCGGTTATGGACTTGATCAAAGCCGGATACTCCATCCCTGCGAGCAGGCCAAGGGTTAAGGCAGAAATAAGGAGTGTGACGAAAGGGTTCCATTTATATCTGGCGATAAGCATAACCAGAAAAACAATGACAAGCAACGTCCAGACGAGCAGTGTCGCATTATGACTGAGTCCGAATAAATTTTCCATAGTTAACGGGACCTCCCTTTGTTGGCTTCAAGTCTATATTGAGCGCTTTCAATAAAAATGATTCATCAGTATACTTGTCGACAAGATGATCGAAACAAAGGCAGGCCTTTGCTGAAAAAAGGATGCCCTACGGTAGGCTGCGGATAAGCGTTTCTCCAGAGTCGGCGAAATACTCCTGGACTACCTTATGAATGGTTCCGGGATCTCCAGAACGAAGCCCCTCTATAACCGTCCGGTGTTTATCTGCTACCCAGTTCATCCGTTCTTCTCCAAGGGCAAAGCCCTTTTCGGTAGTAATCAGAATGACAGTCATCACGATATAGCGGATGCTGTTCCACAAATGAAGAATCCGGGTATGATGGGCTTCTGTAACGATAGCCTCGTGAAAGGAAAAGTCCTGAAGTGCAAACTCAACATAATCATTGTGTTTAACAGCCAGCTTCATTTTGTCGATGGCCTGTTCAAGCTGTTGTATCAGCGTATCCTGTATATTAACGGCAAGTCTTTGCTGGGCAAAGCTCTCGATAAGGTACCGTACATCATACAACTCTTCAACGTCCCGGATATTCAGGCCCACAACAACGGCTCCCATTCTTTGCAGACGAATTAAGCCTTCGCCCGACAATGATTTAAGCGCTTCCCGAACAGGAGAACGGCTGGTGCCAAAATCTGCAGCAATCCGGTTCTCGGAGAGCACCTCGCCTGGCTTTATTTTTTCATTAATAATCTGAAGCCTGAGTTCACAGGCAATGGATTCTCCGAGAGAGGCTCCTTGCAGCCAAGTAACAGGATAATGCATGAAAAACGACTCCTCTATGTGATTAGTTGTAAGCTAAAACCTGGGATTTCATTAATTTTAGCATACAATGTCTTCACGGTTCCATCAGTTTAACATGCTTACCTTCCAGCACGGAGATGATGTTGCAAATTGATTCTATTGATCCTCCCGCACAACAGCATGACCGCCAAATTCATTGCGGAGCGCGGCGACCACCTTACCGTGGAAAGTATCTTCCTCGAGGGAACGGTAACGCATCAGAAGTGAGAGGGCAATAACCGGTGTACTGGCTTCAAGGTCAAGAGCGGTTTGTACCGTCCATTTCCCTTCACCTGAGCTTTGCATCACTCCGCGTATCCCAGAGAGCTTCGGATCTTTGGCAAAAGCGCTCTGCGCAAGTTCCATGAGCCAACCGCGGATTACGGAGCCATTCGACCACAGCTGGGCGACCTGTTCATAGTTGAAGTCAAAATTACTTTTCTCCAGCAGCTCAAAGCCCTCGGCAATGGACTGCATCATTCCATACTCAATGCCATTATGAATCATTTTGAGAAAATGACCGCTGCCGCTTTCCCCTGCATATAGGTAACCGCGTTCAACCGCGAGATCACGGAACAGGGGCTCAATAGCCGGGAATACCTCGGGATCACCGCCAACCATAAAGCAGGCTCCATGCTCAGCCCCTTCTGTTCCGCCGGATGTGCCCGCATCAAACAAATAGATGCCTTGTTCTCTAAGCTTCTCTGAACGCGCAATAGACTCCTTATAATGGGAATTACCGCCGTCGATAATAATATCCCCCGCCTCCAGCAACCCGGCCAGAGTATCAATCACTCCACTTACAATCTCTCCGGCAGGGACCATGACCCAGACCATTCGCGGATGCTCAAGGTTCGCTACTACTTCCTCCAGGGATTCAGCGGCAAGCGCACCTCGTTCGGCTAATTCAAGTCCCATTTGCGGGTTGATATCGCTTACCACAAGGTCATGCCCATGGTTCAGCAGGTTCAACGCCAGGTTAAAACCCATCTTGCCTAATCCAATCATACCCACTTTCATTGTTGTCCACTCCTTGGCAGATTATTTTAGACTATCTTGTGTACTTGTATACAACTTTGTTTGTATCATACTACTGCGGTTAATCATTTGTAAAGAGTAAATTTGTAAGCGGTTTATATTGTGGTGAATGAGCTCTGGTTGACACACACATAGGAAGAATGGCTGGCTGCAGCATATAAAAATCTGAACTTACTCTATATGTAAACAATTATGCTATTCTTATATCAAAGCTTCAATTGACGTAAGGGATAGTCCGTGATACGATATTGCCATTGCTTTACTTTACTACCACTGTACCATAGTAAAGTGTTTACACTTACTTATTGATGATATCTGACGAGGTGACCAATGAAGATGTCCAAACCAAAGGGATTCGAGAAGCCGGCCGGCGTACGTGATTATCTCCCGCGTGCAGTGGCCAAACTGCGCAAGATCGAAAATGATGTGCTGCACTGCATGAGCCGCTGGGGATACCGGCAGATGATTACGCCTACTTTGGAATATTACGATACGGTCGGGGTGGCTAGCTCCACTTCGGACCAGAAGCTCTATAAATTACTTAACAACCGCGGGCAGGCACTAGTGCTGCGTTCGGAGATGACTGCACCGGTGGCGCGTGTGGTTTCTTCACTGTTAAAAGACGAGCCGTTGCCTCTCCGCCTGTCCTATCACGCCAATGTATTCCGGGCCATTGAGGAAGAAGCGGGGCGGGAAGCAGAATTCTTCCAGACCGGAGTAGAGCTTGTCGGGGATGATTCACCGGAGGCCGATGCCGAGGTTGTAGCGCTGGCGATTTCCTCGCTGCAGGCGGCGGGGGTAAAGTCCTTCAAAATCGCCATGGGGCATGTCGGCTTCCTAGACGGCCTGTTTCAAGAAGCGGTGGACGGTCTTCCGGAAGCACAGGAGGAACTGAAGAATCATTTGCTAAACCGTGATTATGTGGCCTTCCGAGAGACGCTTCGCCAGCTTTCGCTGACCGAGGCGCAGAAGAGTGAACTGGACGGACTGCTACGGCTGCGGGGTGGCAAGGAAATCTGCAGTCAGGCTCTGGAACTCAGCAACCATCCGCTGGCCCGCACCTCCATTGAGCATCTATGTAAGGTATGGGAGGTACTGGTGTCTTACGGAGTCTCCCAGCATGTGCTGATTGATCTGACGATGATTGGAGACTTCTCCTATTATACGGGGATGACATTCGAAGGCTATGCCTCGGAGCTTGGATTCCCGGTGTGCAGTGGTGGCCGTTATGACAATCTGTTGCAGCAATTCGGGCGGCCTATTCCGTCCACCGGATTCTCCTTGAAGACGAACCGTATTCTGGACGGAGTAACCGGCGTGCCGGAAGAGGAAGAGCTTCCGATTCTGATCCAGTATGACGCGCTCCGGCGCAAGGAAGGCCTGGAGGAAGCAGCACGGCTGCGGGCTGAAGGACATGTTGTGGTGACGCGGCTGGCCAATGAGGCTAGTGATCTGAAGGTAGTGAAGCGCCTGGACCCAAATGTGGTTGAAGCGGAAGGCGAGTCATACGGAGAGATTTATACATTCGTTTCTTTTGTTAGTGAGCATGGCTGAGGGTTAACTTAATATACAGGTGTATAGGCAAAGATATGGAGACGGAGGTCAATGATTATGGCGCAGATATTGAAGGTGGCCATGCCGAAAGGCCGGATCTACAATAAAGCGGCGGAGCTGTTCCGTCAAGCGGGACTGCCGATTCCACCCGATGGTGAAGAGTCGCGCAAGCTGGTGATTTCATTGCCGGAAGCGGGAATGGAATTTATCCTGGCCAAACCGGTGGATGTTCCTACATATGTAGAATACGGTGTAGCGGATATTGGAATTGTCGGCAAAGATGTGCTTCTGGAGGAAAATCGTGATGTCTACGAGCTGCTGGATCTGGGGATCGCGCGCTGCCGGATGTCAATTATCGGTCTGCCGAACTGGCAGCCGGGTATTCAGCAGCGGGTGGCGACGAAATACCCAAATGTGGCTTCACGTTATTTTCGCGAACAGGGGCAGCAGGTAGAAGTGGTGAAGCTGAATGGTTCCATTGAGCTTGCGCCGCTAATCGGCCTTGCTGACCGTATTGTGGATATGGTGGAGACCGGGCAGACGCTGAAGGATAATGGGCTGGTGGAGATGAAGAGCATCTTTGAGATCACAAGCCGCCTTGTGGCCAACCGAGTAAGTTACCGCATGAAGAATGAAGAGATCCAGCAGCTGTGCGACCGCCTCCAGGCGGTTATCACCGGAACGGGAGCAGCAACGGGCGGAGTAGAACGCTAAGGATGTAAAAGGGGGAAGCAGCGGTGAAGGTTCAATCGAGCAAGGATTTTAAGCTTCAGCGTGAAGTAGAGTACGGAACGCCTGAGCAGAATAAGGCCGTGAAGGAAATTGTGGCCGATATTAAAAAAGAGGGCGACGCGGCCCTGCTCCGCTATACGGAGCGGTTTGACGGCGCTGCACTTACTGCAGCACAGCTGCGGGTGACTGCAGAGGAGCTCCAGGCTGCATACGGCAGGGTGGAGGAGTCTTTTGTAACTGCGATCCGGGCTGCCGCCGCCAACATCCGGGCGTTCCATGCGCGGCAGAAACGCAATTCCTGGATGGATCTGCAGCCGGACGGCACGATCCTCGGCCAGATCATCCGCCCGCTGAAGCGGGTGGGCGTATACGTTCCCGGCGGCAAGGCTGCCTATCCGTCCTCGGTGCTGATGAACGTGATTCCGGCTCAGATTGCCGGAGTGCCGGAGATTGTGATGGTCACTCCGCCGTCGACTGGCGGCACGGAGGGCATCGATCCTTACATTCTCGTTGCCGCCGCCGAAGCCGGCGTGAACGAGATCTACCGCGTGGGCGGCGCGCAGGCGATCGCCGCACTAGCCTTCGGCACGGAGTCTATCGTGCCGGTCGATAAGATCTGCGGGCCAGGGAACATCTACGTGGCCCTGGCCAAACGCGAGGTCTACGGCGCTGTCGATATCGACAGCATCGCCGGACCGAGCGAGATCGTCGTGCTCGCCGACGATACTGCTGAGGCCGCCTACGTCGCGGCCGACCTGCTCTCGCAGGCCGAGCATGACGAGATGGCCTCGGCCATCCTGGTTACGCCATCGCAGCGCTTGGCGGACGCTGTTGCTGCCGAAGTAGAACGGCAGCTGCAAGAACTTCCGCGCGAGGCCATCGCGCGCGCTTCTGTAGACAATTACGGCGCGATCATCGTCGTCGAGTCGCTGACAGAGGGAGTCGATGTGGTGAACCGGCTTGCACCCGAGCATCTGGAGATTGTGACGGGGGACCCGATGGGTCTGCTCGGCAGCATCGAGAATGCCGGAGCGATTTTCCTGGGCCCGTACAGCTCGGAGCCGGTCGGGGATTATTTTGCCGGCCCGAATCATATTATTCCGACCAATGGCACAGCACGGTTCTCGTCACCGGTTGATGTGGATGATTTCATTAAAAAATCAAGCCTGATCTATTATAGTAAGGAAGCATTGCTGAAGGACGGGGCTACAATTATCGAGCTAGCCCGCCGCGAGGGGCTGGAAGGCCATGCGCGTGCGATAGAAGTCAGATTGCAGATGGAAGCGAAGGGTGGAGACGGAAATGGAAAATAATAATGAGAACCAGGCCGTGCGCCAAGCGGGGCTAAGCCGTACAACCAATGAAACGGATATCAAGCTCTCTCTGGCCGTGGATGGCAGCGGGGTTTCAGAGCTGGAGACGGACGTGCCGTTTCTGAATCATATGCTGGACTTATTTACGAAGCATGGCCAGTTTGATCTGTCCGTGCAGGCGCGGGGCGACATTGACATTGACGATCACCATACCGTAGAGGACATCGGCATTTGTCTGGGACAGGCGCTTCGTGAGGCGCTGGGTGACAAAAAAGGCATCAAGCGCTACGCCAATGTCTTCATCCCTATGGATGAGGCACTGGCTCAGGTGGTTATCGATATCAGTAACCGTCCGCATTTTGAGTATCGTGCTACGTATCCATCGCAGCAGGTTGGGAGCTTCTCCACAGAGCTGGTGCATGAATTTCTGTGGAAATTTGCCCTGGAGGCGCGGATTACGCTGCATGTGATTGTGCACTATGGCTCTAATACCCATCACATGATCGAGGCGATATTCAAAGCGCTGGGCCGGGCCTTGGATGAAGCGACACTGATTGACCCGCGCGTGAAGGGTGTGCCTTCCACGAAGGGAGTGCTGTAGCATGACCGTTGCTATCGTCGATTACGGCATGGGCAATCTGCATAGTGTCAGCAAGGCGGTGGAACGACTCGGGTATCAAAGTCTGGTGACGGGTGAAGCCGGAGAGATTCTGGCTGCCGATAGCGTCATTCTGCCGGGAGTCGGTGCATTCGGCGATGCAATGGAGCATCTGCGGGAGACCGGGCTGGATACTGTGGTCAAAGAAGCCGCATCTTCGGGTCAGCCGGTGCTGGGGATATGCCTCGGGATGCAGCTGCTGTTCAGCAGCGGCGAAGAGTACGGCACTCATGAAGGGCTTAATCTTCTGCAGGGTTCGGTGGTCCGTTTTGCGCCGCGCGAGGGTTACAAAGTACCGCATATGGGCTGGAACAAGCTAGACTTTTTACAGCCACAGAGTCCTTTGTTCAAGGATCTTGAAGCGGGCCATGTGTATTTTGTCCACTCGTTCCATGCTGTTATGGCTCAGCAGAGCGATCTGCTCGCCATCACAGATTATGGGCATCCGGTTACGGCTATTGTTGGCCGGGAGAATGTATTCGGCATGCAGTTTCATCCGGAGAAAAGCGGAGAGCTGGGAATGAAGCTGCTGGGTAATTTCCTGCAACTGAAGGGTAAGCGGGAATAAGCCCACTCTGTATATTCAAATTATGCAACTCTCTATATAACTATATTGTAGCGAAAGTGGGAGACCTCATGTCTTTTATCGTATATCCGGCGATTGATATCCGGGATGGGAAATGTGTCAGATTGCAACAGGGGGATTACAACCAAGAAACGATATACAACGACAGTCCGTTGAAGGTAGCCAGATCATGGGAAGAGCAGGGAGGGAAATTCATTCATCTCGTGGATTTGGACGGAGCCAAGGCCGGACATCCTGTTAATGATACGATCATCGGGGCGATCGCCAAAAATGCGGGTGTCCCTGTCCAGGTAGGCGGAGGCCTCCGCACGATTGCGGATGTGGAGAAGCTGCTGGGTCTCGGCGTCAGCCGTGTCATTATCGGAACAGCGGCGATTAATGACCATGCCTTCACTGAGGCAGTGCTCGCCAAATACGGCGACAAGGTTGCGATCGGCATCGATGCCCGGGGCGGTTATGTGGCTACACATGGCTGGCTGAACACCTCCGAGGTTCGTGCAGAGGATCTGGCCAAAGAGCTGGCAGCCAAAGGTGCCGAAACGTTCATTTATACCGACATCTCACGTGACGGTATGATGCAGGGTCCGAATATTGAGGGCATCTTGTCCATGGCCGCTAGCAGCGGTAAAACCGTGATCGCCTCGGGCGGTGTCACAAGTCTGGACGACCTCTTGCGCCTTAGCGTACATAGCGGCAGCGGCATCGGCGGTGCGATAGTCGGCAAAGCGTTATATACTGGCAATATAGATCTATCCGAAGCTTTACAGGCTCTGAACGGGAAATAAAAGGTTTTCACTCGAAAGCCAAGGAAAGGGGGGATTTCATGTTAGCCAAACGTATCATTCCCTGTCTGGATGTAAAGGACGGGCGGGTAGTCAAAGGCGTGAACTTTGTGAATCTGCGCGATGCCGGGGATCCGGTAGAGCTGGCGGCATTGTATGACCGGGAAGGTGCCGATGAGCTTGTGTTTCTGGATATTTCCGCCTCTGTGGAGGGCCGGGCCACAATGGTTGAAGTTGTGCGGCAGACCGCAGGGGAAATCGCCATTCCCTTTACAGTGGGTGGAGGAATCTCTACTCCGGAGGATATGAAGCGCATCCTGCGTGCGGGTGCGGACAAAATCGGCATCAATACAGCAGCGGTCAACAATCCGCAGCTTATTCTCGAAGGAGCCCGGCGTTTCGGCGCCCAGTGCATTGTAGTGGCGATGGATGCCAAATATAATGAGGCTTGGGGCGAATGGGAAGTATACACGCACGGCGGGCGCAAGCCTACAGGAATCCGCGCGCTGGCCTGGGCCAAGGAGGCTGAGAAGCTGGGAGCAGGTGAGATTCTGCTGACCAGCATGGATGCAGATGGCACTAAGGACGGCTTCGATCTGAAGCTGACCGCTGCGGTCAGCGACCTGCTTACCATTCCTGTGATTGCTTCCGGGGGAGCGGGGAAGATGGAGCATTTTTATGATGTATTTACGGAAGGCAGGGCCGACGCTGGACTGGCCGCGACGATTTTTCACTATAAAGAAATTGCCATTCATGATTTAAAAGCAGATCTGAAGCAAAAAGGGGTAGAGATCCGATGAGCGAAGCAGAGCAAATAACCGCCCAGAGCCAAAAGGAAGTATTAGAGGGCATCCGCTGGAATGAAGCTGGACTGCTCCCTGCTGTAGTGCAGGACGCGAACAGTCTGGAAGTGCTAATGTTTGCCTATATGAATAAAGAATCACTTCAGCTGTCGCTGGAGAGCGGACAGACCTGGTTCTGGAGCCGTTCACGCAGCGAGCTGTGGCATAAAGGCGGGACCTCCGGTAATACCCAGGCGATTACCTCCATCCATTATGACTGCGACAGCGACACGCTGCTGGTGAAGGTTGTACCGGAGGGACCAGCTTGCCATACAGGCGAAACCTCCTGTTTCTTCCGCGAGCTTCCACTGAGCCATACGTCAGCAGCAGCTACGGATCGGCAAGCGCTGAGCGACAGTGCGCGTTTTGCAGTTCTTGGCGAACTGGAACGGGTAATTGCCGAGCGGGAAGCTGAACGGCCGGAAGGTGCTTATACAACCTACCTGTTCGATAAAGGGGTTGATAAAATCCTGAAAAAGGTGGGCGAAGAGGCCTCAGAAACGATTATCGCCGCCAAAAATAAGGACAATGCCGAGCTGCGGCTTGAAGTCAGTGATTTGATCTACCATCTGCTGGTGCTGCTGCAGGAGCGCAAGCTTCCGCTGGATGAGATTATGGAGGAACTGAGCGCCCGCCATGAACGGCCGCGCCGCGATTAGGAGGGAGCCTTCAGCCATGCGTATTGATTACCATACCCACCATGAACGCTGCGGACATGCGGTTGGAACCCTTGAACAGTACGTACAGCGGGGGATTGAACTGGGGCTGGAGCATCTCGGTTTGTCTGATCACCTGCCGCTTATTCATGTGGACCCGGAGAACTACTACCCAGAGATGGCGATGCCGCTATCCGAGCTGCCCCGCTACGTGGATGAATGCCTGAGCCTGAAAGAGCGTTACCGTGGACGGATTGAGCTGCGTGTAGGACTGGAAGCCGATTATATCGAAGGTTATGATGAGCAGATCCGTGAGCTTTTGGCACCGTATCCCTGGGACTATTTGATCGGTTCAGTACATTTTCTCGGAGAATGGGACATTACGGATTTTCGCCAGACTCACGGTTGGGAAGGCCGGGATGTAATGGAGGTCTACCGCCGTTATTATGATGCTGTAAGGAAGTCGGCGTTATCGGGATTATATGATATTATAGGACATATGGATGTTATCAAACGGTTTGGATACGGTCCGCAGACACCGGAGGGGCAGGCCGAGGTGAGGGCGATGGAGCTGGAGACGCTTAGGGCGATAGGAGGCAGCGGCATGGCGATGGAGCTTAATGCTTCGGGGCTTACCAAGCCCTGCGCAGAGATGTTTCCCGCTGAGCATGTGCTGCAGCAGGCACTCGAGCTGGACATCCCGCTTACCTTAGGCTCTGACGCCCACGACCCGTTGAAGCTGGGAGACGGTTTGCCGGAAGCCCGCAGCTTGCTGTGGCGCACAGGTTTCCGCGAATTGGCTGTGTTTGAGAATCGTGTTCGTACATTGGTTCCGTTTGAACTATAAATTTTGATCCCCAGGAGGGTACTATGCATCATCATCAATTACGTATTTTTTCCGGTTCGTCGAATCCGAAGCTGGCCGCTGATATTGCGGAGCGTCTGGGCGCACCGCTGGGCCAGATTAAGCTGACCCGCTTCAAGAGCGGCGAAATTTATGTGCATTATGAAGAGAGCATCCGGAACTGTGACGTATTTTTGGTGCAATCCCTCGCTCATCCTATTAATGAGCTGTTCGTAGAGCTGCTTGTCATGATCGATGCAGCTAAGCGGGCATCAGCAAGAACGGTTAATATTATTGTACCTTACTACGGTTACGCCAGACAGGAGCGCAAGTCTGCGCCGCGCGAGCCGATATCAGCCAAGATGGTGGCGGATGTGCTTACAACCGCAGGGGCAACCCGCGTAATCACCATTGACCTGCATGCGGCGGCTATTCAGGGGTTTTTCAACATTCCGGTAGATCACTTGACGGCCCTTGATCTGATCAGCGGATATCTGAAGGTTAAAGGCTTGTCCGACCTGGTTGTTGTGTCTCCAGATGCAGGACGTGCCTCCATGGCAGAGAAGCTGGCCAGCCGTCTGGATTCACCATTTGCTATCATGATCAAGAAGCGCCCGGCTCACAACGAATCCGTGATTACGCATGTGATTGGGGATGTAGAAGGACGGACGCCTATCATTATTGAAGATCTGATCGATACGGGGACCACGATTGTAAATGTGGTGGAAGGCCTGAAGGAGCGGGGGGCGAAGAACAGTATCGTGTGTGCCACCCATGGACTCTTTTCAGGAGATGCTCTAAGCCGTATGGTTCATCCCAATATAGAAGAAATTGTCGTTACCGATTCCATTGCGTTGCCGGATGATCATTCCAGCCGGTTCACTGTGCTTTCCGTAGCACCTATGCTGGCTGAAGCCACACGCATTATTATTGAAGGCGGTTCAATTGATAAGCTGTTCAGAGACGCGGGGATTTAATTCCTGCGTTTTTTTGTTTGAAGCTTTTTCCTCCTGGTGAGCTCCTTCCAATCTTGAGAATCCCCCTGTCACATGTGTTATACTGTGTGAAGACAGTCGGGACCAAAAATGGAAACGACGGCACTGAGGTGGGAGCCCGGGCAGGCGTTTGCTGCCGCTCTCCTATTTTTGTGTGGATAAGGAAGCTTACAAAGGGAGGTGCCTTGCTTCCATGATTGATAGAACTTCAGAGAATAATGCGGTGAATGGTAACGTAATTCCCGTCACTCTGGATGCCAATTTTTTCTTTGAAAGAGCCGTACGGTCATTGGACCGCTTTCAATATGATAAGGCATTGAAGAATTTTAGCAAAGCTGTTGAATATGAGCCGGAAAACCCGGTGAATCATTGTAATATGGCGGGTATATTATCGGAGATGGGGAAGTACGAGGCGTCTAATGAAATCTTGACTCATGTTCTGGAGGAAATTGACCCCTCTATGACAGAATGCCACTTCTATATGGCTAATAACTATGCGAATATGGAAAGCTTTGAAGAGGCGGAACGCAGTCTGGTCACCTATCTTCAGGAGGATGCAAGTGGTGAGTTCCTGGCCGAGTCCGAAGAGCTGATGGAACTGCTGCAGTATGAGTTGAACCGTCCCGCTCCGTTAGTCCGGATCCGCAGCCGGGAAGGTGTGGTGGAGCATGACAGAGCCCGGAGTCTTTTGGAGGAAGGGAAATTTCCGCAAGCGGTCAAGCTGCTTGAAGAGATTGTCCAGAACATCCCGGACTTCCTGGCGGCACATAACAATCTGGCTCTTGCCTATTTCTATATGGGCCGCTTCGCCAAAGCCAAGGAATGCCTTGGCGAAGTGCTGAAGCAGGACCCGGGTAACCTGCATGCACTCTGCAATATGGCTATTTTTCTGCAATATGCCGGCGATCAGGACCAACTTGCAGGCTTGGTGCGTATGCTTGAAGCGACTGTGCCTTTTCATCAGGAGCATGTATTCAAGATGGCAACTACGATGGGCATATTGGGCAAGCACAAAACAGCATACGGACATTTTCGCCGTCTGCTGAAGGATGAAGAGGTCGGCGGTGATGCCGGTTTATACCATTATTGCGCGGCCGCGGCCAGCAACAGCGGGCTCCATAATGAGGCTGTACGCTGCTGGCAAATGGCCGCCAGACTGGACCCGGAATCAGCAGTTCCGAAATTTTTCCTGTCCCAGATGCAGCTGGCACAAGCAGAGGATCGGCAACTGTCTCAAGTAAGCTATAATTATCAGCTGCCTTTTCAGGAACAGTTGAAGCAGTGGAAGAACAATACGGACAGCTTCACTGAGGAACTGCAGAATAATCCGTTGCTGCGTGCGTCATTCTTCTGGGCGCTACGTTATGGTGATGCCAATACGAAGCTTCAGGTGACCGAAGCGCTCCACTGGATTGAAGATGATGAAATGTCTGAAGTATTGAAGGCAGTATCGGAGCAAGAACCGCTTCAGGAGGCTGCGCTTCTCAGTCTGCAGCGTCTGATCGGCGGCAGTCCGGAGGAAGGCGGAATCCAGAGGGCTGTGCAGGACCCTGTTGTGTCAGGCCATAAAGGACCGCCGGAGTGGAAAGAGGACTGGCAACGGATCTTGGACCATATGGCTGCTGTGCAGGACCGCAGATTTGATACTGCGCAGAAGAAGGATGCCGAGCTCCTCTGGAAGCAGTTCATAGCCCGCCTCTACCCGGATGTTCCTTTGTTCCGGCATGCGGAGGGCTGGTGTGCAGCTCTGGAGTATTTAACCGCCAAGCTGCATGGTCATCCGGTTACCTACCGTGAGGCTGCCCAGCACTACGGCGTTTCCGTCTCGACGGTAAGCCGGTATGCCCGGCGTATTGATCAAGCATGCGGGTTAACGCAGGATGGGGCGGCAGCAGACGTTTTGCCGCCATTTACGGAAAATATCTGACCCTAAGGAGGACTTGCTAATGTACAAAACAATTGTAATCGGAACAGGTCCGGCAGGATTGACTGCTGCGATTTATCTGGCACGTGCCAACCTCAGCCCCCTTGTTATTGAAGGATTGCAGCCAGGAGGACAATTGACTACAACGACAGAGGTAGAGAACTTTCCAGGTTTTCCAGAAGGTATTTTAGGTCCGGATCTGATGGATAACATGCGTAAGCAGGCTGAACGCTTTGGGGCTCAATTTAAGAACGGCTGGGTGGATGCTGTGGATTTCTCGCAGCGCCCCTTCAAAGTAACCGTTGATGGACTGGGTGTGCTGGAAGCAGAGTCGGTGATTATATCAACCGGTGCTTCCGCAAGGTACCTCGGCATACCGGGAGAGCAGGAGAATGTCGGACGCGGGGTTAGTACTTGTGCAACCTGCGATGGATTCTTCTTCCGCGGCAAAAAGATTGTTGTGGTCGGCGGCGGCGACTCCGCGATGGAGGAAGCCAGCTTTCTCACTCGATTCGCTTCCAGCGTAACCCTGGTCCACCGCCGTCCGGAGCTGCGCGCCTCGAAGATTATGCAGGACCGGGCGCGTGAGAACAGCAAAGTGGCCTGGGCACTGAACCGCACGCCGCTTGAAGTTACCGTTGGGGATACCGGGGTGAAGGGGCTGACGGTCCGCAACAATGATACAGGTCTTGAGGAGCTAGTGGAAGCAGATGGCGTATTTGTTGCTATCGGCCACACACCGAATACGGCATTCCTCGGCGGTCAGATTACTACAGATGCCAACGGCTATATCGTGGTGAATCCAGGAACAACAGAAACTAACATTCCAGGCGTATTCGCTTGTGGGGATGTTCAGGATACGCGTTATCGGCAGGCGATTTCGGCTGCAGGAACCGGCTGTATGGCTGCTATGGATGCTGAGAAGTATCTGGAAGGCACTATGGTGCATGACTGGAGTGAAACGCTGGATAAGTAACGGAGCGGACTAAGCGAATTTTTGGTTGACAATAAATACCTGCTAGCGTAGATTGTATTTAATTAGATAGATACCCACTAGGGGAGCCTGAATGGGCTGAGACGGGGAAATTGAATTCCCGGACCCTTGAACCTGATCTGGATCATACCAGCGTAGGAAAGTGGAGCCGGACCTTTTTTGAGCACAGCCTTATTGGCTGTTCGTGAATAAAGCCGCTCCAGGTGGAGCGGCTTTTTGCTGCGTGCTGATCTTATCTAAAATGGCTCACAGAGCGTTGAGGAGGAGATAAGAATGTCAGATTCATCAAAAAAGGAACAAGTTGATCTTTCGGGATTCCCCGCAAGCCGCAAGGTGTATGTAGAGGGCTCGCGCCCGGATATTCAGGTCCCGATGCGTGAGATCCGTCTCAGCCGTACCGAAGGGATTGCGGGGGAAGAGGATAATGAGCCGCTGCGTGTCTATGATACTAGTGGGATTTACACGGATGCTGCTGCACAGACCGATGTACGTAAGGGCCTGCCGGCGCACCGCTTAAGCTGGATTGCGGAACGTGGGGATTCAGATGAATACGCCGGCAGAGCCGTTCAACCTGGAGATTACGGTTTGGCTGCAGACGGAGCGTCAACGGAAGGGTTCACCGGCTTGCGGCGGAATCCCTTAAGAGCACGTAAGGGCTGTAATGTCACCCAGCTCCACTATGCACGGCTGGGGATGATTACACCAGAAATGGAGTATATCGCGATTCGGGAGAATACACGGCCTGAATTTGTAAGGGATGAGGTCGCTGCCGGCCGAGCGATTATCCCGGCCAATATCAACCATCCCGAGAGTGAACCAATGATCATAGGCCGTAACTTCCTGGTTAAGATCAACGCGAACATCGGGAATTCCGCCGTCTCTTCTTCCATTGAAGAGGAAGTGGAGAAGATGAGATGGGCTACCCGCTGGGGTGCGGATACGATTATGGATCTATCTACCGGTGCGAAAATTCATGCCACCCGCGAATGGATTATCCGCAATTCACCGGTACCGATCGGAACCGTACCCATTTATCAGGCACTGGAGAAAGTAAAAGGAATCGCCGAGGATCTGACCTGGGAGTTGTACCGGGACACGCTGATCGAACAGGCGGAGCAGGGTGTGGATTACTTCACCATTCATGCCGGGGTGCTGAAGCGTTATATTCCGCTTACTGCCGGAAGAATGACCGGAATTGTCTCACGTGGCGGCTCTATTATGGCGGCCTGGTGTCTTGCACATCAACAAGAGAACTTTTTATATACACATTTTGAAGAGATTTGCGAGATTATGAAGACTTATGATGTGGCCTTCTCCCTGGGGGACGGATTGCGTCCGGGCTCCATTGACGATGCCAATGACGAGGCACAGTTCGCTGAACTGGAGACGCTTGGAGAGTTGACAGCCATCGCCTGGAAACACGATGTTCAGGTAATGGTCGAAGGTCCGGGACATGTGCCAATGCACAAGATCAAGGAGAATATGGATAAGCAGCTGGAGCTCTGCCAGGAAGCCCCTTTTTATACACTGGGTCCTTTAACCACGGATATTGCACCAGGTTATGACCATATTACTTCTGCGATTGGTGCGGCGATGATCGGCTGGTTCGGGACAGCGATGCTGTGCTACGTCACGCCTAAGGAACACCTGGGACTGCCTAACAAAAATGATGTACGCGAAGGAGTCGTTACCTACAAAATCGCCGCACATGCTGCAGATCTGGCCAAAGGTCATCCAGGTGCGCAGGATCGGGACAATGCCCTGTCGAAGGCGCGGTTCGAGTTCCGCTGGCGTGACCAGTTCCACCTTTCGCTGGACCCGGAGCGGGCGCTGGAGTACCATGATGAGACTCTTCCAGCCGAGGGTGCCAAAACAGCGCACTTCTGTTCCATGTGCGGGCCCAAATTCTGCAGTATGCGTATTTCGCATGATATCCGTAATTCGTCCAGGCTAAGCAAAATGCTATAACCCAAGCCGGACCACTTAAGGCTGTTCCCGCGCTGCCAGGCGTAAGGGGACAGCTTTTTTTCTGAAGATAAGAGGTTATCCGCTTCACGTTATGAATTATCTTTGTCCTTCTACAACTACTTTAAAATTTAGTGACTGCAATCACTCTTCGGCCCTGTGCCCTATGCTAAGCTGTTGTTGAGAAAGGTTATCAATTGGTAGAAAGCCAAGCTGCAGGAGGAGAGTGCAATGAGCAAACACCTTAACATGGATGAGTCCATATTCGAGCTGGTCAGCCGTTATCCGGAAGCCATAGACATTATGGTTGAGCTGGGGTTCCGCGATATCACCAAGCCTGGCATGCTGCAGACGGCGGGCCGGTTCATGACCTTGTCGAAAGGAATCACAATGAAGAAAATGGATCGCGAAACCGTCCGGCTGGCTTTTCAGAGCCGTGGCTTCGAGATTATTGAATAGAGCGCTAAGATAAACAGATTGAATGGAGAAGGAGAGAGAACGATGAGTGAACTGATTAACAACCGTGAAATGGATATTCCTGAGCAGACACGCCGCCAAGCCATGCTTAAGGAGATTATTAAGGAATTGCATGCCGGTAAAAGTGTAGAGGAAGTCAAGGCGCGTTTTGCAGAAGCGGTAGGTGATGTCACGGTAGAGGAAATTTCTGCGATGGAGCATTCCCTGATGACGGAGGAAGGAATTCCTGTAACGGAGGTACAGCGCCTGTGCTCTGTGCACACGGCCATTTTCAAAGGATCGATCCAGGAGATTCACCGTTCTGCCAAGCCGGAGGAACAGCCGGGACATCCCGTCCACACCTTCAAGCTGGAGAACCGTGAGATTGAGCGGCTGGTGAACTTCCGTATGCAGCTGCATGCCGATAAATTCCAAAGAAACGACAGCGAAGAGATGATCTTCAAGCTGCTGGAGGATCTGAGCCTGCTGCTTGATCTCGACAAGCACTACAGCCGCAAAGAAAATCTGCTGTTCCCTTACCTTGAGAAATACGGTATTTATGGCCCAACCAAAGTGATGTGGGGAGTGGATGATGGGATCCGCGGCATGATCAAACAAGCCAAGGCAGCGCTCAGTGCGTACAACGGGGAAGCGGCAGAGGTTGGAGCTCTGCTTACGAACATTATCCAGGAAGTAAATGAAA
Source organism: Paenibacillus sp. LS-5 (assembly GCF_056121505.1). Classification (NCBI taxonomy): domain Bacteria; kingdom Bacillati; phylum Bacillota; class Bacilli; order Caryophanales; family Paenibacillaceae; genus Paenibacillus; species Paenibacillus sp. LS-5. The sequence continues at coordinate 19,821 of NZ_JBWAVA010000027.1, read as the reverse complement.
TGATCTTTAAGGAAGAAAATATTCTGCTGCCGATGGCGCTCGATAAACTGACTGAAGATGAATGGGTCAAAATCGCCCGCGAAAGCGATGAAATTGGCTTCTGCCTGACTGCTCCAGAGCGGGAGTGGATTCCTGAGCGTGCTGCAGAGCCGGAGGGGGCAGTTGCGCAAAGCACAGAAGATGGAAAAGAAGGCTTATCACCTCAAGGCTTTATCCGCTTCGAGACGGGCCTGTTGTCTCTGCATCAGCTGGAAACCGTGCTGAATCATCTGCCCGTCGATCTGACATTTATCGATGAAAATGATGTTGTTCGTTACTTCTCCCATGGCAAAGAACGGATCTTCGCCCGCACTAAGGCTGTTATTGGCCGCACGGTGCAGAACTGCCATCCGCCGCAAAGCGTGCATGTCGTTGAGAAGCTGCTGGAGGATTTCAAGGCAGGCCGCAAAGACGCCGAGGATTTCTGGATTGCCATAAAGGATAAATTTATCTACATTCGTTATTTCGCAGTACGTGACGAAGCGGGCCGTTACATGGGCACCCTTGAATTCACCCAGAACATTGCCCCGATCCGCGCGTTGGAGGGACAGAAACGGATTTTGTCGGAGTAGCTGTCTACATTCGTACTACCCTCCGTCCACCGCCTTGAATTTATGCTGATTGATCCGCCCCTTGCCGCATAGGCAAGAGGCCTTTTTCATAAAAACAGGAATTTTTCAGATTCTCTTAAAGCCGCACTTTTTGTTATAAAAAAATACAAGACTCTTCATATAGCCGGGTGTACCGCCTTTCCTTGACCGCAGGGATACCTTCTATTATAGTGGGTACGTAGGATTAACTATTTTAGCATAGAAAAAGGTGGCTTGTTACATGTCTGAAAGTATCTACGTTGGCGTGGATTTAGGTGGAACCACGATTAAGGTTGGAATCTGCAATGCCGAGGGGAACCTGCTGCATACCTTTGAGGGACCTACGGGGACAGCCGATGGCGTCGATGCTGTCATCGATAATATCGAAAAGTATGTGCGTCAGATTGTGGAAGAATCCCCGTACTCTTGGGATCAGCTTGCCGGTGTAGGAGCGGGCCTGGCCGGGTTTACGAATATTCGTGAAGGAATCATCATTCTTGCGCCTAACATAGGTTTTAGAGATGTGCCGATCCGTGCCATTCTGGAGGGTCGTTTGAACAAGCCCGTCAAAATAGACAATGATGCGAATGTGGCTGCGCTGGGCGAGGCCTGGAGCGGAGCGGGACGTGGTGTAGAGAACTGTGTTTGCTACACGCTGGGCACAGGTGTCGGCGGCGGAATCATTATTAATGGCAAAGTGTATCAAGGATTTGCCGGACTTGCGGGCGAGCTTGGTCATATTTCTGTAGTGCCTGATCTGGAAGCTATCCAATGCGGCTGCGGCAACATGGGTTGTCTGGAGACCGTTTCCTCTGCAACCGGTATTATTCGTATGGCAAATGATGCTGTTAGCCGCGGCGACCGCACTTCCCTGTCCATGGTGGAGAAAATTGCCGCCAAAGAGGTATTTGATGCCGCCAAAGCCGGAGATGAAGTTGCTTTGCGGATTGTGAACCGTGCTGCGTTCTATCTGGGCAAATCCATGGCTGCTGTCGCAGCGGTACTGAATCCAGAGGTGTTCATCGTTGGGGGCGGGGTCTCCAAAGCCGGAGATATTCTGTTTGAAGAGGTTCGACGCGTATTCGCAAAGCTGGCCCCGGCTCCGCTGCAGACCGGAGTGACCATCGTTCCGGCCGAGCTCGGTAATGATGCGGGTATTATTGGCGCTGCAGGTCTTTTGCTGCGTTCTTAAGCAGATGGAATTCTTCATATACTATTTATAGGGAGGGGGCGCTTTGATGACCGAACTGGAACAATCACCGCCCGGTGGTGCCACCCTGATCATTATTACGGGCATGTCAGGTGCAGGCAAGACGATTGCTGTACAGAGTCTGGAGGATCTCGGGTTTTTCTGTGTGGATAATTTGCCGCCGGTGCTGATTCCCAAATTTGCTGAGCTGATTGAGCAATCCAAAGGGAAAATCGCCAAAGTAGCGCTTGTTATCGATTTGCGCGGGAGAGAGTTCTTCACCGCTTTGTCGGAATCATTGTCCTATATCAAAGACGAGTCTACGATCGGTTTTGAGATTCTCTTTCTGGATGCAACGGATTCTGTACTGGTACAACGTTACAAGGAGAGCCGGCGGCATCATCCGCTGGCACCTAAAGGCATGCCGCTAGATGGTATCCGCCTGGAACGTCAGATGCTGGAGGAGTTGAAGAACTCTGCCACCTTATGTCTGGACACCAGCAGCATGAAGCCCGTCCAGCTAAAGGAGAAGATCGTATCACGTTTTTCCCATTTAGGTAAAAGCACACTTTCTGTTAATATCACTTCGTTTGGCTTCAAATACGGAATTCCGATCGACGCAGACCTGGTATTTGATGTCCGTTTTTTGCCGAATCCTCATTATGTGGATCATTTGCGGCCAAAGACGGGTCAAGATAGCGAGGTTTACGATTATGTTATGAAATGGCCAGAGACACAGACGTTTCTGACCAAACTGCTGGATATGCTTCATTTCCTGATACCGCAGTACCGGAAAGAAGGCAAATCCCAGATTATTATCGGTATTGGCTGTACGGGTGGCAAACACCGCTCTGTAGCAATATCCGAATACCTGGGCAAGATGCTGGGGGTTAGCGAGACGGAGTCTGTAGCCGTCAGCCACCGGGACTCTGAACGTGACCGGCATTAAGAGAGAAGGGGTCAATAGTGGCTGAAGAACAAGGACAGCGTCCACGTATCGTCGTTATGGGTGGAGGTACGGGATTGTCTGTTATGCTTCGCGGTTTGAAGGAAAAGCCGCTTGATATTACAGCGATAGTTACTGTTGCGGATGACGGGGGGAGCTCTGGCATACTCCGAAGTGAACTGCAAATGCCACCCCCTGGTGATATCCGCAACGTATTGACAGCAATGGCTGATGTAGAACCGCTCATGGCCCAGATTATGAGATACCGCTTCAGCAGTGGCGAAGGCTTGGCTGGGCATAGCCTGGGCAATCTGATCCTGGCGGCGCTTACGGACATTTCCGGTGATTTTGTCACTGCCGTCCGGGAGCTGAGCCGGTTATTCGCCGTGCGCGGACGCGTGCTACCTGCCGCGGGTGAGGCGGTAGTGCTGCACGCTGAGATGGCTGATGGCTCTATAATCACAGGTGAGTCCAAAATCCCTGAAGCTAGAGGGGTCATCAAAAGAATCTCCCTGGAACCAGCTAATGTAGAGCCGCTGCCGGAGGCACTGGAGGCGATACGTAATGCCGATGCAATTCTATGTGGACCTGGCAGCCTATACACGAGTATCTTGCCAAATTTGCTGGTGCCTAAGCTGGCAGAGGCCGTTGTGGCTTCGGATGCGATCAAAATCTTTGTCTGCAACGTGATGACCCAGCCTGGTGAAACGGACAACTATACAGTTAGTGACCACCTTCAGGCCGTCTATGACCACATAGGACTTCATTTGTTCGATTATGTGATCGTGAACGATGGCGAGATTCCCGAGCAGGTACAGTTGAAGTATGCAGAAAAGGGTGCCCGGCCTGTCCAGCTTGATCTTGATGTGGTGGATGGTAACGGCTACAAAGTGATTGCCGATAAGCTGGTATTATTCAAGACCTATCTGAGGCATGATACAGATAAGCTTAGTCATCATATTTACCAGCTTGTGAAAGACTGGATTTCCAGATAAGTCTATTTTGTAGGAACATGAAAGAGGTGAGCCCCTTGTCTTTTGCGGCCCTTACCAAAAAAGAGCTGACGATGGTGGAGAGCCAGCCTTGCTGCGAGAAAGCGGAGATGTCCGCGCTGATCCGGATGAACGGTTCCGTGCAGCTTTCAAGCAAAAAGGTAGTCCTCGACATTTCGACGGAGAACGCCGCGATTGCAAGGCGGGTATATTCTTTACTTAAGAAATATTACCAAGTCCATATCGAGCTGCTCGTGCGTAAAAAAATGCGTTTGAAGAAGAATAACGTCTATATCGTGCGGATTCCAAACCGTGTTCAAGAAATTCTCAAGGATCTCCGGATCGTGTCCGAAGGCTTCATCTTCACAGATGGAATTGACGAAGAAATTGTCGGCAAGAACTGCTGCAAACGTGCGTACCTTCGCGGGGCATTTATGGCTGGCGGATCGGTTAACAATCCGGAAGGATCGTCTTATCATCTGGAGATTGCTTCGATGTATGAGGAGCACTGCAAGGCACTGGTGGATCTGGCAGGTGAGTTTCACCTTAATGCCCGTTGTATTGAACGCAAAAAAGGCTTCATTTTGTACATCAAGGAAGGCGAGAAGATCATCGAGTTTCTGAGTCTGATCGGCGCACATCAAGCATTGTTCAAGTTCGAGGACGTGCGGATTATGCGTGACATGCGTAATTCCGTGAACCGGATCGTCAACTGCGAGACGGCTAACCTGAACAAAACCATAAGCGCCGCAGTACGGCAGATCGAGAATATCAAGCTTCTGCAGCGGGAGATGGGACTGGATAGTCTGCCGGATAAGCTGCGCGAAGTAGCCGAGATCAGACTGGCACACCCGGACATTAACCTTAAGGAAGTTGGCGAAATGCTGAAGGGCACAGTCAGTAAATCAGGAGTAAATCACCGTTTGCGCAAAATTGACGAGCTGGCTGATAAGGTCCGGGGCGGCTGATTATTTTTTTTCTAGTGTGGTTGCGGTTATAATGATATAATATTATAAAATTAATGTGAAATTTTTGGGCAGATCTCAAATAGGGGGTAAGCGTTTCATGACAAAGCACCCGGTAGTTGTACGGTTGAAGACGGGGCTTCACGCTCGGCCGGCAGCATTGTTCGTGCAAGAAGCAAACAAATTCTCGTCGGAGATTTTCGTGGAAAAAGACGATAAAAAAGTGAACGCTAAAAGCATCATGGGTATTATGAGCCTGGCGATCAGTTCCGGCACGGAGATTTATATCAGCGCGGACGGCGCCGATGCGGACCAAGCTGTAACCGCTTTGACAAGTCTTGTTAGCAAAGAAGAGCTTGAGAACCAGTAATTGTTGCAAGGCCTTACTTTTTAATGGCATGACTAAAAGCCCTCCGGGGCTTTTTTTATTGTCTGTGTATAGATGTGCATTGAAAAGGATAAGGGTATAGATAGGTGTTCTGGCAGTCTTGTATAATTTCTTTCTTATCCAATGAGGTAATATGCAACTTTTGCCAAGCTGCATCGTCTAGAGAGTACCAACAACAATTACAAATAGCGAAAGGGGATAGCAGACATGAATACATGGAGCAAAAAGCTTGGAGTAGTAATGCTGGCAGGGAGTTTGATGATGGGGGGGATGGCTTTGAGCGGAGCATTCCAGGGTCCTGAGAAGGCTTACGCCGCCGATGAAGTGCAGAAAAACGTCGTCAATGTGATCGGTAAAGGAGAACTTTCCATCAAACCGGATGTTGTCTATCTGTCCATCGGGGTCAACACTACTGCGGCAACGGCGGAAGAGGCTCAAAAAACCAATGGAGCCAAAATCGCCAAGATTACCGCACTGCTGAAAACCACTTGGGGCATTGCAGATAAAGACATTCAGAGCACTCAATTCAGCGTACAACCGAACTACAGCTATACTGAAAAAGATGGTCAGCAGATTAAAGGCTACATTGCGCAGCATACGCTGAAGGTAACCTATCGTGATCTGGCCAAGGTTGGACAGTTGCTGGATGCCGTTTCTACTGCAGGAGCGAACAACATTGGTAATGCACAATTTGCTATTGAAGATCCGTCTGCATTCGAAGCGCAGGTGATTGAGAAGGCCATGGCCAATGCCGATGTAAAAGCTGGTGCTATTGCCAAAGCGGCCAAACGCAGTCTGGGCCAGGTCGTTACAGTCACGCAGAATGATGACGGCAACAATCCTGTGGTCTACATGGAGAATGCGGTGATGTCCAAAGCAGCAGCAGATACTGCTGGCGGCACTTCCGTTGAACCGGGGGAAGTAAAGGTTTCAACGCAGCTTAGCGTAATGTATGAGCTGAAATAGTCTGTTTGCTCAAGAGGCACTTTTTCTGCTGGCTACAGTGGGGAACAGTGCCTTTTTTATTTTTGAGGGGAATGGTTGTGGAAATCTCTCATTTTGTTTAAAGAAATGTAATAAGGAGCCCTGAAAAGCCCATCGAAGCTTAAGAAATTGTAAAGGGCTTTGTAACAATGGCTGCTCCTGATGTCTCTATAATGGGAAGAGTGGAAATGAGGCTAGCGGAAGGGGATAATCATATGAAGAACATCAAGAAGAAACAAGCCCATGTGTGGGGCGCAGGGATCATGGCGGCGGGGATTCTGCTAAGCGGAGGGCTTTTGCCGGCAGAGACGAGTCAGGCAGCTTCGGCTACGGTTCAGACCAATCCAGAACACTCGCTAGTAGTGCTGAAGGTGAACGGCAAAATCACGCCGCAGACCGGCATTGTCCGTGAGGGGAAAGTTTGGGTCCCGGTGACGTTTTTGCGGGATTCTCTGGGGATGCAGTTAACCTACGACAAGACAGAACAAGCCTATACGATTGGCAAAGGAACATCTAAGGTTAAGTTGTCTGTTACCGATTACGAGATTTCGATTTCAGTGAATAACTTTTATATTAATGAATATCAAGCCGTGAACATCAACAATCGTCTGTTTGTTCCATTAGACCTGCTGAATGATTTTCTGGGGTATAAAGGTGATTGGAGTGCGTCTACAGGTCGACTGAATGTCATCAGCAAACCGCAAAATGCCATCACTGTTAAGACGGAGAGTATCGACAAGGACCGTGAAGATGCACCAATCAAACTGGATTACCCGCAAATCAGTGGTCTGGCGAATGCCAAGGCCCAGCAAACGATTAATGACACGATAAAGCAGACCTTCACCAAGTTTGCAGCTGACGCGGAGAAGGAGATTGCGAATAAATCCTCGGATGACCGGCCGTATGAATTCGACGGGGGTTATGTGATCACCTACAACCAGGACGGCATACTCAGTCTGATCACGAACCAGTATAGCTATCTTGGGGGTGCTCACGGGATGACTTACAACAATGCGTTCACATTCTCACTGAAGGACGGCAAGCGCCTCCTGATCGGGGATTTGCTGAAAGCCAACCCGAACTATAAAAAGGAGCTTAATGCGAAGCTATCCAAGCTCATTAAGGCAGAGGGCGGTTACCTGGGAGGGTTCACGGGCCTGAATACAGAGAAGAATTTTTATGTGAAGGACGGGAGATTGGCCGTTTTCTTCCAGCTCTACGAATACACAGCCTATGCTTCCGGGTTCCCGGAGTATGAGTTCACCTTCAAGGAGCTTCTTCCAGATGGAAGCAGCCCATTCGCTGGGCTGAAATAAGTATAGTCTACTATAAAAGAGTAGATTAACCCGCTCCGCTAATGCCGTGTAGGGATACCTTTCTGTGACCAGGCACTTCTCGCATTCATAAGCTATAGGAGAAACTAGCTTATGAAGAGGGGGGAAGGAAATGAGTTATCTGTACACAGCCATTGGCGATTCCCTGACAACCGGATTCGGAGCTCTTCCGGGCAACGGTTTTGTACCTGTATACCGCAAAATGGCAGAGAGCCGGCTCCGTGCACCAGTTGGCGTAGCCAACCTTGGCATCAATGGTCTAACTACGGCTGCATTGGGGCAGCGTCTAGGCAGTGCACCCATAATGCGCCAAGCGATCCGGGATGCAGATATTATTACATTGTCCATAGGCGGGAACGACCTGATTAAGGCAGCCAAAGCCGTCTCCTTTCGTCCAGGTGACCTGTCTCCAGCGCTGGAACGGGCACTTCGTGAGTGCAAAAGAAATTTCAGCGGGATTATGGGTTCTCTCTGGCAGCTCAAGAACGGCAGCCGCCGCCCCTTTATCATCCGGATGGTTGGACTTTATAATCCTTATCCTCAGTTCACGGAAGCTACAGACTGGGTAAGGCAGTTTAACGGCTATGTAGCGGGCTATAGCAGCAGTGTATGCGGGTTTGCCTCCATCTATCATGAGTTCGCCGGCAATGAGCATGGATTGCTGTCACTGGACCATGTGCATCCAAACGGCAGAGGCTACCGTATAATTGCCGGGAAGCTGGATGCCTTAGGTTACGGCCGGCTGCGATAACAAACTGCTACTATATAATGCAAAAGAGGCTGCTCAGACCATAATGGTCCAGGCAGCCTCTTTGTATGTTCTTCTGAATTATACGCCGGTAGGCAGCGTCTTCTCGATAACTTTATCGACGATACCATATTCAGCTGCATCAGCAGCACTCATGAAGTAGTCGCGGTCTGTATCCTTTTCGATACGCTCCAGCGGTTGGCCAGTACGTTCGGACAAGATACGGTTCAGTTTGTCGCGAAGCTTAAGGATACGGCGGGCACGGATTTCGATGTCTGTAGCCTGACCCTGCGCTCCACCCAGCGGCTGGTGGATCATAATTTCACTGTTCGGCAGTGCAAATCGTTTGCCTTTGGCACCGGCATTCAGCAGGAAAGCCCCCATGGAAGCGGCCATGCCCACACAGATGGTGGAGACATCCGGCTTAATATATTGCATTGTATCAAATATAGCCATTCCGGCTGTGATGGAACCGCCAGGGCTGTTCACATACAGGTGAATATCCTTATCCGGATCCTCGGCAGCCAGGAAGAGCATTTGTGCGATGATGGAATTGGCTACCACGTCATTAACCTCCGTTCCGAGGAAAATGATGCGGTCCTTCAGCAGGCGGGAATAGATGTCATAAGCGCGCTCACCGCGGTTGCTCTGTTCTACTACCATAGGAATATAACTCACGTGGAAAACCTCCTTGAATTGGTTCTTCGAATGTGTTCATTTTTACTGTTACCGTATTAACCACATGATAAACAAATTCAAACAAAAAGTCAAAGAAAGTCAAACTTAGTTAATAAAAAAAGAGCCAACAAGTGGCTCTTTGGTTAAGTAGTATAGGTACAGCTGCTAAATTATGTACAAAGATGAAATTAATGGCGCGCCCGCCAAGAATCGAACTTGGATCTCAGGCTTCGGAGGCCTACGTCATATCCATTGGACCACGGGCGCAACAGAAATTATTATAATCCATTTAGGCTGTAAATGCAACGGCTAATCATTTTGCTGCAAAATATCTTTGTTTTCTTCTCCATTGTCAGCCGCAAGCGTGCGTGGATATTCAGCAGCCTGGGCTTTTATCTTAGGGTCACGGGACTTTCAGCACTTTCCATTACCCACCAGATGTATAAGATGAAAAGAGGTTGAGAATTATACTCACGGAAGACTTGCACTCCGCGTAATATTTGGGTAGAATATGGGTGGGACTTAAAAAGTTAACCCGGGACATTTTAAGACCATGAACAAGGGAATAAGAGGAAGACGAAGTTGCAGGAGTGAAAGCATGCGTAATTTATTAGAAATCCAAAAGCAGCTTCTGCCTGATCTCATGGAAACCCTTAAGAGACGTTACACGATTCTACATCAGATCATGCTGTCCGATATTATTGGGCGCAGAACGCTTGCCGCTTCGCTCGATATGACTGAGCGGGTGCTGCGCGCCGAGACGGATCTTCTGAAATCGCAAGGGCTCATTGAGATCGAGAGCGTAGGCATGCGCGTAAGCGATGCGGGGCGCAGACTGCTTGACCTGCTGGAGCCAATCGCCAAGAGCCTGTTTGGCCTGGATGATCTGGAAGAGAAAATTCGTACAACGTATGGTCTGAACAAAGTTATTGTGGTCCCTGGTGATTGCGAAACCTCGCCATTCACGAAACGTGAGCTCGGACGCGCGGGCGCCAAAGCATTGCTAGGTGTATTGCGGTCGGATGATACCATTGCCGTTACGGGTGGTTCAACGCTTGCTGAAATGGCTGATCAGCTCACACCTCCGTTATCTCCTTCCTATAAGAACGCTTGGGTTGTACCAGCGCGCGGGGGATTGGGTGAGAGCATGGAGATTCAGGCCAACACGATTGCTTCAAAGATGGCCAAACGGATGGGGGCTAATTACCGCCTTCTGCATGTGCCTGATTTACTTAGTGAAGATGCTTACCAGTCCCTGGGGCTCGATGCGAACATTGGGGAGATTGTACAAATTATCCGCAGGTCGCGAATTATTGTGCATGGTATTGGGGATGCCATTGAAATGACCCGCCGCCGTAAGCTGGATGAGGCTACAGTCTCAGAAATCCAGGGAGAAGGAGCGGTTGCCGAATCGTTCGGCTATTATTTCAATGAAGAAGGTCAGGTTGTTCATACTATGCTGACTATGGGGCTCCGCCTAGAGGATATTATCCGCACGGAAGTCGTTGTCGGTATCGCCGGAGGCAAACGAAAGTCCAAAGCCATCCATGCGATGCTTCGTTTCGGGCAGGAGGATATACTCGTTACCGATGAGGCGGCGGCTATCGAAATTGGTAAAGAAATTGACAATCAGGTCCAGGCAGTCCTATAAATTCCATAATATGGGAAGCAAGCAAAGGGTTTATGCATTATACTTAACATTGTTGTCTTGACGAGCCTCACGGCCTGTCTTGAATAAATAAAACGAAATCTAGGAGGAACTATTCAATGAGTGTAAAAGTTGGTATTAACGGTTTTGGACGTATTGGACGCCTTGCATTCCGCCGTATTCAAAATGTAGAAGGTATCGAAGTGGTAGCAATCAATGACTTGACTGACGCTAAGATGCTTGCTCATTTGCTTAAATATGATACAACTCAAGGTAAATTCCAAGGGGACGTTGAAGTACATGACGGCTTCTTCAAAGTAAACGGCAAAGAAGTTAAGGTTCTTGCGAACCGCAATCCTGAAGAACTTCCTTGGGGCGACCTGGGCGTAGATATCGTTCTGGAGTGCACAGGTTTCTTCACAACTAAAGAAGCAGCTGAAAAGCACCTGAAAGGCGGAGCTAAAAAAGTAGTAATCTCTGCTCCAGCTACTGGCGACATGAAGACCGTTGTTTACAACGTTAACCATGACATCCTTGATGGTACTGAAACTGTAATCTCCGGTGCATCTTGCACAACTAACTGCCTGGCTCCTATGGCAAAAGTTCTGAACGACAAGTTCGGAATCGTTGAAGGCCTGATGACTACTATCCACGCTTACACTGGCGACCAGAACACACTTGATGCTCCACACGCTAAAGGCGACTTCAGACGCGCCCGCGCTGCTGCTGAGAACATCATCCCTAACACTACCGGTGCTGCAAAAGCAATCGGTCTGGTAATCCCAGCACTGAAAGGCAAACTGGACGGCGCTGCACAACGTGTGCCTGTTGCTACTGGTTCCCTGACTGAGCTCGTTACTGTTCTTGAAAAGAATGTTACTGTTGAAGAACTGAATGCAGCTATGAAAGCCGCTTCCGATCCAGACACTTATGGCTACACTGAAGATGAAATCGTATCTTCCGATATCAAAGGTATGACTTTCGGTTCCCTGTTCGATGCTACACAGACTAAGGTTCTAACTGTCGGCGACAAACAACTGGTTAAAACCGTTGCTTGGTACGACAACGAAATGTCCTACACTGCACAGCTCGTTCGCACTTTGGAACACTTCGCTAAGCTGGCTAAATAATACCGATTTCCCATAAGCAGTATCTATAGAGCGGAAACAGAAGTTCCTTGTTTCCGCTCTTTCTAAATGAATTCGTGGTTGTACCAATTTTGGGTGTGGAGGAAATTTAATCATGAACAAAAAAAGTGTCCGTGATGTAGAAGTAAAAGGCAAGCGCGTATTCGTACGTGTAGATTTCAACGTGCCAGTGGAAGACGGCAAGATCACTGATGATACCCGTATCCGCGAAACCCTTCCAACGATTAAATACCTGATTGAGAACGGTGCAAAGGTCATTCTGGCCAGCCACATGGGCCGTCCTAAAGGCCAATTTGTTGATTCCATGCGTTTGACAACGGCTGCTGTACGTCTGTCAGAGCTGCTTGGCAAACCAGTAGCAAAAGCTGACGAAGCTATCGGCGATGCAGTAAAAGCAAAGATCGCTGAACTGAACGATGGTGATGTGCTTGTGCTTGAAAATGTCCGTTTCTATCCGGGCGAAGAAAAGAACGATCCTGAACTGGCTAAGCAGTTCGCAGAACTGGCTGATCTGTTCGTCAACGACGCATTCGGTGCAGCTCACCGTGCGCATGCTTCCACTGAAGGTATCGCCCACTTCCTGCCGGCCGTATCCGGTCTTTTGATGGAGAAAGAACTGTCCGTACTGGGTAAAGCTCTGTCGAACCCTGAACGTCCTTTCACCGCCATCATCGGTGGTTCTAAAGTTAAAGACAAAATCGACGTTATCGATAACCTTCTGACTCTGGCTGACAATGTTCTGATCGGCGGCGGCCTTTCTTACACGTTCACCAAAGCTCAAGGTTACGAAATTGGGAATTCCCTGGTCGACAACGATAAAATCGATGCGGCACTTGGATTCATCGAGAAAGCCAAAAAGCTGGGTAAAAACTTCGTGCTTCCGGTTGACGTTGTAGTCGCTGACAAGTTCGGTGCAGATGCCAACACCAAGGTTGTAGATGTAACGGATATTCCTGCAGGCTGGGAAGGTCTGGATATCGGTCCGAAGACCCGTGAAATTTATGCCGATATTATCAAAAACTCCAAGCTGGTGGTTTGGAACGGACCTATGGGCGTATTCGAAATTGACATCTTTGCTGAAGGTACAATTGCCGTAGCTAAGGCTTGCGCAACTACCGAAGGCTACACTGTTATCGGTGGTGGTGATTCCGCAGCGGCTGCTGAGAAATTCCACCTGGCTGATCAGATGGACCACATCTCCACTGGCGGCGGCGCATCACTCGAGTTCATGGAAGGCAAGGCTCTTCCTGGTGTAGAAGCACTGAACGACAAGTAAGACGTAGAAGGTAGAAGGAGGCAATCCATTACTATGAGCAGAACACCTATTATCGCCGGTAACTGGAAGATGTTCAAAACAGTTTCCGAAGCGGAAGGCTTTTTCGCTGAAGTCAAAGGCCAGGCAGAAGTGAAAGGCGTAGAAACTGTAATCTGCGCACCATTCACGAATCTGCCGGCACTGGTTGCAGCGGCCAAGGGTACCAGCATCAAGATTGGCGCACAGAACCTGCACTTTGAAGACAACGGAGCCTACACAGGCGAAATCAGCGGCGTAATGCTGAAAGACCTTGGCGTAGATTATGTAATCATCGGTCACTCTGAACGCCGTGCATACTTTGGCGAAACAGACGAAATCGTGAACAAGAAGATGCATGCGGCATTCCGCCACGGCATCACTCCAATTGTCTGTGTAGGCGAAAAGCTTGAAGAGCGCGAAGCTAACCAGACAAAAGACGTATGCAAAGTTCAGACCGAAGGCGCTTTTGCCGGCCTTAGTGCGGAACAGGCTGCAAGTGTAGTTATTGCTTATGAGCCAATCTGGGCTATCGGCACAGGCAAATCGTCTACTTCCCAGGATGCTAATGAAGTTATCGCCTACATCCGTACACTTGTAAAAGACCTGTACGATGAAGCGACTGCTGAAGCCGTGCGTATTCAATACGGCGGTAGTGTGAAGCCTGAGAATGTTACGGAGTATATGAGTCAAAGTGACATCGACGGCGCGCTCGTCGGCGGTGCCAGTCTGCAGCCTGCTTCGTTCGTTTCATTGGTTGAGGGGGCGAAGTAAGGATGTCAGCACCAAAACCGGTTGCTTTGATCATCATGGATGGTTTCGGTCTGCGCAACACGACTGAAGGCAATGCTGTTGCCCAAGCCAACAAGCCGAACTATGACCGCTACCTGAAACAGTATCCGAACACCACGCTTACCGCTTGCGGCGAAGCTGTGGGACTGCCGGAAGGACAGATGGGTAACTCCGAAGTGGGTCACCTTAACATCGGTGCCGGCCGGATTGTATATCAGGACCTGACCCGTATCGACAAGTCGATCCGTGACGGGGAATTTTTTGAGAACGAAACACTGGTTGCAGCTGTAAGAAGCGCTAAGTCAACTGGCAAGAAGCTTCACCTGTATGCGCTTGTATCCGACGGTGGGGTGCATAGCCATATCAAACATTTGTTTGCTATGCTCGATCTGGCCAAAAAAGAAGATATGCACGAAGTGTATATCCATGCTTTCATGGATGGCCGCGATGTACCTCCTGACAGTGGACAAAAGTTCATTCAGGATCTGATCGCGAAGATTGAGGAAGTAGGCGTAGGCAAGATTGCTACGGTATCCGGACGGTATTTCGCGATGGACCGTGACAAACGCTGGGAACGTGTAGAGAAGGCATACCGCGCTATGGTCTATGGCGAAGGCCCTAAGTACACTGATGCTCTGCAGGCAATCACTGGATCTTACCAGAATTCTGTGTATGACGAATTTGTTGAACCTAGTGTAATTGTAGACAGCGAAGGCAAACCGACAGCGACTGTAGAGAGCGGCGATTCCGTCGTGTTCCTCAACTTCCGCCCGGACCGTGCCATTCAGCTGTCCCAGGTATTCACGAATTCAGATTTCCGCGGTTTCGACCGGGGTCCATTGTTCCCGCAGAACCTGCATTTTGTATGTTTGACTACTTTCAGCGAAACGGTTCAAGGTTATGTGGCGTATTCGCCGAAGAACCTGGACAATACGCTGGGTGAAGTGCTCGTACAGCAGAATAAGAAGCAGCTGCGTATCGCGGAAACTGAGAAGTATCCGCACGTAACCTTCTTCTTCAGCGGTGGACGCGACGAAGAGCTTCCTGGCGAAACCCGTATTCTGATCAACTCCCCAAAAGTGGCAACCTATGATCTTAAGCCTGAGATGAGCGCATACGAAGTGGCGGCGGCCTGCGTAGCGGAGATCGAAGCAGACAGACAAGATGCCATTATCCTGAACTTTGCCAATCCTGACATGGTAGGACACTCCGGCATGCTGGAGCCAACCATCAAGGCAGTAGAGGTAACGGATGAATGTGTGGGTAAGGTTGTGGATGCAGTCGTAGCCAAAGGTGGCGTTGCAATCATCATTGCCGACCACGGTAATGCGGATATGGTGTTTGACGAGAATGGTCGTCCGTTCACGGCACATACCACCAACCCGGTTCCTTTCATTGTAACCACCGAAAATGTTGTACTGCGCGAATCCGGTATTCTCGCAGATGTGGCACCGACTATTCTGGACCTGATGGGACTTCCGCAGCCTGCGGAAATGACCGGACAGTCCATGATTGCCAGCCGCAAATAAGTAATACCCCCTAAGTAATTAACGAATACCAAAACCATATTTAAAAGGAGATTAACTTATATGACTATTATTTCTGACGTATATGCACGCGAAGTCCTTGACTCCCGCGGTAACCCGACTGTAGAGGTTGATGTTTATCTGGAATCCGGCGCTAAAGGCCGCGCTATCGTTCCTTCCGGCGCTTCCACTGGCGCTCATGAAGCTGTAGAGCTTCGTGATGGCGACAAATCCCGTTACATGGGTAAAGGTGTTCTGAAAGCTGTTGAGAACGTAAATGAAATTATCGCTCCAGAAGTAATCGGTATGGACGCTCTTGACCAAGTGGGCATCGACAAACTGATGATCACTTTGGACGGAACTCCTAACAAAGGCAAGCTAGGCGCTAACGCAATCCTGGCAGTATCTATGGCCGTAGCTCGCGCAGCTGCAACAGCTTTGGATATTCCTTTGTACGTATACCTGGGCGGATTCAACGCTAAAACTCTTCCAGTACCAATGATGAACATCATCAACGGTGGTGAACATGCTGACAACAACATCGACGTACAAGAGTTCATGGTTCTTCCTGTAGGTGCTCCAAGCTTCAAAGAAGCTCTTCGTACAGGTGCAGAAATCTTCCACAACCTGAAATCCGTACTACAGTCCAAAGGCCTGAACACTGCTGTAGGTGACGAAGGTGGTTTCGCACCGAACCTTGGTTCGAACGAAGAAGCAATCACTACAATCATCGAAGCTATCGAAAAAGCCGGCTACAAACCAGGTGTTGACGTATTCCTGGGTATGGACGTTGCTTCCACCGAGTTCTACAAAGACGGTAAATACACACTTGCTGGCGAAGGTAAATCTTACACTTCCGCTGAGTATGTTGACCTTCTTGCTTCATGGGTTGAGAAGTATCCTATCATCACCATCGAAGACGGTATGTCCGAAGACGACTGGGAAGGTTGGAAATTGCTTACTGAAAAATTGGGCGATAAAGTCCAATTGGTTGGTGACGACTTGTTCGTTACTAACACTGAGCGTCTTGCTACAGGTATCGAAAAAGGTATCGGTAACTCCATCCTGGTTAAGGTTAACCAAATTGGTACATTGACTGAAACCTTCGATGCTATCGAAATGGCTAAACGTGCTGGTTACACAGCAGTTATCTCTCACCGTTCCGGTGAATCCGAAGATAGCACAATCGCTGACATCGCAGTTGCAACTAACGCAGGTCAGATCAAAACAGGTGCTCCTTCCCGTACAGACCGTGTTGCTAAATACAACCAATTGCTTCGCATTGAAGACGAACTGGGCGAATTGGCTCAATACAACGGCCTGAAATCCTTCTACAATCTCAAAAGATAATTTCTTTTGAGAAAAATAAATACAGAGCCTGCCGAACCCGGCAGGCTTTTTTTGCCTATCTACTCTCAATCAGTTGTATTCGAATCTCTCCTATGATAAAATAAAAATGCTGTTTATGAATTCGTGAAATTTAAATTAGCATAGATAGTGATGCTTGGACGTAGGAGGTGGAAGTGAATGGATATCTTTTTGAAAGTAGTGCTCCTGATTTTTTCCGTCGGTCTGATTGCGGTCGTTCTTCTGCAAAAGGGGAAAAGCGCAGGTCTTTCCGGTGCCATCTCCGGCGGTGCTGAGCATCTCTTTGGTAAGACCAAAGCGCGTGGTATGGAGCTAGTACTGCAACGCGTAACGGTTGGACTGGCAGCAGGATTCTTCATTATGTCGATCCTTGTGGCTGTTCTGGTTGACTAGATTGCTAACAACAAGCTTTCGCTCTGTTCTTATGGAGCGGAGGCTTTTTTGTATGGAGCTTAGATTATATTTGTCTAAAGGGGCCCCGCAAAGTACCTGAGTAAGCTTCAATGCCCAGGTTTTACTTTGCGGGGTTGTTTTGAAAGATACGGTTTTTCGATGATGGAATTTTCTATTGCTTGAACCATCGGTTGATCATAAAAGGGATGCCGGGGATTGATTTCGTGTATACTAGGGTATGAGTATATAAAGGTAAAATTTACTGGGATACGCACAGGCAATACAGGACAAGACATACATATGCCAGCAGCACACGAATGCTGCGGAGGGCCGAGGTGACTAATTTGATAACACAGGAACAATTATTGGATTTCATGCGGGAGACCGCTTATAAACCGCTCACTTATGATGAACTGGTGAGTCATTTCGCTATTGAGGAGAGCGAGGCGTTCAAAGCATTCGAAGATTTACTGCTCTCATTGGAGCAAGACGGAAGAATGATCCTGACCCGCAATGCCCGCTATGGGGTACCGGAGCGTATGGATATGGTGCGAGGACGTGTGCAGGCACACGCGAAGGGGTTTGCTTTTCTCATCCCGGATGACCGCGATCATCCCGATATCTATATCAATGCCAATGATCTGAAGGGTGCGATGAACGGTGATATCGTGCTGGTTCGCATTACATCGCGTAGTCCGTCTGGCGGGCGGATGGAAGGTGAAGTCGTACGGATCGTCAAAAGAGGGGTGCTGCAGACCGTAGGTGTGTTCCAGAGTCTGGAAACCTATGGCTTTGTGCTGCCGGATGACAAGCGGATTAACCGGGATATTTTTATTCCGAAGCAGTCCTTCAAAGGGGCGGTTGACGGTGAAAAGGTCGTAGTCCGCATTGTGAATTACCCGGAAGGCCGAGCAGCGGCTGAGGGAGAAATTATTGAGATTCTCGGGCATAAGGATGACCCGGGAGTGGATATTCTGTCAGTGATCCGCAAGCACCAGCTGCCGGAGGCTTTCCCGGGTGAAGTGATGCATGAAGCGGAGCAGGCCCCGGATTCGATTACGGAGGATGAGATCGTTCAGCAGGGACGCCGGGATCTGCGCGGGCTGAACATCGTTACCATCGATGGTGCGGACGCCAAAGATTTGGATGATGCAGTAAACGTATCTCGTCTGGAGAATGGACATTACAAGCTGGGCGTGCATATCGCTGACGTTGGTTATTACGTACGCGAAGGCTCTGAGCTGGATAAAGAAGCGTATGACCGCGGCTGCAGCGTGTATCTGGTCGACCGGGTAATTCCAATGCTGCCTCATCGTCTGTCGAACGGGATCTGCAGTTTGAATCCCAAGGTGGATCGGCTGACGATGTCCTGTGAGATGGAATTCGACGAGCATATGAAGGTCGTGAAGCATGATGTCTTTACAAGCGTAATCCGCACCAAAGAAAGAATGACGTATTCTGATGTCCGCAAAATCGTCGAGGACGAAGACCCCGAGCTGCTGGAGCGCTATGCTCCGCTGATTGACGACTTCCGACTGATGAAAGAGCTGGCGATGAAGCTGCGCGATGCCCGGATGCGCCGCGGTGCAGTTGATTTCGATTTTGAAGAGAGCAAGATTATTGTCGATGAGAGCGGCAAGGCCATAGATATCGTAAAACGCGAGCGTTCCGTGGCCGAACAGATTATCGAGGAATTCATGCTGGCGGCCAACGAGACTGTGGCTGAGCATTTCCACTGGCTGAAGGTGCCGTTCCTCTACCGGATTCACGAAGACCCGGACCCGGAGAAGCTTCAGAACTTCATGGCCTTCGCAGCGAACTTTGGCTATCATGTCAAAGGCCGGGGCAATTCGGTACACCCCCGCGCCCTGCAGGATCTGCTGGAGCAGATTCAAGGGACGAAGGAGCAGACCGTCATCAGTACCATGATGCTGCGCTCTATGAAGCAGGCGAAATATGATGCGGAGAGCACCGGCCACTTTGGGCTGGCAGCAGAATTCTACTCCCACTTCACGTCGCCGATCCGTCGTTATCCGGACCTTGTCATTCACCGTGTCATGCGTGAGGTCATCGAGAATGGCGGGGCGCTTACAGAGAAACGTCATGAATACCTAGCCAGTCGGATGCCGGATATTGCCCAGCAGTCCTCAGAACGCGAGCGTGTAGCCGTTGAAGCTGAGCGTGATACAGAACAGCTGAAGAAAGCGGAGTACATGCAGGACAAGGTCGGCGAGGAGTTCGATGCCATGATCAGCAGTGTTACCAGCTTCGGTATGTTCATCGAGCTGGAGAATACCGTCGAAGGCCTGATCCGCCTTAGCGCGCTCAGCGATGATTACTACCACTTCGACGAAGCCCATATGGCGCTCATCGGCGAGCGGACCTCCAAGGTGTTCCGCATCGGTGACGAGGTGAAGATCCGTGTCGCCAAGGTTAATATGGATGACCATACGATCGATTTCGAGCTGGTCGACATGAAGCCACGCGCGGCAGGTGAGCACCGCAGCTATGGTGGCGGCCGCGGAGGCAAAGGCGGCCGTGGGAACGGTGGCGGCGGCTTCGCCAAGCCGCCTGGTGGCAAAGCCGGCGGCGGCAAGGGCCGCACCGGCGGTAAAGGCAAGCCCGGCAGCGCTGGCGGCGCGGGCAAGGGCAAAACCGGCGGCGCAGCACACGCCGGCAAGGGCAAGCCCGGCGCGGTAGCACGCGCCGGAGAAGAGCCGCGCGCAGCGGCAGAGGCCAGCGGCGGTGCGCCGGCTGGCGGACGCGGCAAGCGCGGCGGCGGCCCTGCAGAGGCCGCGCGCC